>SVLH01000014.1 GCA_015068025.1 Oscillospiraceae bacterium | reverse complement strand
AGCTGTAATCGCGGGGCTTGGGTGCGAAGACGATACCGCCGTGGGTCCACTGGGGAGCACGGGTGCTGCCCTGACGGGCGTGGCCGGTACCCTTCTGGCGCCAGGGCTTCTTGCCGCCGCCGGAAACTTCGGCGCGGGTCAGAGCGCTCTGGGTGCCCTGGCGGCAGTTGGCGAGGTGGTTCTTGACAACCTCATGCACAACAACGGTGTTGGGCTCGATACCAAAGATGGCATCGCAGAGTTCCACAGTACCGACTTCTGCGCCGGCCATGTTCAAAACTTTCATAGTAGACATTGTTCAAGCACCCCTTTCTTACTTCGTTCTGGCGGAAGCCTTCTGCGGGTTGCGGCCGGAAGCCTTCTGCGGGTTCTTGCTGATGTCGGCACCAGCCTGCTTGACCTTGTGGGTCTTGACGGTAGACTTGATGGTGACCAGACCGCCCTTGGGGCCGGGGATGGCGCCGCAGACGACCAGCATGTTCAGCTCGGGATCAACCTTGACAACAGTCAGGTTCTGCACGGTGACCTGCTCGGAGCCCATGTGACCGGCGCCCACGCGGCCCTTGAAGATACGGCCGGGATAGGTGCCTGCAGCCAGAGCGCCCTGATGACGGTGGACGGGGCCGCCGCCGTGGGTCATGCGCTTGATGGCAGTGCCGTGACGCTTGACAACGCCCTGGAAGCCGTGGCCCTTGCTGGTGCCGGTAACGTCAACGAAATCGCCAACCTGGAAAGTGTCAGCCTTGACGATGTCGCCGACGTTCAGCTCGGCGGCGTTGTCCAGGTCGAATTCGCGCAGGAACTTCTTGGGAGCGACGCCGGCCTTGTTCAGGTGGCCCATCTCGCCCTTGGTCAGCTTGCGCTCGGGGACATCCTCGAAGCCCAGCTGAACAGCGTTGTAGCCTTCCTTTTCGGAAGTCTTCTTCTGAACGACAGCGCAGGGGCCTGCCTCGATAACGGTGACAGGGATCACGCGGCCGTTCTCGTCAAAAATCTGGGACATGCCCACTTTTTTGCCGATGATTGCCTTCATTGTGTATTTTCCTCCTTAAAGGTTATTGGTCGGCTTAGATACGGTGCATTGGGTTCACTCGCATTGCTCTGCCGACATGACCCGTCCGCCTCGCAAGTCGGCGGACATGGACAGCAAACAATTTAAATAGGTATGCGCGGTGAGATCTGCCTTACAGCTTGATCTCGATCTCCACACCGGCAGGCAGCTCGAGAGCCATCAGAGCCTCGACGGTCTTGGGGGTGGACTTGGTGATGTCGATCAGTCTCTTGTGAGTGCGGCGCTCGAACTGCTCACGGCTGTCCTTGTACTTGTGCACGGCTCGCAGGATGGTGACGACTTCCTTCTTGGTGGGCAGAGGGATGGGGCCGGAGACTTCAGCGCCGGTGCGCTTGGCGGTCTCGACGATCTTCTCTGCGCTCTGGTCGATGACCTGGTGGTCATAGGCCTTCAGGCGAATGCGGATCATTTCTTTCTGTGCCATGGTTTGTTTCCTCCAAATTTCGTAGGTTGTTTTCTTGAGTCTCGACGACCTACGGCGAGAGAGTTTTTCTATACGCTTATCCGTGCGTATCATTCCCGCTCATGAAAAATACCGGCTTAAGGACATACCTCCGGCCGGTAACCGATCATGGCGTGGCGATCTACGCTACGTACAGATCTTTCTCAGCCGCCCGATTATCGGACATACTCCCCGGAAGTTACCTCCTTTCGGAGCAATCTCCCGGTTCATCGCAGTGTCACACGCATAGTAACCCCTTGCGCGGACTACTCAATAATAAAAGAAAGATCTCTCAATGTCAAGTCTTTTTTCTCTGTTTTTTACGAATTTTTTCAGAAATTTTTGGCGCCTTTTTCAGCGTCGAAAATATAGTATTTCGTCCCGTTTCCGACCCCAAATCTGGGGTGAGACAAAAAAGAGGAGAGCGCTGTGCTCTCCCCTTTTCCGTTACATTTCAATTAGTAGGCCACCGCCCAGTAAATGTCAGTTGCGCACTTTTTGCCGCACACGGGGCACACGCCCTCGGTGCCGGACTGCTGCAGAGGCATGCAGCGGGAGGAAACACCCACCTGCTCCTTCATGGCCAGCTCGCACTCCAGTTCGCCGCACCACTTGGACTTCAGGAAGCCGCTCTTTGCAGAGAGCACTTCCTTGGCCTCGGCCACGGTAGAGATCTCGAAGGTATTCTTCTCACGGTTGGCCAGCGCCATGGCGTACATATTGTCATGGACGTCGTCCAGCAGGCGCTTGACGGTCTCCTCCAGCTCGGTGAGGGCAACGAACACCTTCTCGCCAGTGTCGCGGCGGGCGATGACGCACTGACCCTTCTCGATGTCCTTGGGGCCGATCTCGATGCGCAGGGGCACGCCCTTCATCTCGTACTCGGCGAACTTCCAGCCAGGAGAGTTGTCGGAATCGTCCATCTTCGCGCGGACGCCCACAGCCTTCAGGCGGTCACGCAGGGCGCCGGCGGCATCCAGAACGCCTTCCTTATGCTGTGCCACGGGGATCACGATGACCTGGGTGGGGGCAATGCGGGGAGGCAGCACCAGACCGTTATCATCGCCGTGGGTCATGATGATGCCGCCGATCATGCGGGTGGAAGAACCCCAGGAGGTCTGATGGGGGTTGTGGGGCTTGTTGTCCTTGCCGGCGAAGGTGATGTCAAAGGCCTTGGCGAAGCCGTCGCCGAAATAGTGGCTGGTGCCGGACTGCAGCGCCTTGCCGTCGTGCATCATGCACTCCACGGTGTAGGTCTCCTCGGCGCCGTTGAACTTCTCCTTGTCGGTCTTGCGGCCGCGGATGACGGGCATGGCCAGCACATCCTCGAAGAACTTGGCGTAGACCTCCAGCATCTGCATGGTCTCTGCGCGAGCCTCGTCCTCGGTGGCGTGCATGGTGTGACCCTCCTGCCACAGGAACTCGCGGTGGCGCAGGAAGGGACGGGAAGTCTTCTCCCAGCGGATGACGCTGCACCACTGGTTGTACAGCTTGGGCAGGTCGCGGTGGGAGTGGATCACGTTTTTGAAGTGCTCGCAGAAGATGGTCTCGGAAGTGGGGCGGATGGCATAGCGCTCTTCCAGCTTCTCGCTGCCGCCGAAGGTGACCCAGGCACACTCGGGGGCAAAGCCCTCCACGTGATCCTTCTCCTTCTGGAGCAGGGACTCGGGCAGCAGCATGGGCATCATCACATTTTCCGCGCCGGTGGCCTTGAACATTGCGTCCATCTGGCTCTGAATGTTCTCCCAGATGGCGTAGCCGTAGGGGCGGTATACGAACATACCCTTGATGGAGGAGTAGTCGATCAGCTCTGCCTTTTTGCAGACGTCGGTATACCACTGGGCAAAGTCCACATCACGGGAAGTGATAGCCTCTACCTGTCTCTTATCCTGTGCCATAAGTTTCAAATCCTTTGCTTCTATATTATTATAATGTATCGCGTTTGCGGTTTTCACTAAATGTATATTGTATCTGTTTCCCGCAGGCTTGTCAACCTTCGCTGTTTCTCACAGCACCATGACCAGCGTGCCCGCTGTGAGGAGCAGCATGCCGACGAGGGACTTGGGGGTAAACTTCTCGTGCAGAAACACAAACGCCAGAACCAGCGTAATCACCACGCTGAGCTTGTCCACCGGCACCACCTTGGACGCCTCCCCTACTTGCAGCGCCCGATAATAGCACAACCAGGACGCGCCCGTGGCAAGGCCGGACAGCACCAGAAAGATCCAGCTTCTTCTGCTGATCTCCATCAGGCCGCCCTGCGCATCCGTCACAAACACCATTGCCCAGGCCATGACCACGACCACCATGGTACGGATCGCCGTGGCCACATTGGAATTCACGCCCTCAATGCCCACCTTGGCGAGAATGGACGTCAGCGCAGCAAACACCGCAGACAGCAGCGCAAGAACAAACCACATATCCGCTCCTCCTTTGCGTGTTTTTTTCATTATATGCCCTCCCCCGCTCCCCGCGCAAGGTCTTTGTCCGTATTCCCCGCATTTTCGCCCCGTGCGGTAGTACCTTTTCCGTATTTTCTATTGAGTTTTTCCCGCCGTCATGCTATCTTACTCTCATGGATCATACATACACGCTCATTCGCTCCCGGCGCAGGACGCTGGCCATCGAGATCACCCGGGACTGCCGTGTGCTGGTGCGCGCGCCCATGCGCACCTCTGCCGCTGCCATTGAAGCCTTCGCGGCAAAGCACGCCGCCTGGGTCGCACGGCATCTGGAACGGCAGCGGCAGCGAGCCGCCGCCCCACCACCTCCCACCGCGGAGGAAATTTCTGCGCTGAAAGCCGCCGCCCGCACCGTTTTGCCGGAAAAAGTGGCGTATTGGAGTCAAAAAACGGGACTGATCCCCACCGGCATCAAAATCACCTCCGCCCAGAAGCGCTACGGCAGCTGCAGCGGGAAAAACAGCCTGTGCTTTTCCTGCTTTCTGATGCGCTGTCCGGAGGATGCCATTGATCTGGTGGTCGTCCACGAGCTGTGCCACATTCAGGAGAAAAACCACGGGCCGCGGTTTTACGCGCTGCTGGCGCGTTACCTGCCCGATTATCAGGAACGGAAAAAATTATTGAAGCAAGGAGAGAACCACCCATGAACAAGCTGAATCTCACCCGCCTGCTGGAAAGCAACGCCTACCCCGGCCGCGGCATCGTGCTGGGCCGCAGCGCAGACAACAAGTACGCCGTGGCCGCCTATTTCATCATGGGCCGCAGCGAAAACTCCCGCAACCGCGTCTTTACCGTCACCGAGGACGGCATCCGCACCGAGGCCTTCGACCCCTCCAAGATGGTGGACCCCAGCCTCATCATCTATCACCCCGTCCGTCAGGTGGGCGACAAGCTGGTGGTCACCAACGGCGACCAGACCGACACCGTCCGCGACTTCCTCGTGGCGGGCAAGACCACCGTGGAGGCGCTGCACACCCGCGAATTCGAGCCTGATGGCCCCAACTACACCCCTCGTATTTCCGGCGTGATGGAAAAGGACGGCAGCTTCCAGCTCTCCATCCTCAAGAGCGCCGACGGCGACCCCGTCTGCAGCCACCGCTTCTTCTACGATTACAGCAATCCCCTGCCCGGTGAGGGCCGCTTCATCCACACCTACATGGGCGACGGCAATCCCCTCCCCTCCTTTGAGGGCGAACCGGAGCGCGTGGTGCTGGACGCCTCCTCTGCCGAAGCGCTGGCGGAGCAGATGTGGAACGCCCTGAATGCCGACAACAAGGTGTCCCTGTTCGTGCGCTACATCGATCTGGAAACCGGCGAGAAGCAGGAAGTCATCAAGAACAAGTTCGAATAAACCGCAAAAGAGAGCCGCCGCCGGGTACCCGGCGGCGGCTTTTTCATGTTCCAAAGGGTGTGGTGTCCCGCTCAACAGGAATGGCGGAATCGTACAAACGCACTGCGTCAAGAAGTTTGTCCGCAGCGCGCTGCTTTTCAAAGAGGAAATCCTTGTAGAATTCCCCTCCGTCATAGTACATCCGCACCCGTACCATGGGGAGCTGCTTGCCGCAAGTCCCCTTGACGCTGATGGCAGTATTCCTGCTGATCACGCGGGAAAGCGCCGCATAAGGCAGATACTGCGTTCCCGGAAACGCGGGAAAATAGACAGCCTCTCCACTGAAACGGAACTGCTCCGCCCGGGTAGATCTCTTGTAATCCCCCGCCGCGTCCTCCAAAGCAGCGCTCTGCGCCAAAGACTTCAATGCAAATAACGGCATAGTATGCCCCCCTTTCTTTTTTCATCATACGGAAACATTTTCCCATACCGTTATGGCAAAAGCAACAATCTTTCTGTTTTCTTAACGCCGGAAGGGAGCAAAAATGCTCCGGCAAAGCCGGAGCATTTCCCCATTTCGCTTATTCGTCCACTGGTGCGCCGCACTGGGGGCAGAATCTGCCGTCGGAAGCGACGCCGCAGATGGGGCAGGTCTTTTCACTGGCAGCAGCCGCAGGCTTCTCTGCCCTGGCTGCCGCCTTGGCAGCCTCCATCTCGGCAATCTTCGCCTTGGAGTCCGCCACCGCCTGCATCAGATCCTTCACGCCTTCAGGGATCTCGCCCTCGAATTCATTGGCAAACCACTCACCGATGGCGCGATAGTTTTTCTCGATCTCCCGCTGTTCGCCCGAAATGGCAACAGAAAGCTTGGTGACCTCTGCAGCGCCCTTCGCCTTGTCCGCCGCCACCGCAGCTACACCCTTTGCTTTTTGGGTCAACTCACTGAAAAATGCCATACGGAAAACTCCTTTCATATCCAGCCTTCCGGCTTATGTTTCATTCCACGCTTTCGTAATCCCGATTCCTGCTTTCAGTATACCGTTTCTCTTTTTCAAACGCAACTACTTTTCTTGCCGCGCCCGACACAGAAAAAGGCCGCCCCGGAGGGCGGCCTTTCGGTCATGCGGTTTTTGCCGCTTCTTTCTTTGCTGTAGTGTACTGAATGAACACCACAGCCGCCACGATGACCAGACCAACGACATCCGTTACGGTGCCGGGGATCATCATGCCCAGACCGCCGGCGACCAGCACCACACGGAACAGGGCATTGATCTTGCGGTACAGGTGTCCGTTGAGGGACGCCGCAATGGCATACAGGCCAAGCAGCGCACTGGCCACGATCTGCACGACCTCCAGAACGCCCACACTGAACAGGTCGCCTGCCTGATTCATGAACAGCATGGCGGGATTCAGCGCAAAGATATAAGGCACGATAAAGGCTGCGATGGCAAGCTTCGTGGCGTTGAGTGCCGTCTTCATAGGCGGTGCCTTGGCGATGGCGCTGCCGGCATAGGCAGCCAGCGCCACGGGGGGCGTGATGTCGGCCACGATGCCGAAGTAGAACACGAAGAAGTGTGCTGCCAGCATGGGGATACCGATCTCCTGGCTGGTCAGGATGGGGGCGCAGGTGGCAGCCATGATGCAGTAGTTTGCCGTGGTGGGCACACCCATACCCAGAATGACGCAGCAGATCATCGTCAGGAACAGCGCAATGATGGACACGCCGCCGGAAGCCGCCACGATGGCGCGCAGAAGCTTGGAGGCAAGGCCGGTACTGGTGATACAACCAGCCACTACGCCGGCCATAGCGCAGGCAGCAGCCACGGTGATGGTTCCCTTGCCGCCGGCCTCCAGCGCGTCGATGACCTTGCTGACGGAGATGCCCTCTTCGCTGGGCTCACGGCTCACCAGAGCGCGCAGGAAGCCCTTGCCAACGCCGGTGCCCTTCTCCCGCTTCTCCGTGATGGCATTGAGCAAATTGCTGACAATACCCACGATAATGGTAATCAGAATGGCGATGGCCGCAGAGGACTGCATGGTGCGCTTACCGGTGGACACCATCCAGACCAGAATGACCAGAGGCGCCAGCAGATAGATCTTTTTGACCAACACTTTGAACTTGGGCAGCTCGTCCCGGCTCAGGCCGCGCAGGCCCAGCTTCTTGGCTTCCAGATGGACGGCAATGTAGATGCCGGTGAAATACAGCACCGCGGGCAGCACCGCCAGCAGTGCGATCTGGGAATAGGGAAGGCCGGTGTACTCCGCCATCAGGAAGGCGGCAGCGCCCATGATGGGCGGCATGATCTGACCGCCGGTGGAGGCGGCAGCCTCAACGGCACCTGCAAACTCGCCCTTGTAGCCGGTCTTCTTCATCATAGGGATGGTGACGGAGCCGGTGGTCACGGTGTTGCCCACGGAGGAGCCGGACACCATGCCGCACAGCGCGGAGGAAATGACCGCAACCTTGGCAGGTCCGCCGGCAGAGGCACCGGCAATGGAGTTGGCCAGATTGATGAAGAACCCAGAGATGCCGGTGCGTTCCAGGAACGCGCCGAAGATGATGAACACCACGATGTACTTCTGGCAGGTGGCAATGGGAGTACCCATAACGCCTTTGGTACCGTAGAACAGGTCAAGGATGACCTTGCCGAAGCGGACATTGACCAGCGCATAGATCAGCAGCGCGCCCACCACACACAGGATGGGGACACCGACGCTGCGGCGTCACAGTTCCACCAAGGCCAGAATCCCCAGCACCGCAATGATCAGCAGGAAGGGATTGGTGGAAATGACACCGCGATCCATCAGCGAAATCTTCTCCGCATTCATGGCGAAGTAGAAAAACGGTGCGCTGCCCAGCGCCATGATAACAATATCATACCAGGGCAGGTAGTTGGCTCTGGTGGGATTTTTGCGAATGGGATAGTTCAGGTAACCGATGATGATGACGAACCCTAGGAACAGGGTCAGGGGGATCTCCGCGATGCCGCGAAACAGCAGCGTCATGCACAGGCAATACACAGAGAAGGCTGCCATGGCGAACCGGACGATCTGCCTGGGAACGCCGGTCCAGATGCGGGTGTTGGATTCACGGTCATACTTCTTCATGACCGCTTCCACGTCCGCGGCAGTACCGACCTCGGCAGACTCAACGACCGCATCTGCATTCTGCACTTCAGCAAGATCCTTTTTCTTCTTCAAAAAGGGCATAGGAACCTCCTTTTAACGTTTTATTAACGCGGGTTTAAACGCAAGGAACTGCGGCGGGAGTTCCGCCGCAGTTCTTATTGTTGGTTTGCTCCTTACTTGGTGGGGACGGTAATGCCCTTCTCGGCGAAGTACTTGGCAGCGCCCTTGTGATAGGGCACGTCGACACCGGTAGTGGCGAACTCCAGGCTCAATTCGTTCTTCTTGTCATGAGCCAGAGTATCGATGCTCTCGAAAATGCCGGAGACCACGTCATAAACAGCGTCCTCGGACACATCGTCGCGGGCGATGATCACGGCGCCCACGGCAACGGTGGTGGCGTCCTTTTCCAGGCCGTAAGCGGCGGCGGGGATCACGTTCTTGCTGTAGTAGGGAGAAGCCTCAATCAGCTTGGCGATGTGCTCGTCATCCAGCTCGACCAGATAGACATCGTTGGTGGTAGCCAGAGAGGTGATGGCGTTGGTGGGGGCGCCGGAGACAATGAAGCCGGCGTCGATCTTGCCGTCCTGCAGAGATTCAGTGGAGTTACCGAAGGACTCGTAGGTAGGCGTAATGTCGTCCAGAGTCAGGTCATAGGCAGCCAGCACGTCGACAGCGTTGAAGTACACGCCGGAGCCGGGCTCGCCCACGGAAACGGTCTTGCCCTTCAGGTCGGCAACGCTCTTGATGGTGGGATCCAGCGTCACGATCTGAACCTGCTCCATGTACAGGGCAGCCACGGTGGAGAAGTTGGTGACGGCAGCGCCTTCAAACAGGTTGGTGCCGGCGTAGGCGTAGGACATCACGTCGGACTGAACCAGACCCATCTGGGCATCACCCAGCTTCATCAGCTCAATGTTGCCCTTGGAACCGGAGCCAACAATAGCAGTAACAGTAGTGTCGGTCTTGTCGCTGATCTGGCCGGCCATAATCGTGCCGAAACCATAATAAGTACCGGTCTCGCTGCCGGTGGTGAAAATCAGTTCCTTCTTGGCGCCGCAGCCAGCCAGCATGGTGGCCATGGTCAGAACGACCAGCAGCAGAGATACAAACTTCTTCATTGCAGAATCCTCTTTTCCTAATTTAATGGAGTTTCCTCACGGTGCATATTGTATCGCAAATCCTTTCATTTTTCAAGAGGCTTTTTCAGCTTTTTTCGCTTTTTCTGCAAGTTTTTGAATTCGCTCCTGCATTTTTACCCGCTTTTTTGCAAGTTTTTCAAATCATCCCTGCATACCAGCGCTTTGCGGCAGCTCCCGCTCCGTTTCTCCCCGCCCTTCTCCCCCACTCTCCGTCCTTTGAAGGCAAAAAAGCGCCGCGTCTTTCGACGCGGCGCTCGGGTGCGTATGGGTGTGTGTTTACTTGCGTGCCTTGGAATCCACAACGTCCTTCAGCACGGCTGCGAACTCGTCGAAGCGCATGGCACCCAGATCCTCGCCGCTGCGGTGACGGGGAGACACGGTGCCGTTTTCCATATCACGGTCGCCGACAACAACCATGTAGGGCACCTTCTCCAGCGTGGCCTCGCGGATCTTCTTGCCGATCTTCTCGTTGCGGTAGTCCACCTCCACGCGGAAGCCCATGGCCTCCAGCGCCTTGGCCTTCTCGGCGCAGTAGTCGGCGGCACGGTCGGTGACGGGCAGGAAGCGAACCTGCTCGGGAGCCATCCAGGTAGGCAGTGCGCCGGCGTAGGTTTCGATCAGATAGGCCAGCGTACGCTCGTAGCAGCCAAGAGAGGTGCGGTGGATGATATAGGGCAGTGCCTTCTCGCCGTTCTCGTCGATATAGTACATGCCGAACTTGGCGGCCAGCAGCATATCGATCTGAATGGTGACGATGGTATCTTCCTTGCCGAAGACGTTCTTGAACTGGATGTCCAGTTTGGGGCCGTAGAAGGCGGCCTCGTCGATGCCGATCTCGTAGTTCACGCCCAGATCGTCCAGAATCTGCTTCATAGCGCCCTGTGCGGCATCCCACTGCTCGGCGGTGCCTTCGTACTTGGCGGTGTTGTTGGGATCCCACTGGGAGAAGCGGAAGGTGCAGTTATCCAGCATACCCACGGTCTCCAGGCAATACTTGGCCAATTCCAGACAGCCCTTGAACTCCTCTTCCAGCTGGTCGGGACGCAGGATCAGGTGGCCCTCGGAGATGGTGAACTGACGCACGCGGATCAGACCGTGCATCTCGCCGGAATCCTCATTGCGGAACAGGGTGGATGTTTCACCCAGACGCATGGGCAGGTCGCGGTAAGAACGCTGACGGTTCAGGTAGGTCTGATACTGGAAGGGGCAGGTCATGGGACGCAGAGCGAAGCACTCCTTGCTCTCGTCATTGGGATCGCCCATGATGAACATACCGTCGCGGTAGTGATCCCAGTGGCCGGAGATCTTGTACAGGTCGCTCTTTGCCATCAGGGGGGTCTTGGTCAGCAGATAGCCGCGCTTCTGCTCCTCGTCCTCGATCCAGCGCTGCAGGGTCTGGATGGTGCGGGCGCCCTTGGGCAGCAGGATGGGCAGACCCTGACCGATGACATCCACGGTGGTGAAATATTCCAGCTCGCGGCCCAGCTTGTTGTGGTCACGCTTCAGGGCCTCTTCACGCTGGGCGATATAGGCGTCCAGATCCTCCTTCTTGGCGAAGGCCACGCCGTAGATGCGCTGGAGCATCTTGCGGGTGGAATCGCCGCGCCAGTAGGCGCCGGTGGCGGAGGTCAGCTTGATGGCGTTGCCCTTGATGCGGCCGGTGGAGTCCAGATGGGGGCCGGCGCACAGGTCGGTGAAGTCACCCTGCTTGTAGAAGGAGATGGCAGCATCGGCGGGCAAATCGTTGATCAGCTCCACCTTGTAGGGCTCGTCCTTCATCAGTTCCAGCGCCTCGGCGCGGGGCAGCTCGAAGCGCTCCAGCTTCAGCTTCTCCTTGCAGATCTTGCGCATCTCGGCCTCCAGAGCCTCCAGATCCTCGGGCGTGAAGGGCGCGGGGGTGTCGAAGTCATAGTAGAAGCCGTTGTCAATGGAAGGGCCGATGGCCAGTTTGACCTCGGGGTGCAGGCGCTTCATGGCCTGCGCCAGCACGTGGGAGCAGGTGTGCCAGTAGGTCTTGCGGTATTCCTCATTTTCAAAGGTATAGATGTTTTCGTCAGCCATGGGAAAAACTCCTTTCGTTGATAAGGGGTGTAAAAGAAAAAACTTCACCCCTGAAGATTCAGGGGTGAAGTCAGATAACTCCACGGTTCCACCCTGCTTACGGCTTGCGCCGTCGCTCGTGTCCTCTGTAACGGGAGGTCCCGGTCTGCTCGTCGCAGACGGCTCGGAAGTGGTCTCACCGCCTCGTACGCAGGATGCTCACACCAACCACATCCCTCTCTGTGCGCCGCTTTGCGCTTCGGTCTTCGTCATAGCCGATATACGGTGGAACTATATCACGAAATACAGGCGGTGTCAAGGGGAAGGGTTTTCCGCCCCATTTAACTTAAAGTATTGGCAGATTTAAATTTGACATTTTCACTAATTCATAGTTGAACCATTTCAGCCTGTATGATAGTATCTTGGTGTCTGGCCTCATGGCTTGACTATCTAAAACGATTTAAGGAGATTGCTTTTTGAAGAAAACGAGCAAAGCACTGGAGATTGTAGGTTAACCGGGAGGTTTGCGTAAATACAGTCTCACACAAACCTCCCAGAATTGCAGTCAACAATCATCAGGAGGAAAAATAATGAATAAAAATGACTATATCATTCGTTTAGAAAGAAAAGAAGAATACCGAAAAGTAGAGAATCTTGTAAGAGAAGCATTTTGGAATGTGTATCGCCCCGGGTGTTTAGAGCACTATGTACTGCATCAACTCAGAGACGATGAGGCATTTGTGCCCGAACTGGATTTCGTTATGGAGAAGGCTGGACAGTTGATTGGACAGAATATGTTTATGAGAGCGAATATTAAAGCTGATGACGGCAGAGAGATTCCTATCATGACAATGGGTCCAATCTGTATTGCTCCGGAACTGAAACGGAAAGGCTACGGAAAAATTCTGTTGGATTACTCTTTGGAGAAAGCCGCCGTTCTTGGATGCGGAGCGGTTTGCTTTGAAGGCAATATCGAATTTTACGGAAAGAGCGGCTTTACCTTTGCCAGTCATTTTGGCATCCGCTATCATGGTTTGCCCGAAGGAGAAGATGCGTCGTTTTTCCTCTGCAAAGAGTTGGTGCCGGGATACCTGAGCGGAATTACGGGCGAGTATGCAACGCCGCGGGGTTACTCCGTAAATGAAGACGAAGCGGAAGTATTTGATAAATTGTTCCCTTACAAGAAAAAGGAAAAACTTCCGGGACAGCTTTTCTAAAGTGAACGAATAAGCCTGGGATACTGCGCCTTTTATGGCGCAGTATCCTCTTTTTGTGCCGATCTCCGTTATTTCGACGAAGGATTTTCAGGAAGAACATTACCAACACATTACGTTAAAAGGGAAGGGTTTTCCATCCCTGTTAACTTAAAGTGTGGGGGGAATTAACTCCGGCATTTTCGCCAATCGTTGAAATAATCAGTGAGACATGGTAGAGTGGACTAAAAGATAAAGAAACATTAATAAAAAAGAAGATAAAAGTGGAGAAAATATCATGGCAAAAACAATGAAAAGAATTTCAGCGATGTCTTTTTTGCTGATGGTTTGTTGTTTCGTTTTATATGAAATTACAAATTATAGATTCCTGGTTCCCTTTATCATTACGTTTGGGACCACAGCATATCACTTTATTATCAGATTGATGGTTGGGGTGGTCATTGATTCAATCATGCATAATAAAGCAAATTACCATAAAAAGTGGTATCATGTTAGCAAATTTGAAATGAAATTGTATCAAAAAACGAAGGTTAAGAAATGGAAAAACAAAATGCCTACATATAATTCGGATACGTTTGATACTTCAAAACATAGTTGGGACGAAATTGTTCAAGCCACCTGTCAATCAGAGTTGGTACATGAGACAAATGTTATTTTTAGTTTTATTCCCGTTCTTGCTTCAATATGGTTTGCTTCATTTTGGGTGTTTTTAATAACATCTGCTTTAGGAGCCGGTTTTGATTTGATGTTTGTAATGATGCAAAGATTCAACCGTACACGAATTTTGAAAATAAAACAGAAAAGACAAATTCCAATTTATTGAGTGAATAAAGCGGCTCTGCCCAAATGGACAGAGCTGTTTCTTTGTGCAAATTGCCAACGGGTTTTCAAATATATTTAACTTACAAATTCCAATTTTCCAAACTGGCATTACCTATACAAAGAAACACCCTCTGCCGAATCGGCGGAGGGTGTTTTGCTGTTTACAGGCAGGGTCACGCCGTGGCGATGATGTCCTTGTTCTTCACGAAATACTCCACGCCGGAGTAGAGGGTGGTCAGGGCAATGATCCAGACGCAGACCGTGTTCACGATGGCAGGAATGGGCAGGAACATCAGGATGATGCAGACCATGGTGGAGGCAGTCTTCACCTTGCCGGACCAGCCGGCGGCGATGACACGGCCCTTGTCGCTGGCGATCATGCGCAGACCGCTCACCGCAAATTCACGCACCAGCACGATCAGCAGCGCCCATGCGGGCATCTGACCGATCTCCACGAACCACAGCAGGGCGGCAGTGGTGAGCATCTTGTCGGCGAGGGGATCGGCAAACTTGCCGAAGTCCGTCACCAGATTGTACTTGCGGGCGATCTTGCCGTCCAGCAGGTCGGTATAGCTGGCAATGACGAACACCGCCAGCGCCACCCAATTTGCGCCGGGGAAGCCCAGATACAGCACTCCCATGAACACAGGGATCAATATAATGCGCAAAACAGTCAATTTATTGGGCAGATTCATAAATGTTCCTTTCCACAGCAAAACTGCAACTTTATGAAATCATTTTCGCCGCGGCGTGTACGTGGCGAAAATACATTGACCCAGCCGCCTTGGGCGGCGTCCACCAGTGACCGATGTCACTGGTGAGGGGTTTCTAAAGGGGGAGCCTGCTCCCCTTTTAAACGACTTCGCCGGTCAGTTCGCCGTCCATGGTGCCTGTGAAGCGGACGGTGACAAAGGCGCCGGGCTGCACCGCTTCTTCTGCGGTGAAGTAGACGCGGCCGTCGATCTCGGGGGACTCGGCATAGGTGCGGCCGAAGAACATCTGCGCCTGACCGTCAAAGCCCTCGCACAGAACTTCCCGCTCCTGACCCAGCAGAGAATCGTTGTAGTCGTCAATGATATCGGACTGCACATCCACCGCCAGTTCCGCGCGGCGGGCGGCCTCCTCGGCGTCCACATGGTCCATCAGCGCCGCTCTGGTGCCCTCCTCGGGAGAGAAGGGGAACACGCCGGCGCGCTCGATCTTCACCTCACGCAGGAATTCACACAGTTCCTCAAACTCCTCCTCACCCTCGCCGGGCAGGCCGGCGATGAGGCTGGTGCGCAGCACCAGATTGGGGATGCGCTCGCGCAGCTTCGTGATCAGCGCCAGCAAAGACGCCTTGGTATCGCGGCGGTTCATCCGCTTCAAAATCTCGTCGTTGCAGTGCTGCATGGGGATATCCAGATAGGGCAGAATTTTTTCCTCTGCGGCAATGGTGTCGATCAGCTCGTCGGTGATCTGGTCGGGGTACAGGTAATGCAGGCGGATCCAGCGGAATTCAAACTTGCACAGCTCCCGCAGAAGCTTGGCCAGCTGATGCTCTCCATTGAGGTCGGTGCCGTAGCGGGTGATGTCCTGGGCGATGACCAGCAGTTCCTGCACGCCGGCAGAGGCCAGCTCCGCCGCCTCGTCCAGAATCTCGTTCATGGGGCGGCTGCGGTACTTGCCGCGCAGAGAGGGAATCACGCAGTAGGCACAATGGTTGTCGCAGCCCTCGGCGATACGCAGGTAGGCAAACCAGGGGGGCGTGGAGAGGATGCGGGGTCCGCCCTGCTCCGCCGTGTGGATGTTGCCCAGATGACAGGGGCGCAGGCCGCCTGTCATCACCTCGTCGATGGCTGCGGCAATGTCGCCGTAGCTGCCTGTGCCGAGGATGGCGTCCACCTCCGGCAGTTCCTCCAGCACATCGTTCTTATAGCGCTGGGCCATGCAGCCGGTGACGATGATCCTTTTCAGCGTGCCGGCCTGTTTCAGTTCCGCCAGGGCCAGAACGTTGTCGATGGCCTCCTCGCAGGCCGAGGCCAGAAAGCCGCAGGTGTTCACCACCGCCACATCCGCCTCCTCCGGCGCCGCCACGATGTCGTGGCCTGCCGCCTGCACCAGCGCCATCATCTGCTCGCAGTTCACCTGATTTTTGGCGCAGCCCAGAGAAACAAAAGCAATTTTATAATTCAAATGTGTCCGCCTCACTTTACATTTTTCTATCGAATGACCCAGCGCCCGGGCTTGCGCTTGGGTGCGTTGGGGGTGATTTCGGGGTAACCCAACGTGATCAGGCTGACAAACTCGCCCTTGCCCGGTGCAAACAGATCCCGCAGAGCCGGGCCGTAGCCCAAACCCGTGGCGGCGTTAATCCAGCAGGTGCCGAGTCCTTTTTCATGAGCCGCCAGCAGCAGGTTCTGGATGGCCGCCGCCACGCTTTCCAGCATGCTCTCCCGGTGCCCCTCTTCCTTTTGCAAAAAGGCCAGCACATAGACCGGCGCGTCGCCCAGACTGCGGAGGAACAGCCGCACCTCCCGCACCACGTTGGGGTGGCGGGGGAACATCTCCTCCAGATGGGGGGCGATCTCCTCCGACACGCGCTCCATGGTGCTGCGGAGGGCATCGATGTCCTCTTTTCCCGTCAGCGCCACGAAATACCACGGCTGCCGGTTATCTGCCGAAGGTGCCCAGCAGGCCGTTTCCAGAATTTCCTCCAGAATTTCTCTGGGAATCGGATCGCTCTTGTATTTCCGCACGCTCCGGCGTGACAGTACAGCTTCCCGCAGCTCCATTCAATCCTCCGAAAAATAGATCTCTCTGCTGCTCCAGACGTCCCTGATCTCGCTCCAGGAAAAGCCCCGGCGGAGCAGTGCATCCGTCAGCCGCTTCTTTTCCTTCTCGTCAGGCAAACGGCCTTGCAGCTTACTTTCCAGATAACGACCGATATGCTCTGCCGATTCCGGCAGAGCATCCAGCGCGGCGTCCCACAGGTCCCGGGGGACGCCCTTTTCATACAGTTTTTGCCGCACGTAGGCGGCGCCGTAGCCGAGATTTCCGTAGTGCCGCACCAGCGCCGCGGCATAGTCCGCATCGTCGATGGCACCGATGGCCTCCAGCCATTCGGCGGCATAGCGGGCGTCCGCCTCGCTGGCGCCCTTGGCACGCAGCTTCTGCTCCAGATCGCGGCGGCTCATGGCGCGCCGACCGATCAGTTCGGCGGCGGCCGTCTTGGTATCGGAGATGCCCACCGCCCGTTTCAGGCGTTTCAGCGTATCCGCGTCCAGCTCGTCTCCGGCGCACAGGCCAAAATCCAGCAGTTCCTGCTCGGTCAGCTTCAGGCAGGTGCCATCCTCCAGAAAGGCCAGCACCCGGCCCTTTTTGTGTTTGGACGCCTCGATGCGCTCAATCCGCATCGTCAAAATCGTCGGCGCTCACATCCACGGCCCGGGCGGCGATGCGGGCCTGATTGCTCATCAGTTTGTCGAAGTTGCGGCGGATGTCGGCCTCCAGTTTTTCGGCCACATCCGGGTTATCCTGCAGGTACTTCTTGGCGGCGTCGCGGCCCTGACCGATGCGCACCTCGCCCATAGAGAACCAGGAACCGGCCTTCTGCACCAGATCCAGCTTCACGCCCAGGTCGATCAGTTCGCCGGTGCGGGCGATGCCCTCGCCGTACATAATGTCGAACTCCGCCTCACGGAAGGGAGGCGCCACCTTATTCTTGACGACCTTGGCGCGGGTGCGGCTGCCCACCACCTCGCTGCCGTTTTTCAGCGCCTCGATGCGGCGCACGTCAATACGGACGGAGGAATAGAATTTCAGCGCGCGGCCGCCGGTGGTCACTTCGGGGTTGCCGTACATCACGCCCACCTTTTCACGCAGCTGGTTGATGAAGATGACGATGGTGTTGGTCTTGCCGATGGCGCCGGTGAGCTTGCGCAGCGCCTGGCTCATCAACCGGGCCTGCAGACCCACATAGCTGTCGCCCATCTCGCCCTCAATTTCCGCGCGGGGCACCAGCGCCGCCACGGAGTCCACCACGATGACGTCGATGGCGCCGGAGCGCACCAGCGCCTCGGTGATCTCCAGCGCCTGCTCGCCGGTATCGGGCTGGGAGATGAGCATATCCTCCACCCTCACGCCCAGCGCCCGGGCGTAGGTGGGATCCAGCGCATGCTCCGCGTCCACAAAGGCCACTTCGCCGCCGCGCTTCTGGGCCTCCGCCACCACATGGAGCGCCAGCGTGGTCTTACCGGAGGACTCGGGCCCGTAGATCTCGATGATGCGGCCCTTGGGCAGACCGCCGATGCCCAGCGCCACGTCCAGCGCCAGAGAACCGGTGGGGATGTAGTCCACATTCAGCTCCGCCCTGTCGCCGAAGCGCATAATGGTACCCTTTCCGTATGTTTTCTCGATCTGCGCCATGGCGGTGTCGATCGCCCGCTTCTTATCCTCCGCAGGTGCTGCCATGGGCATGGGAGCCTTCTCTTTTGCCATCGTTTCTTCCTCCTGTATCGTTCTCTGTATGATCCCTTCGGATCCCGCTGTGTTCTGTCTTATCTGTAAGGACGCTTCAGGATCTGTCCCATAAACGGGACATCAAACTTCCGTGCAGAGGGTGCCGAACACCACTCTGGGAATGTCGTGGAGATCCTTGACGATCTGAATGTCGCCGTAGCCCTTTGCCCGCATGATGCGCAGCACATCGTCCGCCTGACCAATGCCGACCTCGAAATACAGCCGGCCGCCGGGGACGAGAACTTCCGTCCACTTGTCCACGATGGCGCGGTAGAAATCCAGACCGTCCTCGCCGCCGTCCAGCGCCAGATGGGGCTCGAAGTCCCTGACGGAGGCGTCCAGTCCCGCGATGTCGGCGTGAGGGATGTAGGGCGGATTGCTGACGATGCACTGGAATTCACCGAGGTTCCGCTCCGGCTTTTCCAGCGCGTTGACGGACATGGGCACCACCCGGCCGGAAAGGCCGTTTCTGCGAATGTTCTGGCGGCAGATCTTCAGCGCCGCGTCGGAATATTCGCCCAGCACCACCCGGGCGCGCTCCGCCCGGGAGGCTACCGCAAGACCGATGCAGCCGCTGCCGGCGCAGAGATCCAGCACGCGGCACTCGCCCAGCGTTTTTACATACTCGATGGCCTGCTCCGCCAGCACCTCTGTGTCGGGGCGGGGAATCAGCACATCGGCGGAGATGTCCAGCGGCAGGCCGTAAAACTCCCACTCGCCGATGAGGTACGCCACCGGCTCGCCGGCCAGATGGCGCTCTACCATCGCACGCACCCGCATTTCCGTTTCTGGAGAGGCGTACAGACTGCCGTCGCGGGTCAGCTCATCCTTGTTTTTTCCGCTGCCGAAGCACACCAGTTCCCGGGCCTCCAGCGTAGCGGCGTCAACGCCGGCTTTTTTCAACTGCTGGCGAATGTCAAGATACAGATTGTTATATGTGATTGCCATACAATGCTCCGTCAAAGGGGATCTGTCCCCTCTTTATTTCGTTTACCACTCGTCCTTGCCCTGCTCGCTGGGGAGAACCAGCTCCATGGCGCGGATGGCCACCTCGATCATGCCGTCCTCCGGCTCATTGGTGGTAAAATTCTGCAGCCACATACCCGGGGCAGTCAGCACTTTGGCAAGTCCGCCCTCCTGCGCGTGGCGACCCACCCAGCGGTTGAATTCGTAGGTCACGCCCACCACCAGCGGCAGCAGCAGCAAATGGATCAGCGTCCGCAGCAGCGTGTTGGTGATGGGCCAGATGCCGAACACCACGCCGGAAAACAGGATGGACACGAAGATGACCACAAACAGGAAACTGGTGCCGCAGCGGGGATGGTGCTTGGTCTGGCCGCGGACATTGTCCACCGTCAGGGGCAGGCCGGCTTCGTAACAGAAGATGGTCTTATGCTCGGCGCCGTGGTATTGGAATACCCGGTAAATATCCTTTTGTTTGGAGCAGACGATCAGATAGCCGATGAAGATCATGATCTTCAAAACGCCTTCCATCAGGTTGCGTCCCCACATGGGAAAATCGGGGAAAAAGTGCAGCACGCCGCCGGTAAGGAAGGTGGGCAGCACCATGAACAAAAACACGCTCAATCCCACGCCCAGCACCACCGCCAGCGTAATGACGATGGACTCCAACTGCTTGCTGGGGATGTGTTTTTCCAGCCACTGGTCAAATTTGGAGGGCTGTGCCGCCTCCTCATCCGGATAAAACTCCGCCGAGTACATCAGCGCCTTGACGCCGTTGACCATGGATGCAAGGAAATTCACCGTCCCCCGCACCAGCGGCCAGCCGAGAATGGGATAGCGATCCTTGATGAATTTCAGATCCTCGACTTTCTCGACCAGATTCCCCTCCTGATCGCGAACCACGATGGACTGCTTTTCCGGGCCGCGCATCATAATGCCTTCGATCAGCGCCTGTCCGCCGATGCTGGTGCGGAAGGCGCAGCTTTTCTTCTCTGTCATGGGTGCTTCCTTTCTGCTTATGAACACTATAGCACAGTCGATTTCAAAAATCAAACATTTGTTCGAAAGTTTTTTATTCTTTTTCCGGCAGGCGGATGGTCACCACCGCGCCGCCGCCCTCGGCGTTGGTGATCTCGAAGGCGCCGTTGTGGAGGCGGATGATCTCATCGCACACCGCAAGGCCGATGCCGCTGCCGCGGGCCTTGGAGGAACCCTTGTAGAACTTCTGCTTCACGAACGGCAGCTCCGCCTCCGGGATGCCGGGGCCGAAGTCCCGCACCTTTACAATCTGGAAGCCGTCCTCCTGCGCCACCGAGGCAACGATATGCCGCCCGGCGCCGCCGTGCTTGGCCGCGTTGTCCAGCACGTTGCAGAACACCTGCTTGAGCCGTTCCGGGTCGCCGGGGATCTCCGGCAGCAATTCTTCGCCGGCGTGGTATTCCAGTTCGATGCCCTCCTGACGGAACAGCTCCCGATAGGTGAAAATGGTATCTTCAAACTCCGCCTGCAGATCCACAGGCTCCATCTGGACGGTGAAGCGGCCATCCTCCATACGGGAGAAGGCCAGCAGTTCCTCCACCATGGTGGAAAGGCGCCGGGACTCGTTGAGGATGATGCGGATGCCGCGGCGCAGCTGCTCTCCGTCGCCGGTGGGGTCTTCCAGAATCGTTTCGCCCCAGCCGTTGATAGCGGTCAGAGGGGTACGCAGTTCATGGGACACGGAGGAGATGAACTCACTCTTTAATTTTTCGCTCTGGCCGATCTTCATGGACATGTCGTTGATGCTGTCCACCAGTTCGCCCAGCTCGTCCGTATAGGGGTTTTCCAGCCGGATGCCGTAGCTGCCGGCGGAGATGCGTTTCGCCGTTTCGGTCACCACCGCCACCGGCTCCACCACATTGTTGATGAACGTCAGGTTGGACACCAGCACCAGCGCAAGCGCCAGCAGCGCCACCAGCAAAATGGCGATCACCGCGGTGCGGATCTGATGGTCCACCTCCCGCAGAGAGGTCACCAGCCGCATAACGCCCACCACTCTGCCGTGGAACAGCAGCGGATGGGAGACCGCAAGGATCCGTTCCCCCGTCTGGGGATCCTGTCCGCGGAAGTACGTCATCTCGTTGCGCGCAATGGCACCGTCAATATCGCCGGTGTCCGGCGTGGTGCCTGCCGTGAAGCCGGAGGTGGACACCTGGATGCGCCGGCTGGTGCTGCTGATAAACTGCAGTTCGATGCGGTCCTTGTCCTCAAAGGTCTCCGCGGTCTGGACGGCTTTCTGGTAATAGCTGTTGTAGCCGTTGTCCATGAAGTACTCGTTGAAGGAGTTTGCCGCCGCCTGCACCCGGCTTTCCAGTCCCTCCTGCATGGAACCATAGTAATAGTTGCCCACGCCCACGGACACCATCACCACCAGCAGTGCCAGCAGCAGCGTCACCGGGATGACGGTATAGAGGATCCAGCGTTTCCGCAGACCCCGCAGGGTGGGTGCAATCCATGTTCGTTTCTTCTCTGCCACGCTGTCACCTCTCTTTCCTTATGCTTCCTCTGGGGGGAGATTCAGCCTGTCAGCCGCCCCACTTGTAGCCGTAACCCCAGACCGTTGTGATGTAGGTGGGATTCTGTACGTTGTCCTCGATCTTCAGGCGCAGCCGGCGGATGTTGACGTCCACGATCTTCAGCTCGCCAAAATAGTCCCGGCCCCAGACCATATCCAGGATCTCCTCGCGGGACAGCGCCTTTCCCGGATTCTCCATAAAGACACGCATGATGGAATATTCCACCTGCGTCAGTTTGATGCGCTCGCCGTGTTTTTCCAGCGTCCGGTTGCGGATGTTCAGCACAAAGGGCTCCTGACGAAGCTCACCGGGTTCGGTCCGCTCCTCACCGCCGGCGCGGCGAAACAGCGCATCCACACGCGCCGTCAGCTCCGCCGGGGAGAAGGGCTTGGTCACATAGTCATCCGCGCCGGTCATCAATCCGGTCACCTTGTCCATCTCCTGGGAGAGGGCGGTGAGCATGATGATGCCGATGCGGGTATTGGTGGCACGGATGCGGCGGCAGACTTCAAAGCCGTCGATCCCGGGCAGCATGATATCCAGCAGCGCCACTTTGGTGTCCGGATTCTCTTTCAGACAGTTCAGTGCGTCTTCGCCCGTTTCGGCTTCGATCACATCGTATCCGGCCCGGCGCAGGTTGATTACGATAAAACTGCGGATATTGGCTTCATCTTCCAGTACCAGTACCTTTTTCATTCCGCTTTTCCTCCCTGTCAGTTGTCGCCGGGCGCCCATTCCGGCAAAATCACGTTGAAGGCCGCGCGGACATCATCCGCTGTCAGGCCGTATTGCCAGGTCTGGTTGCCCTCCATCAGTTCTCCGGTGTAGATGGTCTCGCTCTGGCGAGCCAGAAGGAACCGATCCCCCTGCACCGCCTTGACCTCCCGCGTCGCGCCGGTCAGGGTGGAGATGCGCAGGAAGGGCTTTGCCCGCCCATCGCCCAAGGCATAAAAGGTGACGCGCACATCGTCGGGCTGGGTGGTGCGGGTCACGGTAACAATCCCGTTCCACTCCTCCGGCAGCCGCAGATACCAGCCGTCCTCGGTATCGTGGTAGGTTCGCAGTTCCACCGCAGAGACGCCCTGCTCATCGTAGCTGCGCCACTCGATCTGCTGATAGGAACTCTCTCCCCCCAGCGCGCCGGGCAGATACACGGGACAGGGGACTTCTGTCACGCCGTCGCCGTTGATATCCGTGGGGTCAAGGGCGCAGTAGGGATGGATCTGCGTGGAAACACCGGTGGAACCGGAAAGCACAATATTATTCAGCGTGCCCCCCCGGGACGCAAGGATGTCCGTGATGACCTGCGGCGTATCCGTGACGCCGGTAACAAACACCGCCGCCGCACCGCCCCGCAGCACGCCCGCCGTGACGCTTCCCTGCCGGCTCAGCTCCGCCATGGTGGCCGAGATGCGGGCAGAGGACTGGTTGACCAGGCGGCCGCCCTCCTGCCAGATGTAGTAATCGGCAACGCCGTTGCCCTCCTCGTCCGAGCGCAGGATCACAAGCTCCTGACGCCCATCTCCGTCCAGATCCGCAGCGGTGTATTTCACATAATTGGTGCGCAGCAGCTGTTCGGTATGTCCTTCCCGCAGGGTATAGACCTCCAGCACCTGCAATTCCGCCGCAGCTTTCCAGCCCACCGCCAGTTCCAGCGTGCCGTTCCCGTCCAGATCCCTGTATACGATGCTGTATATGCCGGTGCCGCTTCCCTCGATCAGCGCCGTCTGTTCATAGCGGTCGTCCCGCACCGAGAAGATATAAATTTTCAGGGGCTTTTCGTCCGCCGCCTTCCGGAAGAAGGCCACCGCTTCCTCCCTGCCGTCGCCGTTCAGATCCACCAGCTGGACGGGCTGGATGTTGGTGCCGGAGGTGGGTGCGGCATATTCTGCGCCGTTTTCCATGATCTGCGAAATGCGGTTGTTCAGCTCCGTGTACTGTGCGGGCAGGGTGGGGAGGCTGTACAGCTCCTGCAGCTCCACATTCAGATCCAGCCCGCTGCAGCCGGCAAGAAACAGCGATGCCAGCAGCACCAGTATCAGCAGCCGTGCTTTCGCCGTTTTCTTCATGCTCCACCCTCCTTTTCCTGCGCAAATACGCATAATTTAACGTATATATCATAGCACATCTTCCTCCGTTTGGATAGTCTTTCTTTGGATTTTAACGGACTGTTCATTTTTTCCCGCTCCGCTGCCGGAAGACGGCAAAACCGCCTTGACTTCCCAACGACGGTCTAGTATAATGGCAAAGTACGCCGGTGTGATGGAATGGTAGACGTGACGGACTCAAAATCCGTTCCTGGCGACAGGGTGTGGGTTCGAGTCCCACCACCGGCACCATGTCGGAGCAAGCTTTGTATCGCTTGCTCCGATTTTTTGCAAAAATCAGAGCGCACTCACGCCGCTGCTCCTCCTTTCCGTCCGCGATTCGCTTCGCTGGATTCGCGGGCGGGTCTGAAGATGGTATCTAAAGTGAGCACTCCGCCCAAAAAGCTGTGGCCTTTTGACCACAGCTTTTTATCGGTTTGGCGTTGTGAAGATGCCGCAATAGTTGCGGCTCTTTTATTTTTTTGAGGGATGGAGTCCGTCCCCCACGGCATCTCCATTTTTTAACGGTGGAAGCTGTTGTATTTTGTCGGAATCCGTGCTACTATCTAAACGAAAAAATTTTCCTGTTTTCGGATCGGAGGGATACCCTGTGGGCGTGATCGAAACATTGATCGTAACAACAGCCATTGCAGGCGTTGCGGGCACCGGCCTTGGCGGCCTGATCGGCGCCATGCTGCAAAAGGACTCCAACCGCACCGTCAGCCTGCTGTTGAGCTTTGCCGGCGGTGTGATGCTCAGCGTGGTCTGCTTCGATCTGGTCACGGAAGCCCTCGCCACCGAGGTGGGGCTGGGCACCGTCATCGGCTCTATTGCTCTGGGCGTGGCGGTGATCTTCCTGCTCAACCACCAGATCGACCGAAAGACCAACCCCGAGGTGCCTCACATTGACGAAAACCACCCCAAGACCGCCGACGATCTGGACGAACTGATCCACAGCGACCATCTGGAACAGCACTTCGCAAAGAAAGACGGCCGCTTCTCCCTTTTCATCGCAGGTCTGGTGATGGCCTGCGCCATCGCCCTGCACAACGTGCCGGAGGGCATGACCATCGGCGCCTCCTACGCCAGCAACGACGGCGTGATGGGCAGCGCGGCTCTGGTTCTGGCCATTCTCATCGGCCTGCATAACATCCCCGAGGGCATGGCCGTCTCCGTCCCACTCATCAGCGGCGGCATGGGCAAGGGCAAGGCCGTCCTCATCACCGCCCTCTCCGGCGTGCCCACCATTCTCGGCGCGCTGCTGGGTTATCTTCTGGGCGATATCGGCGCGATGGGTCTTGCCATGAGTCTGGGTTTTGCCAGCGGCGCCATGCTGTATGTGGTCTTCGGCGAGATCCTCCCCCAGGCCATTTTGATGTACCACAGCAAACTGCCTGCCTTTTCCGCCATTATCGGCATTCTGGCAGGTCTGCTCATCATCTACGCATAAGGCCCTTTCATAAAGCAGCAGCGGAGCAGGCGCAGGGCGTCTGCTCCGTTTTTGCGCCCGTCGGCCGCGGCGTGCTTTCCCGGGGCAACTTCCGTCTGGGTGTTGTTTTTTTCGACAGATTGTGATACGCTGTAATGTGCGATTAAATTGGTGGCTTATGCGTGCTGACAGTTTTCAGGAGGCAGCGATGATCCGTAAATATCTACTCATACTTTCCCTTTGCCTGTGTCTGGCCGCAGCGGCCGCCGTTCCGGCTCTGGCCGCAGAGGCGGAACATCAGGGCGCTTCCGTGGAAGCCTCCGGCTTTTCCGACGCGGCGAAGATCTGCGACGGCAAGCGCAGCACCTATTCCGGTGCGGCGGAAGACGCCGTGGTGACCGTGTCCCGTGACGATGGCATCGGTGCGCTGTACATCGAGTTTGACCGCATCCCCGCCGTCTGGACGCTGACCGACCCCGCCGCAGGCAAAAGCATCTCCTGCGGCGAAAACGCCTTCCTCCACGAGTTTGTGGATGTGGCGGCGCTGTTCGGCACGCTGCCGGAAACGCTGGAGCTGCACTTCCCCAAGGGCACGGTGATCTCCGAGATCTACGTATTCTCCGCCGGCGAACTGCCGGACTGGGTGCAGATCTGGCAGCCGCCCTGCCAGCAGGCGGATCTGATGCTGCTCTCCACCCATTCCGACGACGAGCAGCTGTTCTTTGCCGGCGTGCTGCCCTACTACGCCATCGAGCGGCAGCTGAATGTGCAGGTGGTCTACGCCGTGCAGCACTTTGAGGTCTACGGTGAGCAGAATCACCAGCGCCCCCACGAGCAGCTGGACGGCCTGTGGACCGTGGGCGTGCGGAATTACCCGATCATCTCCGAATTCCCCGACCTGTACGCCGAGTCCAAAGACCGCGACACCGCCTTTGCCAAGGCGGAAGCCGTGTTCAAAAGTCAGGGCGTGACCTATGACGATTTTGTCCGCTACATCACCGAGTGCATCCGCCGCTGCAAGCCGCTGGTGGTGGTCTCCCACGACCTCGACGGCGAATACGGCCACGGCGCCCATGTCTTTACCGTGGCAGCGCTGACGGATGCCATTCAGGCCTCCGCCGACGGAAGCCGCTATGCCGAAAGCGCCGAAGCATACGGCACATGGAGCGTGGAAAAGACCTATCTCCACCTGTATCCCGAACATCCCATCGTGATGGATTTTGACACGCCGCTGGAAAGTCTGGGCGGCAAGACGCCCTTTGAAGTGACGCAGGATGGCTTCGCCTGCCACAAGAGCCAGCACTGGACGTGGTTCTACAAGTGGATCTACGGCACCGCCGACGCCCCCATCGAAAAGGCGGCGGACATCCAGACCTATTCCCCCTGCCAGTACGGGCTCTACGCCTCCACCGTGGGGGCGGACACCGCCGGCGGCGACTTCTTTGAGAATGTGACCACCTACGCCCAGCGGGCAGAGGCCGAGGCAAAAGCAAAAGCCGAGGCGGAAGCCAAAGCACAGGCAGAGGCAGAGGCCAGGGCGCAGGCCGAAGCGGAGGCTGCGGCCAAGGCCGCCGAAGAAGCCGCCCGTGTTCAGGACGCCGCCGAGACTGCCGCCCGTCGGCGCACCATCGTTTTCATCGCCTCCGGCAGCGGTATCGTCATTGTTCTGATCGTCGCCCTCCTCGTGCGGCGTCCCCGCGGAAAGCGGACAGCGAAGCGCTGACCCGCCATTTCAAGCGAAACCAAAACCAAGATAAAGAAGGTATGTACATGAAATCAGTTTCTGTCATCATTCCCGCCTACAAGCCGGACGAAAAGCTGCTCTCCACGCTGGCTGATCTGGTGCAGGCCGGATTTACGGACATCCTTGTGGTGGATGACGGCAGCGGCGCGCCCTTTGCCCCCATTTTTGAGCAGGTAAAGGATATTCCGGAATGCACCCTGCTGCGCCACGATGTGAACCGCGGCAAGGGCGCCGCTCTGAAAACCGCCATGCGCTTCTTCCTGGATAACCGCCCCGACAGTGCCGGCGTGGTGACGGCGGACGCAGACGGCCAGCATCTGGCCGGCGATATTGCCGCCGTGGCGCAGGCCATGGTGGAAAAGGAGTCGTTGATCCTGGGCGTGCGGGACTTCTCCGCCCCCGATGTTCCCTCCAGAAGCAAAACCGGAAACCGCATCACCATTGCCGTGTTCCGCCTGTTCTTCGGCATGAAGATCAGCGACACCCAGACCGGTCTGCGGGCCTTCCCCCGGAAATACATTGCCGAGATCGCCGCCGCCAAGGGCGACCGCTACGAGTTTGAGACCAATATGCTCTTCCTCGCCAGCCGGAACAAGCTGCCGCTGGACGAGGTGAAGATCCACACCGTATACATCGAGGAAAACCGCTCCTCCCACTTCCGGGTGGTGCGGGACAGTCTGCGGATCTACGGCCTGATCATCAAGTATCTGGTCAGCTCCGTGGGCTCCGCCGTGCTGGACGAGGGCGTGTTCTACCTGTTCAAGCGGCTGCTGGGCACCGGGGCGCTGCTGGGGCTCCTTCCCGTCACCTATGTTGCGGCATTCCTGGCACGGGTCATCTCCTCCCTGTTCAACTACTTTGTCAACGCCAAAGTCGTCTTTGGCGGCAGCACCGGCAAAAAGACTCTGATCCGCTACTACATCCTTGCCGCAGTCCAGCTGGTGCTCTCCGCCACGCTGGTGTTCCTGCTGGAAAAGGGGCTCGCCGTTTCCTCTCCCGCCCTGTCCACCCTGATCAAGACTCTGATCGATACCTTCCTGTTCTTTTTCAGTTTCCGCATCCAGCACAAGTGGGTGTTCAACGCAGAAACGCCCCAACAGGAGCGCTGAAAGGATGCCTCTCATGACACAGAAAAAACTCACATTCAAACTGGTATATCTCATCTTCCTTGCGGTGCTGGCGGCGCTTGTTCTCTCTGCCACCATGTATGTCCGCTCCCTCCTGACCGATTACGAGGCCTCCCAGCCCCAGCGGCAGGTGGAGGCCGTGATCGATGAGCTGCTCGCCGCCGCGGAAGACGGAAGTTTCCTGACCAAATACCCCCTGCCCGAGGCCGCCGCCGGCCGCTTTGAGGCGGGCATGGATCTGCACAGTGCCTACCTCGCCCTCTATGAAGCGGATGCCCTCTCCTGCGTGGAAAAGGGCGGATTGCACGGCGAGGACGAACTGTATTACTACATCGAAAACGACGGCTTTCCTCTGGCCGAGGTCAAGCTGAAAGCCGCAGGCCCCGCCGTCTCCAAGCTGGTGGTGTTCTCCCTGCGGGACTGGCAGGTGGAATCCGTCACGCCCGTATTCGAATCCCACGATTACACCCTCTCCCTCCCTGCGGAATTTGCTGTCAGCGTCAACGGCATTCCCCTGGCCGAGGAGGACTGCACCATCAGCGGAGGAAAGGCCAAATACACCCTGCAGGGTCTTTACCTGAAGCCCGATGTGAAGATCACCGACAACGAGGGAAACTATGCCGCCTACACTGTAAAAAACGGCCGTATTCTGGCAGAATACTACGACTATGACCTGACCCTGCCCGCCACGCTGACCGTGTCCCTCAACGGCACGGTCCACGAGGGCACGGACGCAGGCGGTGACCGCGTGCATTATGACATCACTCTGCTCACCAAGCCGGACATGAAGATCCTCGACCTCTTTGGCAACGAGATTGCCTATGACGGCGGCAGCGAACTGCCCCTGACCTACGCCTCCATCACCGTGGACGAGGGCTACACCGTGCAGGTGGACGGCGCCGCCGTGCCTGCAAAGGCCGTGGCCACCGTTCCCAATCCCAACTATGCCCACTTCGCCGACTATGTGGACGGTCTGTCCGGCATTTCCGTGTACAACATCGCTATTTTGAAGGCCGACGCCGTCATCACCGTAACGGATCCCAACGGCAAGGCCGTGGCGCTGGAGGAAGGCGTTACCGTCCATAACCTCACCGCCGACCCCGTGGGTCTGGACGCCGTTCCCGCAGAGATCGCCGCGCAGGTGGATGTGCTGGATGTCGCCAAAAAGTGGAGTTTGTTTATGAGCGCCGACCTGGCCTTCTCCAAGCTCTCTCCCAGTCTGATCTCCGGCTCCTATCAGTATCAGGTGGCGAAAAAGTACGCCACCGGCATCGACATCACCTTTATCAGCAACCACATCCTGCGTGATCCCGCCTTTACCGGCGAATCCGTCAGTAACTTCGTCTGGATCACAGAGGACTGCTTCTCCGTGGACATCAGCTTCACGAAGCACATGTACCTCACCCGCACCGGCGAAAACGTGGACGACACCCTCAACGACCGCTTCTACTTTGTCCGCTGTGACGACACCGACAACGGCAGGGACGATCCCGTCTGGAAGCTGGCAACCATGAAGGAGATCATTGACAATGCAAGAGTTTGAACATAACACCGCCGCCACCGAAGAAGCTCCGAAGCCCCACGGCGGCAAGCGGCTTTCCTCCGGCGGCAGCGGCATCGGCAGGGCCATCGGCAAGTGGGCCCTTCGCCTCTCTGCCATGGTGCTGACGGCAGTGGTAGCCGTGGCGGCCACCGTGCTGATCTCGCTGAATACGATCTGCTCGGACAAGTTCCCCTCCGCCCAGCAGATGTTCGTCACCACCATTCTGGAAACCGGCCAGTTCAAGTTTCTGGCAGGCTGGTTCCTCAGTTCCGAGGAGATTCAGGAGATCGTGGATAAGAACTCCATGAAGGAGCTCAACGCCGAAGTGGACGCCGACCTCATTCAGGTGGGCGGCTCCGGCAGCGTGGACATCCAGACCGGCGGCCAAAACGCCGAGCAGAAGGACATCGAGATCACCGAGGTAGCCGGCGCCACCTTCACCGGCACCATGATGATCGTGAAGGACCCCTCCCGCGTGTCCCTTGCCACCATCTATCCGTGGCGTGACGTGGGCGTGACGCTGGACGAGCTGGTCACCGCCAACGGCGCCATCGCCGGCATCAACGGCGGCCTTTACGACTCCACCAACAACACCGGCGGCCGGCCTCTGGGCGTCATCGTGTCGGGCGGCGAGATCCAGTACAACCGCCCCCAGGACTATCCCGGTCTGGTGCTGGTGGGCTTCACCGAGGATGACATCCTCCAGATCATCGACATTTCCAAGCTGAACGCCGCCGGCGTGGAAAAACTGGTGGCGGAGAAGAAGATCCGCGACGCGGTCACCTTCCAGGAGGAGGCCAGCGACGCCAACAACCACTTCGTGCAGCTGATCATCAACAACGAAGCCCGCGAAATGAACGGCATGGGCAGCGGCCTGAATCCCCGCACTGCCATCGGTCAGCGCGCTGACGGCTCCGTGCTGCTCTTCGTTACCGACGGCCGCGGCCGCTTCGGCCATCTGGGTGCCTCCAGCGGCGATCTGATCGCGGTGATGGAGGAGTTCGGCGCGGTGAACGCCGCCAACCTGGACGGCGGCAGCTCCTCCTGCATGTATTACGACGGCGAGTATCTGAAGGCCAGCGTGACCTTCTATCACGCCAATTCTTCCTGGAAGCTGCCTGCCGGCTTCATCGTGAAGTGATCCCCCCTCTTTACAACAAAAGGGCCGCAGCCTGATGGCTGCGGCCTTTTCATCGTTATCCGTTCCAGCGGGACTTTTCCGCCCGGACGTCAATGTGTGTAAAGGTGGGATAGATGCCGATCCCCCCGGAATCTTTCAGCAGCGTTTCGGCATACGCCGCCACCTTTGCGGGTGCGACGCCGCTGACGCAGATGTCGGCGGCCAGCCCGTATTTGTGCTGGCTGTATGCGCTGCCGCCCACAGCCTTGTTTCTTGCCTCGGTGCGGTAGCCGCTGGAAACGGTCACCGGCACATTGAAATGGCACCGGATGGTCTCCAGCACCTCCACCAGACGGGGGGAGAGGAATACGGTGTCCGTTCCGTCCGTGCAGGCAAATTCCCGCACGCGGAAATGCTCGGCCACTTTGGTGTTGCCATCCTGCGCCCGGGAATATACTTTCACCACGGCGCCGTTCATTTGTCGCCCTCCCCATTCTTTTTGCTCTGGGTGCCGAAATAGAACGAGATCACAACGGTATAGACCATCATGAAGTCCTGACTGACGCCGCCGGCCGTGGCCATGCGGGCGAACACGGCGGTCAGCACCAGCGTCACCAGAGATTTGACGGACAGCAGCGCCGTCAGTCTCCCCAACAATTTTTCACTCATCGTAATATCCTCCTCTTTTCATCCTGCGCCCTGCCCGCCCAGCAAAAACGCCGCAAAGGCGCCTGCCAGAGCCAGCAGGAGCTTGTCCACCAGCCCGTCCCAGCGCTTCACGGGGCGATGCTCCAGATCGTCCAGCTTTTCATTCAGCCGCTGCACACTTTTTCCCATGGTTTCCTGTCGGGTGGCCAGGACCTCCACAGCGGTGGCCAGACGATTCAATGCGGTCTGCGCTTCCTCCAAACGGTCCACACGCCGGAGAAGCTGCGCAGTCTTTTCCTCCATGCCTGCCAGCTGCGCGGTCACTTCCTGTTCCATGCTTCACCTCCTATCTGTCCCTCACTATTGATGCCGCAAAGGAAATTTGTTGCACGGCCGGGTGCAACAAATTGAGAAAAACGGTGCATTCTCCCGCTGCAATACAGCCTTTCGCCGCAGAATTTCCCCGGCGGCTTTCTTTTGCATCATGACTGCCACTCCCCGCAGCGCTGTCATGCTTTTCCTCTCCCCGGCATAGGCTTGCGTAAGAGGTGATGCTTATGACGATCCATGTTGTCCGCCCGGGCGAGTCGGTCTTTTCCGTTGCCGCCGCCTACGGCGTCGATCCCACTCGTCTGTCTGCCGACAACGCCGTCCCCGCAGACGGCGATCTGGCCGTGGGGCAGACACTGGTGGTGCGCCGCCCCCGGCAGATCCACACCGTGCAGGAGGGTGACACCCTCAGCACCATTGCCGTCTATTACGGAACGACGCTCCGCCAACTGTGGAGGAACAACTTCCCGCTGGGCGGCGGCACCTTTCTGACACCGGGGCAGGAGCTGGTGATCTCCTACGACGACGAAAAGCTGGGGCCGCTGGTATCCAACGGCTACGCCTATCCTTTCATCAATCAGCGGCTGCTGGACGCCCAGATGCCCTATCTCTCCTTTCTGTCGCCCTTCACCTACGGCATCACCGAAAACGGCAAATTGCTGCCGCCGGAGGACGACCGCCTGCTCTCCGCCGCCCGAGCCCACGGCACACAGCCGGTGATGCACCTGTCCACGCTGACGGAGGCGGGCAGCTTCGACACCCAGCGGGCGGAGACCGTGCTGACAGACAGCGCCGTGCAGGACCGGCTGGTGGCGGATGTGCTGCAAACCGCCCAGCGGCGGGGATACGCCGGTGTGGACGTGGACTTTGAGTACCTGCCCGGCACGCTGGCCGGAGCGTATGCCGACTTCCTCGCCCGCCTGCGCCGTCTGCTCCACGCCCAGGGGCTGTTTCTCTGGGCGGCGCTGGCGCCCAAGACCTCCGCCGGTCAGCGGGGGCTGCTCTACGAGGGGCACGACTACGCCGCCATCAGCGCCGCCACGGACGGCGTGCTGCTGATGACCTATGAATGGGGCTACACCTACGGCCCGCCCATGGCGGTGGCACCGCTGCCCAATGTGCGCGCCGTGCTGGACTTCGCCGTTACCCAGATGCCGCGGGAAAAGATTTTTCTGGGCGTCCCCAACTACGGCTACGACTGGCCCCTGCCCTTTGTGCAGGGCACCACCCGCGCCCGCTCCATCTCCAACCAGGAGGCCATTGAGCTGGCGCTGCGATACGGCATTGCCATCCAGTATGACGAGACCGCCCACGCCCCCTTCTTCCACTATACCGACGAAGCGGGCACCGTCCACGAAGTCTGGTTCGAGGATGCCCGCAGCCTTGCCGACAAGTTCTCGCTGGTGGCGGAGTACGGCTTTCAGGGCGTGGGCATCTGGAATCTGATGCGGCCCTTTTCCCAGACGTGGCTGGTGCTGGACAGTTTGTACAACATCCGGTAAGCATACAAAAACTCCCGTGTCCGACGGACACGGGAGTTCTTCTTTCGGTTCAATCAGGCTTCCGCCTTTTTCTTCAGCTGGCGGCACAGGGGGATGAGGACGCCGCCCACGGCATTGCCCACGCTCATCACCAGCAGGTACAGCACCGTCTTGGCGCTCCACACATTGGCCACGGAGAAATAGAACATATTGGCCACACAGTGCTCAAAGCCGCAGAGGATGAACACCGTCACGCCCAGAAAGATGCCCAGATACTTGCCAATCTCATGGGGGTTGTTTTTAAAGCCGTCCACCGCGATGAACATCAAAATGTTGCACAGGATGGAGAGGATGAAAATGGAGAGCAGGCCGTCATTCAGCTTGGCCTGACACAAGGTCTCCGCCTTCTCCGCGATGCCGACGATGCGGGTGGCGCGGACGGCATAGCCCACCAGTCCCGTGCCCACCAGATTGCCCAGCCACACCGACAGCACGAAGCCGGTATAGGGCAGGGGCTGCTCGAACACATAGCCCACCTTGCCGGTGAACAGGTTGAAGCCGAAGGTGCAGATGGTGAACAGACCCAGACAGAACAGCAGCGCGCCGGTCACCTTGTTCTCACAGGAGAGATAGACCGTGCCGCCGATGCCGATGCAGGCGCCGCCCAGCACCGAATAGAGAAACGATACCACTTTTTTCATATTCCCACTTCCTCATCTCTTTATAATCCGTTGACGACCCGTTCCGGACGCCGGCCGGTCATCAGCCGCTCCAAATTTTCAAACAGCATCCGGTATACATTGCGGAAAGAGGACACCGTCAGCCCGCCCTGATGGGGACAGAGCAGCACACGATCCGGACAGTCCATTGCCAGCCGCACCAGTGGGTGATCCGCCGGCACCGGCTCCGGTACGTAGGCATCCAGCGCCGCACCGGCCAGATGTCCGCTGCGGATGGCCGCGCAAAGGGCGGCATCGTCGATGACGGCGCCCCGGGCGGTATTCACCAGGAAGCTCCCCGGCTTCATACGGGCAAGAAAGGCTTCGTTCACCAGATCTGCGCTCTCCGCCGTGGCGGGCAGATGCAGGCTGATGATGTCGCATTCCTCCGCCAGACGTTCCAGGGGCAGGTATTCCGCGCCGCAGACGGCTTCCGTCTCGCGGTCACGCCGGTTTCGGGCGGTGTAGAACACGCGGCTTCCGTTGGCGCGCAGGCGCCGCGCCGTGGCCTGTCCGATGGCGCCAAAACCCACCAGACCCACCGTCACATCGCTTAAATCGCGGGGCACAGCCCCTTCCAGCTCCATGACCGCCTCGCCCTGTCGCCCCGAAAGCACCATGCGGTGCCCCCAGAGGGTGCGGTGCAGCAGCATGGACATCATCATCACCGCCTGCTCCGCCACGGCCTCTGCGTTGCAGCCCGCGTTGTTGCAGACATAGATGCCCCGCCGGGCGGCGGCGTCCAGATCAATGCGGTCAAAGCCCACGCCCTCGCTGTGAATCAGCTTCAAATTTGGCATACGCTCCATCAGACTCTCCCGCACCCACGTCACCGGCGTGACGAACAGTGCGTCCGCATCCGCGCCGGCTGCCAGCCACGCTTCCTCGCTCTCCTCCCGGCCGCAGAAGACCAGCTCCGCCGCTTGGTATGCGGCAGAATCTCCGGGCGCAAAACGGTCATACCGCCCCTGATGGCTCAAAACCAATACTTTCACGGCCACGCTCCTCTCATTTCCCCGAAAAGGGTTGGATCAGATTGGAAACAGCCCTGTCAGTATATCACTTTTCGCCCTCTTTCGCAATCGGCAATTCCAAGTCTCGACAGAAAAAAACAAATCCTTGTCCGGTTACCCTTGCAAATCGTCAAATTCTTTGCTATACTGTTTGGGGTATGTGGATAAATGGGTCTACTATGCCCTTTCCATTTGATGAAACCTGCTCTGGAGGTCCGATATATGGCAAAAAACACGAATAAGAAGGCCAAGCCTTCCAACTGGGACGCCCCCATGACCGGCGCCATGAAATTTTTCCTGGCCGGCGGCGTGGCGGAACTCTATATGCTGATCGTCCGCAGCAATTATGTGGAAGGCAACATCATGCAGCGGATCAACTGGTATCAGACGTATCTGCCTATCCTGGCCGGCATCGGCGGCGGTATCCTGCTGCTGGGCGCCATCCTGACCCTGCTGTGGCGTCAGGACAAGAAAAAGCGCACGGCCGGCCTTGTGGTGCTGGGCTCCGGCGCGGCGCTGGCTCTGCTGAGCCTGGTCGGCATCTGGAACTATGACATGGTCGTTCCCATGACACTGCTGATCCCCGGCGTCATGGTGCTGGGCATCCTCTGGAACCTGTACGACCGGGAATGTGCGCTGTCCCTCACGATCCTGGGCATCACGCTGGTGGCGCTGCTGGTGTGCCGGCAGCGGATGGATCACCTGACCTACGGCACGCTGCTGAAGGTCGCTGTGGCGGTCTACATCGTGGTGCTGGCCGCTGTGGCGGTGCTGGCCAAGGCCGGAAAGCTGCAGCGTCTGCTCACCGCCCGCGCAGATCTGAACCCCGTGTATCTGGCCTGCGGCCTGTCTGTGATCGCTCTGGCCACGCTGTTCTTCAGCGCCGCCATCGCCTACTACGCCATGTGGCTGCTGGCCGCCGTGGTCTTTGCGCTGGTCGTGTATTACACCGTAAAGCAGCTGTAATCGAAAACGAAAGGCTCTCCTTGCGGAGAGCCTTTTTTTATGCCATGAAAAAGCCCGCAGGGAACTCTCCCTGCGGGCTGCTTCGTTCTTCTTACAGACCGAATGCGCTCAGATCCAGACCGCCGGTCACGCCGGACATGCCCTTCTCCATGGCGTCGCCTGCCTGACGCAGCGCCTCGTTAACAGCGGAAACCACCAGATCCTGCAGCATTTCCACATCCTCGGGATCCACGGCCTCGGGCTTGATGGTGACGGACAGCACTTCCTTCTTGCCGTTCACCTTCGCCTCCACAACACCGCCGCCCACGCTGGCGGTAAACTCCTGCGCCTCAATGGTCTCCTGGGTGGCGTTCATCTGCTCCTGCATGGCAGCGATCTTCTGCTGCAGCTCCATCTGGCGCTGTGCGCCGGAAACCTTGCCGTTGGTGAAACCACGGCGTGCACTGTAACCCATATCGATCTTCTCCTTTGGTCATTTAATTTCAATGTTATCAAACTGACTGCCGAATTTCAGCAGGTTTTCCAGATTCTTCTCGGGTGGCGCCTGCTTCACCTCGCCCACGCGGAAGGTCAGCCGGACGGTGATGCCGGCGGCATTCGCCGCTTCTTCCGTCAGTACGCCGCGCACGCGGTCATTGTCCAGACGGCCGAGGGTCATGTCATCCGGTGCGTAAACGGTGAGCAGATCGCCCTCCAGCGCGCCGCGGCACATATCCAGAAAGACTCGGTACATCGGCGGCAGCCGTCCCTTGCAGCGCTCTGCCAGCGTCTTCCACCAGTCGCCGCCCATCGCAGGCGTGGCCGTTACAGGCGCCGGGGCTGGTGTCTTCACGGGTTCCGGGGTGGGTTCTTTCGCAGGTTCCGGCTGGGGCACTTTCACAGGCGTCGGCTCGGCAGGGATATCAAACACCCGCTCGCCCCGTTCCTCCGGGATGGGAGGCTCCTCCGGCAGAGGCGGCTCGTCCCATGGAGGTCGGTCTTCCGCCCTTTGCATGGAGGCAGGCTTTGCCGCGGGTTTTTCTGCGATTGTTTCGGGGGCAGGGACTTTGGCGGCGGCAACGCTCTGCGTCACCGCGGCGCGGATCATCTGTCCGCCGGCAAGGGCTTCTTCCAGCCGTGCGATCCGCGCTTCCAGCGCCGTCAGATCGCCGGAGAGGCTCTCATCGCACAGGCGCAGGATGCAAAGCTCGGCGTCGGTGCGCCGGTTGACGCTGGCATACAGCTCCGCGGTGGTTTTTTGCAGGGTGGATGCCAGATGCAGCAGACGGCTGCCGGGCACATCTCTGGCCAGCCGATCCAGCGTGGCGTCATCGTAACCGCCGGACAGCAGCCCCGCGCCACCCTCCGGAGCCGTTCGCCGCAGCAGCAGGTCACGCACCAGCGTGCTCAGTTCGCCCAGCACCGCGCCCACATCCTTGCCGCCGGTATAGAGGCTGTGCAGCAGCAGCAGCGCCGCCGCGGCATCCCGCCGCAGAACGCATTCCAGCAGCTGTGCCGTTTGCAGATTGCCCGCAAGACCCAGCACGTCCAGTACTGCCGCGCCGTCCACCCGTCCGCCGTTTCCGGCGCACTGGTCCAGCAGGGACAGTCCGTCGCGCAATGCGCCGTCCGCCAGACGGGACAGCAGCTCCGCGCCGTCCGCCGTCAGGTCGATGCCCTCCTGTTTCGCCACATAGGCAAGGCGGGCGGCGATCTCCCCAGGCAGGATCCGCTTGAAGGAATACCGCTGGCAGCGGGAAAGAATGGTGGCCGGAACCTTGTGCAGCTCCGTGGTGGCCAGAATGAACATCAGATGTTCGGGGGGCTCCTCCAAAATCTTCAGCAGGGCATTGAAGGCCGCAGTGGAGAGCATGTGGACCTCGTCCACGATGTAGACGCGCTTTTTCACATAGGCAGGAGAATAGATGGCCTCGTCCCGCAGGGCGCGGACGTGATCCACGCCGTTGTTGGAGGCGGCGTCCAGTTCCACCACATCGAGAAAACTGCCGCTCTCGATGCCCACACAACTGGGGCAGCGGCAGCAGGGGTCGCCGTTTATGGGCTGCTCACAGTTGACCGCCTTGGCCAGGATCTTGGCGCAGGTGGTCTTACCGGTACCACGGGTGCCCGTGAACAGATAGGCGTGGGAGGTGCGGCCTTCCGCCACCTGCTTCTGCAGGGTCTCGGTAATGTGGCCCTGACCGATGACATCAGAAAAAACCTTGGGCCGCCATTTGCGATACAAAGCCTGATACATGGAACACCTCCCGAAAACAGATAAAAGTCCTCCGCATGCAGCTGCGGACCCGGCACCCTCGCGGCACATAGAACATCCCGTTTAATGCTGCTCGGTTCCCCGCCTGACATGATTCGCGGGCATCCATTGCGCGAGACCGGCTCCGCAGCTGCACGCGGAGGACTTCGTTATTGGCGTATTTATTTTACTATACTCTTTCCAAATAAGCAACTGAAATTTTTGGTTTTCAAAAAACAGACTTTACAAGGGGGATTTTTATGATATAATACTTTATGCTGTTGCGAAAGATACAGCAACACGGGGGCGTAGCTCAGCTGGGAGAGCGTACGGTTCGCATCCGTAAGGTCGAGAGTTCGATCCTCTTCGTCTCCACCACGCCGGGGCAAAGGTGACTTTGCCCCGGTTTTTTGTCCCTAAACCCACCATTTCAAAGAAAGAAGCACCCTTCCGGGTGCTTCTTGTTGCTTTTTCAGGCCAGTTCCGCCTGACCGGTATAGAGCTGATAGTACCGGCCCTGCTGTTCCAGAAGTTCATTGTGGTCGCCGCGCTCGATGATCTCGCCGCGCTCCAGCACCATGATGGCCTTGGCGTTGCGGACGGTGGAAAGCCGGTGGGCGATGACGAACACAGTGCGGTCGGACATGATGCGATCCATGCCCTGCTCGATGAGCTTTTCCGTGCGGGTGTCGATGGAGGAGGTGGCCTCATCCAAAATCAGCACCGGCGGATCGGCGCAGGCGGCACGGGCGATGTTCAGCAGCTGGCGCTCGCCCTGACTCAAACTGCCGCCGTTGCCGGACAGCACGGTCTGATAGCCGTCGGGCAGGTGGCGGATGAAGGCGTCCGCACCGGCGAGGCGCGCCGCCTGCTCCACTTCCTCGTCGGTGGCTTCCGGGCGGCCGTAGCGGATGTTGTCCGCCACCGTGCCGGTAAAGAGGTTGGTGTCCTGCAGCACCATACCCAGCGACCGCCGCAGGGACTCCTTGGCGATGTCCCGGACGTCGATGCCGTCGTAGGTGATGGTGCCGCTCTGGATCTCATAGAACCGGTTGATGAGGTTGGTGATGGTGGTTTTGCCCGCACCGGTGGAGCCCACAAAGGCGATCTTCTGGCCGGGCTTGGCGTACAGGGAGATGTCGTTGAGCACCACTTTCTCCTCGTTGTACCCAAAGACCACATGGGCAAAGCGCACGTCGCCCCGCAGGGGCACCAGTTCGCCGTCGGGCTTCTTCCACGCCCACAGAGCGCTGTCCGCCGCCGTTTCCGTCAGGGCGCCATCCCCGTTCCGGGCGGCGCGCACCAGGGTGACCTTGCCCTCGTCCACTTCGGAGGGGGCGTCCATAATCTCGAAGATACGCTCGGCGCCGGCCACGGCGGAGAGGATCACGTTCACCTGCTGGGAGATCTGGTTGATGGGCTGGCTCACCTGTCTGGAATATTGCAGGAAGGCCGCCAGATCGCCCAGCCAGAACGCGCCCGTGCGGATGGCATACATCGCACCCAGACAGCAGGTCAGGGCGTAGTTCAGGTAGCTCAGATTGCCCATGATGGGCATCATGATGCCGCTGAAGATCTGGGCCCGGGTGGCGGCCTTGCGATAGGCCTCGTTGCGCTCGTTGAAGCCTTCCTCGGCGATGTCCTCGTGGTTGAAGACCTTGATGACCTTCTGGCCCTCGATCATTTCCTCGATATAGCCGTTGACCTCGCCCACCGCCTTCTGCTGGCCGACGAAGCCCTGCCGGCTGCGGCTGCCCACAACCTTCACCACCTGCAGCATCACGAACAGCATGACAAAGGTGATGAGGGTCAGGGTGGGACTGAGCACCAGCATCATCACGATGGTGCCGGTGAAGTTCAGCGTGCAGGAGATGAGGCTGCCGAAGCTGTTGTTCAGCGCCTCGGACACGGTTTCAATGTCGTTGGTATAGCGGCTCATCAGCTCGCCGTGGGTGTGGCCGTCAAAATACCGCAGGGGCAGGGTCTGCATTTTGGAGAACAGATCCTCCCGGATCTTCGCCACCGTGGTCTGGGACACCCGCACCATAATGCGGGTATAGCCGTAGGAGCAGGCCGCGCCGGTGACATAGATCCCCGCCATCAGGCACAGCATTCCGGCAAGACCGCGGAAGTCGCCGGGCAGGATATAGTCGTTGATCAGGGGTTTGAGCATATAGGAGCCCGCCACCGTGCAGAAGGAGCTGACCACCAGCATGCCCGCCACAAGAATCAGCAGCCTTTTGTAGCAGGCCAGATACTGCATCAGCTTGCCCAGCGTTCCCCGCAGATCCTTGGGCTTGCGGAAGCCGTGCCTTGCCGGGCCGCCGCCTCCGGGTCCTCTGTGGGGAGAACCGCCGGGCCGTTTGTTCGGTTCAGCCATCGAGACTCACCCCTTCCTGCTGGGATCGGTAGACTTCCTGATAGATGTCGCAGCTGGCCATCAGCTCCGCGTGGGTGCCCTGCGCCGCAACGCGTCCGCCATCCATCACCAGGATCAGATCTGCCTCCCGCACGGAGGCCACCCGCTGGGCGATGATGATCTTGGTGGTATCTTTCAGCTCGTTGGCAAAGGCACGGCGGATTTTGGCGTCGGTGGCGGTGTCCACCGCGCTGGTGGAGTCGTCCAGGATCAGGACTTTCGGCTGCTTCAAAATGGCGCGGGCGATGCACAGGCGCTGCTTCTGGCCGCCGGACACATTCACACCGCCCTGCCCCAGATCGTAATCCAGTCCGCCGGGCATTTTTTCGATAAACTCGTCGGCGCAGGCGGCGCGGCAGGCCGCCCACAGCTGCTCCTCCGTGGCGTCGGGATCGCCCCAGAGCAGGTTTTCCCGGATGGTGCCGGAAAACAGGGTGTTCTTCTGCAGCACCATGGAAACGGCATCCCGCAGATACCGCATCGTATACTCACCCACCGGCCGACCGCCCACGGACACCGTGCCCTCTCCCGCTTCATACAGGCGGGGGATCAGGGACACCAGCGTGGTCTTGCCGCTGCCGGTGCCACCCAGAACGCCAACGGTCTGGCCGGAACGGATGTGCAGGTTCACATCCCGCAGCACCCATTCCGGGTTCTTTTCATTGTATTTGAAGGACACATTTTCGAAGGTGATGCTGCCGTCCTCCACCACGGCGTCTGGCTGCGCACCGTCGTCCGTAATGGCAGGCGCTTCCTCCAGCACCTCCACGATGCGCTTGCCGCAGGCCACAGAGCGGGTCATCATCATGAACATCATGGACACCATCATCAGCGACACCATGATCTGCATGATATAGGTGAAGTACACCATGAGGTCGCCGGCTTCCAGCGTGCCGGTATGCACCAGTCCGCCGCCGATCCACATCACGGCGATCAGCGTGGCGTTGACGATGAGCATCATAATGGGCATATTGATGACCACCATACCGAAGGCGCCCTCGGCGGTGGCTTTCAGGTCGCGGCTGCGGCGGGTAAATTTTTCCGTTTCCTCCTCCGCCTTGACGAAGGACTTCACCACCCGGATGCCGGTGAGATTTTCCTGCACCACCAGATTCAGCGCATCCGTTTTCTCCTGCAGGGAGCGGAACATGGGGCTGGTTTTGATGAGGATGGTGCCCACGCAGACCACCAGCACCGGCAGCGCCACCAGAAACACGCTGGAAAGCTGCAGGCTGATGCGGATGGACAGGATCAGCGCGGAGATCAGCATCACCGGAGCGCGCACCAGCAGCCGCATTCCCATGGTCAGGGACATCTGCATAGTGTGGGTATCGCCGGTCAGGCGGGTGATGAGCGAGGCGGTGGAAAACCGCTCAATGTTGGAAAAAGCATAGTTCTGAATATGCTCGTACTGGGCGCGGCGCAGGTTGGCGCCGAAGTTCTGTCCCGCCACGGAGGAGAAGATCGCAGAGCCCACACCCAGTGCCAGAGAGATCAGCGCCATCAGCACCATTTTCGCTCCATTGGCCAGAATGAAGGCCTCATCTGCGTTTTTGATGCCGATATTCACGATGTCGCTCATCACCAGCGGGATCAGCAGTTCAAAAATCGCCTCGCCGGCAGCGCACAGCACACCGGCGGCGATCCAGCCCGTGTACGGACGGGCATAGGGCCAGATTTTTTTGATCATAGGCGCATCCTTTCAGGAAAACCGTTTTTCTTCAACGCTCCAATACTACCACATCCGCGGCGGTGCGGTCAACGGGCAGCGCTTTCGGATTTTGAATATTTTGTGAACAAATGCCGTGCTTTTTTCAGGAATGTAAACAAACTGTGAAGGTTTCTCCGAACTTGTTGACTTTCTGATATTCCGCAGATATGATAAACCCATCAAGCGCACACTTGATGAGTCTTTATGTTTTCCCCCTCTCTCCTTTCTCTATATCATACAGCGCGGCGGGCAGTTCTTCGGGACTGCCCGCTTTGCTGTTTTCTGCGGTGTCTTTCCGTTCCAAAGCAAAAAAACGGTGCGTGGCTTTTCCCACGCACCGTTGCCTTTCCTGTTCCGCTGCTCTCTTATTCCGCGTCCCGCAGAGTCGCCGGATAGAGCCCCTGTTCGTGGAGCTTTTTCAGCTCCTCCGCCACGGTGGGGCGATCCTCCTGATAGGTCATACCGAACCAGCGGTCGGTGGAGGTCAGCACGGCCACCTCCAGCTTCCCCGCCTGCATCTGCTGATCCACCATCACGGGCAGCAGACACTCGGCCTTGATGTTGTCGCCGGCCTCATGGCGCAGGAAGTCCTCGAAATACGCCTTCAGCGCGGGGAAGATGCCCGGGCCGAAGCCCCAGAAGTTCATGGACACCACGGTGTCCGGCGCAAGGTCGCGCTCCTCCGCCAGATCCCGCAGCGAGCCATCCGGATAGAGTTGGATCTTCAGCGCCTCGCGGACGGTGACCAGCTTGCCGTCCTCCACGGTGCAGACACCCCGGGAAACCGTGCCGTGGAGGCTGGCGGTGTTCTTGAGCAGATAGCCCACCATGGCCGCCTTGCCGCCTGCGGGCAGCTTCACCAGCGCGTCGTACATGGTCTGGTAGGCGCCGATGCCGTAGTAATCGTCCGCATTGATGACGCAGCAGGGGCCGTCCACCTTGTCCGCCGCGCACAGCAGCGCATGCACCGTGCCGAAGGGCTTCGTCCGCTCCGCCGGAATTTTATAAAAATCGGGCACGGAGGAAAAGTCCTGAAACGCATAGGCCACCTCCACGGGCGTGCCGTCCTTTGCGATTTTCTTCCGCAGATAGCCGCCGCAGATCCGCTCCATCATCTCCTCCATCTCCGGCTTGATGATGAACACGATCTTGTTGAAACCGGCGCGGATGGCGTCGTGGATGGAATACTCCATCAGGATCTCCCGGTTGGGGCCGATGCCGTCCACCTGCTTGCTGCCGCCGTAGCGGGAGCCCATACCGGCAGCCATGATGACCAAAGAAACCTTCATGTATTTCACTCCGTTTCATGTGTTTTACGGGTTATCTCTTCGTTCAGGATACTCCATTCCCCCGTTTTTTGCAACCGGTCTTGACTTTTTTCTCCTCCGGAATATAATATGAAAATGATTTTCATTTTCATATTCAGGAGGGTGCCTTATGGCATACAGCACAAAACAATATCAGGCCGTGCTTGGCGCGCTGGAAGCCGCCCCCCACGCGGCGATGACCGCCGGGGAGCTGTCGGAGGCTCTGCGCCGCAGCGGCTGCCCGGTGGGACTTGCCACCATCTACCGCCAGCTGGAAAAACTGGAAAGCGCCGGCTGCATCCACAAGATCCCCACGGAGGACGGCGCGGTGTACCAATACTGCCCTCATCAGCACAGCGGACACGACTGCTTTTTGCTGCGCTGCGAATGCTGCAGCCGCATCGTCCATCTGGACTGCGGCCATCTGGAGGAGCTGTGCCAACATCTGGAAAGCACCCACCATTTCCGCATCGACCCCCGCAGAACCGTGCTGACAGGCCGCTGCCAGCGCTGCGCAGGAGAGGAGGCTGTCCATGGCTGATCTCATCACCTGCCGGGATGTGTCTCTCGGCTATGAGGGACAGAGCGTGCTGGAGCATCTGGATCTGACCATCCACGCAGGGGACTACCTCTGCATCGTGGGCGACAACGGCTCCGGCAAGTCCACCTTGCTGCGGGGACTGCTGGGTCTGCTCTCCCCCCTCTCCGGCACCATCGAACGCTCTGCGGAACTGCAAAAGGGTGCTGTGGGCTATCTGCCCCAGCAGACAAAGGCACAGCGGGACTTCCCCGCCACGGTGATGGAGGTGGTGCTCTCCGGCTGCCTGAACCGCAAGGGGATGCGCATCTTCTACTCTGCCGCCGAAAAGTCCGCCGCATTGATGAACATGGGCAAGCTGGGCATTCTGGAACTGAAGGACAAAAGCTACCGGGATCTCTCCGGCGGCCAGCAGCAGCGGGTGCTGCTGGCACGGGCGCTGTGCGCCGCCACCGGACTGCTGATTTTGGACGAGCCCATCACCGGCCTTGACCCCGCCGCCGCCCAGGATCTCTACAAGACCCTTTCCTACCTGAACGAAAAAGAGGGCATGGCCATCGTCATGGTGACCCACGACCTGAAAGCAGCCCTGCAAAGCGCCCGCACCGTGCTGCACATTGGTCACCGGGGAACGTTCCTCGGCTCCATGGCGGATTACCTCGCCTCCCCGCAGGGACGGCGCTTTAAGGAGGCCGACGCATGAATATTTGGCAGATGTTCTCCTTCCCCTTTATGCAGCGGGCGCTGATCGCCGGTGTGCTGGTGAGCCTGTGCGCGGCGCTGCTGGGCGTGTCGCTGGTGCTCAAACGCTACTCCATGATCGGCGACGGCCTGTCCCACGTGTCCTTCGGCGCGCTGGCCATCGCCGTGGCGCTGGGGGTGACGCCCCTGTGGTTTTCCATCCCGGTGGTGACGCTGTCCGCCTTTTTGCTGCTGCGGGTGGCGGACAACCCCCGCTGGAATTCCGACGCCGCCATCGCCGCCATGAGCGCCTCCTCCCTTGCCATCGGTATTCTGGTCATCTCCCGCACCACCGGTATGACCACCGATGTGGACAACTATATGTTCGGCAGCGTGCTGGCCATGAGCCGCACGGATGTGCTGCTCTCGGTCATCCTGTGCGCGGCAGTGCTGACGCTGTTTGTCGTGTTTTACCACAAGCTGTTCGCCGTCACCTTTGACGAGAGCTTCTCCCGTGCCACCGGAGTGAAGGTGAACCGCTACAACTCCCTGCTGGCGGTGCTGACAGCGCTGACCATCGTGCTGGGCATGCGGATGATGGGCGCCATGCTCATCTCCTCGCTGGTGATCTTCCCCGCCCTGACCGCCATGCGCCTCTTCCGCAGCTTCCGAAGTGTGGTAGTCTGTGCCGCTGCCGTTTCCGTTGCCTGCTTCTGTGCGGGACTGACGGTCTCCTTCGCCTTCTCCACCCCCGTGGGCGCCACGGTGGTGGCCGCCAATCTGGCCGTCTTCCTCCTCTCCTGCGCCGTCAGCCTTGTGCGCCGAGGCAGGCTTTCGGCATAAGCATCTCTTTCCCCAGCGGCTTTGCGTCCGTCTGCTTGGATGCAAAGCCGCTTTTTTGACACTTATTTTAATTAAGTCTCTGTCCTACATGAGTATTGGTGAACAAAAAATATACATTTTTTAAGATAATTATGCGTAAATAGATGACAAATAGGCAAAAAATGCTACAATATAGTTAGATATTGAAACTTTTTACAATCTATATAGATAGAAAGAGTTCGATAAATTTTGAATTTGTAGGTGCGAATGATGAAAACTTTATATATGATTGGTGGCACTATGGGAATTGGAAAAACAACTGTGTGCCAACAGCTCAAACAGGA
>SVLH01000013.1 GCA_015068025.1 Oscillospiraceae bacterium | reverse complement strand
GGGTTATGAGCCCGACGAGCTACCAACTGCTCTACTCCGCGATATGAAATTTGGTGCCGGTGACCGGACTCGAACCGGTACAGTATCGCTACCGGGAGATTTTAAGTCTCCTGTGTCTACCATTCCACCACACCGGCAGCATATCGGCATGAATTAGAATATCACAGATTCGCCGCCGCGTCAAGAGCGCCAAACACAAAAACGCAAAATTTCTCCCGACACCTTGTGACATATTTTTCTGTCCTTCTTCGCGAAACTTCTCGCTCCATCCAGCATATACTGGCAGGGAGACAAATTGCAAAGGAGGATACAAAGATGAAACCTTACATGAGCCCAATGGGGGATGTGGATGATCTGATTTTTCAGGACAGCTGGTCCTGCAGTGACCGATGAGAACGGGGCGCCGCCTGTGCGGCGTCCCGTTTTTATCATGTGTCGCAGATGATGCCGCCGCCCACCACGACATCTCCATCGTACAGCGCCACCACCTGTCCGGCCGTCACGGCGCGCTGTGGCTCGTCAAACACCACGCGCACACGGCCGTCGGCCATCGGCTCTGCCACCGCGGCAGCCTCCTGCTGGGTGTATCGCGTTTTCACGGTCACCGCCACGGGTTCCGTCAGCGCCGGGATGGCGATCCAGTTCATGCGTTCCGCCGTCAGGCTGTGACTCCACAGGGCGCTGTCCGGCCCCAGGCGGATGGTGTTGTCCGCCGCGTTTTTTTCCAGCACATACAGCGGCGTTTCCGTGGACAGGCCCAGGCCCTTGTGCTGGCCGAGGGTATAGCGGATGATGCCCTTGTGGCGGCCCAGCACCCGCCCGTCCCCATCCAGAAAATCGCCGAACGGAAAGGTTTTGCCTGCGGTCTGCTCGATGAATTCCGCATATTTCCCGTTGGGCACAAAGCAAATGTCCTGACTGTCCCGCTTGGCGGCATTGACCAGCCCCAGCTCCTCCGCAATCTGGCGCACCTGCTGCTTTTCCAGCCCACCCAGGGGAAATCGCACTCGGGAGAGCTGTGCCTGTGTCAGGGCATAGAGGAAGTAGCTCTGATCCTTTTTCCGATCTGCGCCCCGCAGCAGCTGATAGCGGCCGGAAATCTCGTCAAAGCGCACCCGGGCGTAGTGACCGGTGGCGATGGCATCACCGCCCAGCGCCCTCACCTGCTCCAGCAGCGCGCCGAACTTGACATGGCGATTGCAGACAGCGCAGGGATTTGGGGTCCTTCCCCGCTCATATTCGCTGATGAAATTTTGGATCACGGTGTTCCGGAAGGGTTCGGATAGATCCACCACATGGAACGGGATCCCCAGTCGGCGCGCCACCGCAGCGGCATCCTCCGTGTCCCGTTGGGAGCCGCAGGCGCCGCCGGTTTCGGCAACGCCGCCCAGCATTCGTGCATTGATGCCGGACACCTGACACCCTGCCTGCAGCAGCAATGCCGCTGCCACAGAGCTGTCCACGCCGCCGCTCATGCCTACAAATACGTGTTCGCTCACGGTCTCCCTCCCTTCCTGTTCAGGGGTATTGTACCCCATTCGTCAAAAAATGAAAACAAAAACTTTGACCGCGGGGCTGCCCGCGGTCAAATCCATATCAATCCTGATAGCGTACCAAAAACGCCTTGGGCGGCAGCGCATCAGCCAGACCCAGCAGCGTGCGGTTGAAGCCGCCGGCGTAGTCGAAGCCCACATCGGACACATTGCCGCCCGCCTGCCGATTCGGCAGCGCCAGCACAAAGCGGCTGCCCTTCCCCTCTTTGGACGAGGCCATCAGCGCGCCGCCGTGTCCCTCTGCAATGCGGCGGCACAGCGCAAGCCCCAGACCAAGCCCATGTGGCATGGGATCCCGCTGACCCGCCCGCAGATAACGGTCGAACAGCGATTCCAGACGATCCTCCGAAATGCCCCGTCCCGTATCCTCAACGGCCAGCTGCACCTGTTTTCCCTTTACCTGCAGCTCCACGGTGACCGTGCCGCCGGCGGGGGTAAATTTGAACGCATTGGACAGCAACTGATAGAGCAGCTGCTCCAGCAGATCCGGCGCCACGGCGCAGATAAGCCGTTCCTGAGCGCACACAAACCGCAGTTCCAGACCCAGCAGCGGTGCCAGATCCCCGGCACGCGCACAGATGCTGCCCACCAGCTCCACAAGATCACGATCCTGCAGCACAAAAGGCTCCTCGCTGGTCAGCCAGGCAGAAGCAGAAAGTCCGTTCACCAGCCGCAGCATCTGATAATAGCTTTGATCCAGCAGCGCGGCTTTTGCGTCCAACAGGGGATCCTGTTCCCGCTGTTCTTCCGGTACCAGCTGCTGGGCAACCATATGCAGATTGCTCAATGCGGCGCGCAGCTGCGCCGCCACGTCGGGAAACAGGGCAGAAAGCCGGTTTTCTTCCGGATTCATGGAACGCTCCTTTCCTGCGCCGCAAACCGCGGCTCACTCGAATTCTAGCATTTGCGGCGTCCTCTCCCCTCAACCGAGGAAAAGCCTGCCTTTGCCACCAATAGGATAACAAAAAGCCGGGGCAAAAACAAGGATTTTGTCGAAAAGGGTCGAAAGTGTCTGCTCTTGTGTGCAAACCGCCCAAGAAAAAACATTAAAATTCCACGCAATTTTTGCGCAAAAGGAATTTAATTTTACGAAAAAGAGTGCTATACTGTGATTGACCCCACTGGAAACAGAAAAATATGGGGGTCCGGAAGGATGCGGAACATGGCAATTAAAGTTGGTATCAATGGTTTCGGCCGTATCGGCCGCGTGGCTCTGCGCATTATGCTCGAGCGGGGCAGCAGCAGTTATCAGATCTGCGGCATCAACCTGCGCAACGCGGATCTCGACTACATGGTATATCAGGTGAAATACGACTCTGTGTTCCGCACATTCCAGGGCAATGTGGAACACGACGACCGCCATCTCATCATCAACGGCAAGAAGATCCGCGTGTACAGCGAAAGCGATGCCTCTCTGATCCCCTGGGATGACTGCGGCGCCGAGTACATCATCGAATCCACCGGCGTGTACAACTCTACGGAGAAGGCCTGCGTTCACCTGAACAACGGCGCAAAGAAGGTCGTGCTCTCCGCCCCCTCCAAGGACTCCATCACACCCACCTTCGTCATGGGCGTAAACCACAAGACTTACACGTCGGATATGACGGTGGTGTCCAACGCCTCCTGTACCACCAACTGTCTGGCCCCCATGACCAAGGTCATCAACGACACTTTCGGCATTAAGCAGGCGCTGATGAGCACCATCCACGCCGCCACCGCCAAGCAGAAGGCTGTTGACGCCCGCGCCGGCCGTGACTGGCGCACCGGCCGCAGCGTGCTGGGCAACATCATCCCCTCCTCCACCGGCGCCGCCAAGGCCGTGGGCCGGGTCATTCCGGAGCTGCAGGGTAAAATGACCGGCATGAGCTTCCGCGTCCCCACCAACGACGTTTCCGTGGTGGATCTGACCGCCCGCCTCATCGAGCCCGCCACCTACCACGATGTCTGCGTGGCCATGGAAAACGCCTCCAAAAACAGCATGAAGGGCATCATCACCTGCACCCGCGACCAGGTGGTCTCCTCCGACCTGACCGGTTTCAGCGAAACCTGCATTTTCGACGAAACGGCCGGCATCATGCTGGACGATGACTTCGTCAAGCTCATTGCATGGTATGACAACGAGTGGGGTTATGCCAACAAGCTGCTGGACCTGATCGCCCATATGTACTCCGTGGATCAGGAAAACGCCTGATTTTTCGCAAAAAAAGAGGACCGCGATGCGGTCCTCTTTTAATTTTATTCTTATTCCTCTTCGTCCGTCACGATGAGCCCGTAGCCGCCGGCCTTGCGCTGATAGACGATGCAGAGGCTGTCGTCCTCGCTGCTGCGGAACACGAAGAAATCGTGACCCAGCAGGTTCATCTGCAAAATGGCCTCTTCCGTGCTCATAGGCTTGACGGCGAAGCGCTTGGTGCGGACGATGTTGAACTCCTTCTCCTCGGCGATCTCGAAATCGTCGGGTGCGGCGGGGGCGGGGAATCCTTCACTGCGCAGGCGCTTGGACAGGCGGGTCTTGTTTTTCAGGATCTGGCGCTCGATATAGTTCACAGCCGCGTCCACCGCGCCCCGCATATCGCCGTCGGGCTCCTGGGTCTGGGCGCGGAACAGTGTGCCGCCGCCGCGGATGGTCAGCTCCACGGAGCACAAGTGGTCTTTTTCCACTGCGAAAGTAACAAATGCGGTGGTGTCCTCCTCACGGAAATACCGATCCAGCTTGGAGATCTTCTTCTCGGCATATTCCTTGATGGAATCGTTCAGAGAAATTTTCTTGCAGGCGTAGGTATACTTCATAGAGATCGCTCCTTTCGTGTGGCAGAGAGGCGGCTCCTCTCTTTTGTGTAAGTATACCACAGCTTTCCGCGTTTGCATAGAGAAAACTGGATAAGTTTTACAATTTATTCAAGGTCACACCTTTCGACAAGGCTCGTCCCTCCGGTGTGTTATACTGGCGCAGGAAGCTTTCCAATATCCCACCCGTTTGGGCCGCCTGCAAAGGCGGCTCTTTTTTGCGCAAAAAAAGAGACCGCCTTGGCGGTCTCTCCGGTTTATCTTCTTCTGCGGCCGCCGCCCCGCTTGCCGTCAATGCTGCGGTTCAGGTCGGCCATTTTCCCCTCGGAGGAGGAGAGGAACTGCTTGAGCTTGTCCTCAAAGGTCTGATCGGCAGTCTGGGAAAGGGTCTGCTGGGGCGCCCGGACAAAGGTTCGCTGCTGGGGTGCCGGTCTGGGCGCGCCGCTGCCTCCTTCGCTTCTTGCGGGACGGACTGCGCCGCCGCGCTGCTCCCGGGGCTGCGCCTTTTTGATGGAAAGATTGATCTTTCCCGGCTCGGCGGACAGCACCACGACCGTGACGGTCTGCCCCACCTGCAAAAAGTCATTCACATCGCTGACGAAGGTGTTGGCGACCTCCGAGATATGTACCAGACCGCTCTTGCCACCTTCCAGCGCAACAAATGCGCCGAATTTGGTGATGCCGGTCACTTTGCCTTCCAGAATGCTCCCAACCTGAAGCTCCATACAGTTTTCTGTTTCTCCTTCCAAAAAGTTGCGCCGTCAGCCATCAGTTACTGGTATCGTAAAACACGTATTCGTCCGGCGCCACAAGACCCAGCTCGTTCCGGGCGATCTCCTCCATTTTTTCGGGAGTGACGCCCTCTTCGATATCCGCCGTCAGGGACTCATTCTCCGCCCGGCGATCTTCCACTTGCTCTTCGTAGTGCTCTTTTTCTGCCCGTGCCTCCCGCAACTGGCCTTGCAGGTCGAACAGCTTCCATCCGATGGCTGCCAGCAGCACCAGAATGGCCAGCATGGTCATTACGCCGGAGCCGACGCGGGGCTTCTTTTTTGTGGTTTTCCGCTGCTGTGCCATAAGGGCCTCCTTCGTAAAAAGCACACTTGCGCCCATTTTTTCCTATTGTATAGCATTTCCATGCAAAATAAAAGAGCTTTTTCAGTTGCCGGACCGTTTTTTTCAAAATTACCCGGCACAGCGCCAGGGGAAGAGCCAGCAGCCGCAGCAGGTGCGCCGCAGTTTCCGCCCAAAAGTCCCAAACGGGCCGCAGAGGGCGGGAAAGGGCGCAAAAAAACAGCACGGCGCCGCCCACGCCGCCCAGCGCCATGAAACCCCGCAGCTCCCCGGAGCCGCGGCGCAGCAGAAACAAAAAGGCCGCCGCGCCCACGCAGAGACAGTAGAGGCCGTCCAGCACCGCCGTGCTGCGGGGCAGACGAAGCCGCACGGTGCGCAGCAGGTCATACAGCACACCGGCAGACAGCCCCAGCAAAATGGACTGTCCAAACGCCAGCAGCTGCTCGGAGACCCTGACGCCCATCAGCCGCCTCCGAACAAACGGCTGAAGAAGCCGCCGGAAGCAAGTCCGTCGTCCTCATAGGCGACGGAGTCGATCCGACCATCCACCTGCAATTCGCCGCCGTCCAGCGACAGCTTGCCGATGTGCAGATTCTCGCCGGTCACCACCAGCGTCCCGGCAGCGGTGGTCATGACAATGCCCGTTTCGTCAAAGCGCGCCACATCCTCCACGCCGGAGACCATCAGCCGTTCCCGACCGGTCAGTTCCAGCCGGTGTGCACTGCGGGGCACCACGTTGTATTCGTTCATGGTTCGTCCCTCCCTCCGTCCACACTATATGGCGGAGGAGAGAAGATTATTCCTCGCGAACCTCTCTGTAAAGGGTGGCGGCGTCGGCCTGCTTCACAGTCTCCTGCACGGAGACCACCTCCACCGTCAGCGTACGCGTACCAAAGGACAGGGAAATACGATCCCCCGGCTTCACCTCGTAGGAGGCACGCTGGGCGCGGCCGTTGACGGTAACCAGCCCGTTGTCGCAGGCCTCGTTGGCCACGGTGCGCCGCTTGATCAGGCGGGAGACTTTCAGATATTTGTCCAGACGCATAGATGGACTCCTTTCTGCGGAAGAAAGACTGCCGACACTTTCGTGCCGGCAGTTCTCTTTGTCTTAATCAATCAATTACTTGGAAACGGCGTCCTTCAGAGCCTTGCCGGCCTTGAACACGGGCACGACAGAAGCGGGGATCTCGATGGTCTCCTTGGTCTTGGGGTTGCGGCCGATGCGGGCGGCGCGCTTCTTGACCTCGAAAGAACCAAAACCAACCAGCTGGACCTTGTCGCCGGCCTTCAGAGCGGCGGTGACGGCGTCCAGAGTGGCAGAGATCACGGCCTCGGCGTCCTTCTTGGAAACGTCGGCAGCGGCAGCAACAGCATTAATCAGTTCAGCTTTGTTCATGGGCGATTCCTCCTATAAAATCTTTTGTTTGCAAATTTATTCTTAACGCGCTTCGCGTTTAAGACTCGGTTTCTTTGGCATTCGTCCACAGTTCCACCAACTGCGCCTCGGCATATTCGCCCAGAGGCTTGTCGGCAGCACCTTCCACCTTGCGGAAGCGGCGCTCAAACTTGTCGCAGGCCAGATGCAGCGCTTCTTCGGGATCCACGCCGTGCATCTGGGCCAGCTTTGCGGCCATGAACAGCGCGTCGCCTACTTCCTCCCGGATGCCGTGGGGGGCATCGGCAGCCTCGCCGCGCTCCAATGCCTGCCGCAGTTCGCGGATCTCCTCCTCCAGCTTTTCCAATGCGTTGAGGGAACTGCTCCAATCGAAGCCGGCCTTGGCGGTCTTTTTCTGGATCTTTTCGGCGCGCCACAGGGCAGGCAGGGTGTGGGGAACAGCCTCGATGGCGTCCGCCGTGGAGAACTGGCCTTTTTCCTTGCGTTTCAGGGCTTCCCAGTTCACCAGCACCTGCTCGGTGTTGTCGGCTTTCAGCTCGCCGCCAAAGACATGGGGATGGCGGTAGACCATTTTCTGCGCAATGCCGTCCACCACCTCGTCCATGGTGAAGCGGCCGGCTTCCCGCTCGATCTGGGCATGGAAGGCCACCTGCATCAGGATGTCGCCCAATTCTTCGCACATGGCAGCAGGATCGTCCCGATCCAGCGCGTCCAGCACCTCGTAGGTCTCCTCCAGAAATTCTCTGCGAATGGAGGTGTGGGTCTGCTCTGCGTCCCACGGGCAGCCGCCGGGGCTGCGCAAAAGCCGCATGATCTCCAAAAAGTCGTCCCAGCCATACTGGCTCTTACATTGAAAATTTACCATACAATGCCTGCCTTTGCAAGGATTTTTCGCTAGAAAACCCTTGATATTACTGGATTTTTCACTTTAAGTGCAGAAGTTTAATAAGTTTTTCACCCTTGGGCATGCTGCGGAGATCCTCCGCACGCAAAATGCGCAGCGCGATGACCAGAATGCCGTATACCACCACGCCAGCACAGATGCCCACCATGGTGGCAAGGGCATTGGCACCGTAGGCGCTGTGGCCGGAGAGGAAGCGGCTAGCAAAGCCGTATACCGCCCACGCGGTGCCGCCCATCAGCACGGACGCCAGAATGGGTTTGGCGAACAGCTGGACATATTTCGGCTTTCTGGGGGAGTGCTTCCAGACGAAGAACAGGTTCAGCGCCACAATGACGCCGTAGCAGCACAGGGTAGAGATGGGCGCGCCGTGGATATTGATATCAGGGTCGCCCACCAGCACATAGTTCATAACCACCTTGGTCACGCCGCCGGCAATGACGGTGAAAATGGGGATCTGCTCCTTGCCGTAGGTCTGCAGCAGGGCGTTGGTCAGAATCATCAGGAAGATGAGAATGCAGGCAAAGCCCAAAATCTGCAGATGCGGGCCTGCCGCCAGCGCAGATTCCGGCTGGGCGGGCAGCACCAGCTGCATGATGGGCGTAGCCAGCACGGAGAGCCCCACGCCGGCAGGGAGGGAGAGGAGGATGATGACCCGGAAGGCGGAGGAGATGATCCGCTCCGCGCCGGCGTGATCCTTCCGCGCAAAGGCGGCGGAGGCGGCCGGCAGAAGGCTCATGGTGACGGGATAGGCAAAGGCCACCACCATGTTCACCATGTCCATGGCGTAGCTGTACTGACCCTTCAGGGCGGCGGCAGCCACTTCCGTCAGACCCAGCCCGCTTTGCAGGCGGCCCAGCACGATCTTGGTGTCCACCAGGGTGATGATGCTCATGGCGGAGTTGCTCAGCGTGATGGGCACGCCGATGGCGAGGATCTTTCTCATCAGTGCACCGCTGCTGGCCGGTACATCCAGAGATTTCTCCGTGTCACGGTTACGAAGCAGGTACCAGAACAGGAAAAACATCGACAGCACCGTGCCCACAGTCACGCCCAGAATGGCGCCTGCGGCGCCGCTGTCCAGTCCGCGACCCAGCCGCAGCAGATACCACGCCAGCGGCAGACCGATGCCCACCTTGCACAGGGCTTCCAACACCTGGGAAACAGCGGTGGGAGTCATATTGCCCTGGCCTTGCGTGTAGCCGCGCATGCAGGCAAGCAAACATACACAGAACACCGCCGGGGCCAGCGCCCGGATGGGCAGGAAGGCCATGGAGTTGTTCTGGAAGGCCGCCAGCTGCTCCGCGCCGAAGAACATCAGCAGCGAACCGGTGAGTCCCAGCCCCAGAAACAGCCAGATGGCGGTATAGAAGATCTTGCGCTTTTCATTTTCCCGCCCTTGGGCGTGCGCCTGACTGGTCAGCTTGGAGATGGCCAGCGGCAGACCCGCGGTGGAAATGGTCAGCAGCACATTGTAGATCTCATAGGCGGTCTGGAAATAGGTTTTTCCCACCTCGCCCAGAATGTTGTTCAGCGGGATCTTGTAAACGGCGCCGATCAGCTTGACCACCGCCGCCGACGCCGCCAGAACGACGGCGCCACCGAGAAAGGACTGTTTTTTGGGTTGTTTCGACATGGAACATTTACCTCGAATTCCATCAGAAATGCACAGCGGCGGACAACCCCGCCCGTTACAAGCCTATTGGCAGTCCGGACAGATTATGCCCGTTCCAGACACCGCCTGACCAGCGCGGCAAAGCGGGGTGCGGCAGCCGCGCCCGCGGCAATGACCTCCTCACCGGAGAGGGGCTGGTCCAGCACGCCGGCAGCCATGTTGGTGCACAGGGAGAAGCCCAGCACCTCCATGCCGCAGTGGGCGGCGGTGATGACCTCCGGCACGGTGGACATGCCCACGGTGTCGGCGCCCAGAACGCGGGCGGCGCGGATCTCCGCCGGTGTCTCATACTGGGGTCCGGCGAAGTACATATACACGCCCTCACGCAGGGGGATGTCCAGCTCCGCGGCGCTTTCACGGGCAACGGTTTGCAGCCGGGGGGCGTAGACATGGGTCATGTCGGGGAAGCGGGGGCCGAACTCGTCCGCGTTGGGGCCGGTCAGGGGACTGGCGGGGGCGAATTTGATGTGGTCGGTGATGAGCATCAGATCGCCCACGGAAAACGCTTCGTTGACGGCGCCGGCGGCGTTGGTGACAAAGAGCAGCTCTGCACCCAGCAGCCGTAGCACGCGCACGGGATAGGCCGCGTCGGCAAAGCTCCAGCCCTCATAGGGGTGGAGCCGACCCTGCATCACCGCAACATCCTGCCCGGCCAGGCGGCCGAACACGAACCGCCCCTTGTGATCCGGCGCGGTGGAGTGCTTCATGTGGGGAACATCCTCATAGGAAACGCAGACGGGGTCTTCCACCTCGTCGCCCAGCGCGCCCAGCCCCGAGCCGAGGATCAGCAGCACCCGGGGGCGAAAGCCTTTCAGCTTCTGCCGCAGTGCCTCCGCACTCTCCAGATACTGTTCAAAGCGGTAACCGTCCATCACAGTTTTCCTCCGCACTTCCGACAGAAGGCGTCGTCCTTCCGGATCGCGGCACCGCAGACGCCGCAGGTCTGTGCACCCTTTTCCTTGCGGATCTGCGCCTCCAGGGCGGCGATCTCCGCCTTCAGGGCATCGATCTCCTCCAGTTTTGCCTGCAGCACCTCGGATTCGGTGGGATCTCCGGTATGGGTGGCGTAGAGCAGCTCACCCAGTTGGCGCATCGCCAGATTCACGGCGGCCTTCTGATCCATGATGCGGACATTCAGCTTCGCCACGCTCAGCAGCTCACCGGCCATTTTCCCAACGCCGTATGCCGCATCAGCGGCCGCATCGCCGGCGCGCACGGCGCCGCGCCGCACCTGTTCCAGCAGGTCGTTCATTTTTTCGTTCATACGCATCCTCCCGGTATCCGTCTCAATGGTTGTCGTAGGTGCTGCCACCGATGAACTCTCTTGCCAGAGAGTCCGGCGCCACATAGCTTTCGTCCAGCGCCTCGATCTTCTCGAAACCGCGCAGCATATCGTCCACCACCGCGTACTTTCCGGTGGGGATCTGCTCCAGCAGAGGCAGCACAAGGGGTTTGATGACAGCAAACTCAAAGGCCAGAGAGGAATCGAACATGATGTGAGCATTCTCCTTGTAGGGAGAAATGTACAGCTTCTCGCCGCGGCGGACATTGGGCCACATCTTCAGCGTGGCGGCAGCGTCGCTGCCGCGGAACAGATTGTCGCGCACGATGCGGCGGCACAGGCGCAGCCAGGAGTGTTCAAACACGACCTTGCCGTCGTCATCCACCAGATTGCTGCGGGCGGCGATATACAGCTTGAACGCGTGGGGATTCTTGCCCACGATGATGTCGTTCAGGGCATGGATGCCCTCGAAAATGGCCAGCTCGTTTTCACCCAGATGCAGGGGCTGGGAGAGAATGTTGGAGCGCATCTGCCGGGCAAACTCGTACTTGGGCACATGGATGGTCTCGCCCCGGTCCAGCATGGCAAAATGCCGGTTGAGCAGATCCACGTCCAGACAGAAGGGAGACTCGTAGTCGATCTCTCCCTCCCGGTTGCGGGGTGCCGTTTCGGGGTCAATGGTGTTGAAATAGTTGTCCATGGCCACGGCGTGGGTCTCGATGCCCATTTTTTCCAGCTGTTCCTCGATCTTCAGCGCCGTGGTGGTCTTTCCGGAGCCGGACGGGCCGGAGAGCAGGATGATGCGGGACTCTCCGCGATGCTCCGCGATCTTTTCCGCCGCTGCCTGCACTTTTTTGGCGTAGGCGGCGTCACATTCCTCCACAAAGGCTCTGGGGTCTGTGCGGACGGCTGCGTTCAGTTGTGTAAGAGAGTACGGCATATGGTCGGCTCCTTTCTGTTGGGTGGTTTACAGGTTCTGATAAAAAGCAGCGAAGGCGGCCTGATTTTCCAGACATTTCTCCGGCCGCTCGGTATATTCCTTGGGATATTTCAGGTTGAACACCCGCTCGATGCGGTTGGTGCCCGGCTCCACCATCTTGGTGGAGCCGCCTGCGCCGAAGGAGAGGATGGAGCAAAGCTCCGACATGATATAGATGTTATACCAGCACTCCGCGCCGGTTTTGCACCAGCCGATGTTCTCAAAACTGCCGGACATCTGCTTCTGGCGATAGAGGTAATAGGGCGCGTAGCCGGTACGGCGCAGCACCGGCTCGGCATAGTCCAGCATCTCCGCCACGGCGGCGCCGTCGGGGATGGAAAGCCCCTCCGTCAGGATGCGGCTGCCCCGTTTCAGGGCAAGGGTATGCACGGTGACATTGTCCGTGCCGAAGGCCAGACAGCGATCCAGCGAGCGGCGGAAGCCCTCCGGCGAATCCTCGGGCAGACCCGCAATCAGATCCATGTTCACGTGGGGGAAGCCGTAGGCCGCCACCAGCTCCATGGCTCGCTCGATGTCCCCGGCGGTGTGGCAGCGGCCGATGGCACGCAGCACATGATCCTCCATGGTCTGGGGATTCACGCTGACGCGGGTGACGCCGTGGCTTTTCAGCACGGCCAGTTTTTCGGCGGTGATGGTGTCCGGACGTCCGGCCTCCACGGTGATCTCCTCACAGGGAAGGATGTCAAAGGACTCCTCAAAGGCCGTCAGCACACGGTCCATCTGCTGGGCCGTCAATGTGGTGGGCGTGCCGCCGCCCATGTAGAAGGCACGGACACGCAGCCCCTCACGGCAAGCCATTTCGCCGCCGGCGCGGATCTCCTCCACCAGAGCGTCCACATAGGGCGGCACCAGGGCGAAGCTGCGCTCCACGCTGTGGCTGACAAAGGAGCAGTAGGAGCAGCGGGTAGGGCAGAAGGGGATGCCCACATAGACGGCAATGTCCTTTTCGCCCAGCTTCCGGGCGGCGGTCAGCGCCGCAGAGCCGGTCTCCAGCGCCAGTGTTGCGCGGGAGGGAGACACAAAATAGTCATTTTCCAGCATAGCGCGAGCCTGCTCCGCCGTTTTCCCCTCCGCCAGCGCCCATGTCACAGGCTTATCCGGTCGGACGCCGGTGAGCATGCCCCAGGGGGGCGTCACGCCGGTTGCCGCACGGGCAGCAAGGAAGAAGCAGCGGGCGATGGTATGGCGCCGCTGACCCTCTTTTTCAAAATCGGTGCCTGTCAGAGGCGCGCCGCAGCTGTAAGGCGCGGTTCTGCCCTGAAAGGACAGCTCCACCGTCACATGACAGCGATCCGCCTCCTCCCGCAGGGAGACCACGGCCCAGCTGTCGTCTCCGGGCAGGATCGGCTCATAGACGGGCTTTTCGCCGGGGAACAGATTCATCAGGCTCTGTTCCACAATATACCGCTCGTCATGTCCGTTTAATACCAGTTTCATAAACTTTCCTCACTGGCCACGCATGGCTTCGATCAGATAGGGGTTTCTGCGGCGCTCCGCATCCAGAGAGGATGTCTCCATGTGGCCGGGCAGCACCTGCAGGTCACCCTCCAATCCGCCCAGACGGCGCAGAGAGTCCATGATCTTCTTCATGGAGCCGCCGGGGAAATCGGTGCGCCCCATGGAGCCGGCAAAAAGGGTGTCGCCGCAAAACAGCACATCGCCGCAGCGCAGGGTCACGCTGCCCTCGGAGTGGCCGGGGGTGGACAGCACACGGATCGTCAGACTGCCCACGGCGATCTCGTCGCCCTCGTCGTAATCCTGTGCGCCGGGAATGGCAGGAAAGAGCTGCTGCAAATACGCATCACCCTCATACCGATCCCGCCGGTTCAGATACACCGGCACGCCGGGCCACGCATCGGAAAGCTCCGCCGCAGCACCGGTGTGGTCGTAGTGTCCGTGGGTAAGAAAGACGGCGCAGGGCGCGCAGCCGGTGCGCTCCACCGCAGCAAGGATGTGCCGGGCGTCGCCGCCGGGGTCGACCACCGCGCACTTCTTTTCCGTTTCGTCACAAAGAATGTAGCAGTTGGTACCGATGGGGCCGACCTGCAAAATCTTGATCTCCATAGGCGCTCCTTACTTGTCCGTATCGAACAGGATGGTCACAGGCCCGTCGTTGCAGGATTCCACCTGCATCTCCGCGCCGAACTCGCCGTGTTCCACGGCAAAGCCACGGTCGCGGCAGTGCTGCATGAATTTCTCATACAGAGGGATGGCCAGATCCGGCTTGGCCGCGCCGGAAAAGCCGGGGCGGCGGGAGGAGGTGTCCGCATACAGGGTGAACTGGGAAACCACCAGCACACTGCCGCCCGCCTGTTCCAGGCTGCGGTTCATTTTTCCGTTTTCGTCCTCGAACACACGGAGGTTGCAGATCTTCTCCGCCAGTTTTACGGCGACTTCCTCCGTGTCGTTGGGTCCGACGCCCAGCAGAACGAGAAAGCCCGTTCCGATTTTTCCGTTGACGCGGCCGTCAATGGTGACGGAGGCACTTTTCACGCGGGTAACCACAGCGCGCATCGTAAAATTCCTTTCTTTTTCGCAAAAAGGCTCAATTCGCCGCCAGGCGAATGTTTTCCAATCATTTTCGCCGCGACATGTGCGTGGCGAAAATCCCCCAACCCAGCCGCCTTGGGCGGCGTTCACCAGTGACCGATGTCACTGGTGGGGGGAATCTAAAGGGGGGATGTAATCCCCTCTTTAAGTTATCCCGCCGGGCGGGAAACGCTCAACACGCCGGAGATCTGGTGCAGCTTGTTCATCAGGGTCTGGAGCTGCTGTTCGTCCTTCACGCGGATCTCCAGCCGGCAGACGGCGTAGCCGTCCTCGGTGTTGCGGGTATTGATGCCCAGCACGTAGGTGTTGGTGGAGGAGAGGGCGGCAGAGATGTCCAGCAGCAGGTTGCTGCGATCCTTGCACACCGCCTCCAGCAGCGTGGGATAGTTGTCGTTGGTGTCCGTACCCCAGGAAACGTTGATCCAGCGGCCTTCCTGGCCAGGCCGGGAGCGCTTTTCCTCCGAGGCGTTGGGACAGTCACAGCGATGGACGGACACGCCGTAGCCGCGGGTGATAAAGCCGATGATCTTGTCGCCGGGGACGGGGGTGCAGCACTTGGAGAACTTCACCAGACAGTTGTCCAGTCCCTCCACGATGATGCCCTGCTCGCTCTTGACGCGCTTCTGGACAGGGGCGGAGGCCGTCTCCTCTTTGGTCTTGTTCTCGGCGGCGTCGAGCAGCTGCTGTTCCGTCTGCTGGCTGCGGTTCAGCCGCTGCAGCTCGCCCTGGATCCGGCTGACGGCCTTCTGGGCGGTGAAACCGCCGTAACCGATGGCGGCGTACATTTCCTCCAGAGAGCCGTAGGGCATCTTTTTCAGCACGGCGTTGAGCACCTCGGGGGCGGTGACGTCCTTCAGCGTCAAGCCCATGTGCTTCAGTTCGGACTCAAAGGCAGCGCGGCCGTTGCCGATGTTTTCCTCTTTCCGCTCCTTCTTGAACCACTGACGGATCTTGCTTCGCGCCTCGCTGGACTTGGCGATCTTCATCCAGTCACGGCTGGGGCCCTTGGCGTTCTTGGCGGTCAGGATCTCCACAATGTCGCCGTTTTTCAGCGCATAGTCCAGCGTGACGATGCGGTTATTGACCTTGGCGCCCACCATACGGTTGCCCACGGCGGAATGGATGGCGTAGGCAAAGTCGATGGGGGTGGCACCGGCGGGCAGGTTCTGCACGTCGCCGTTGGGGGTGAATACGAACACCTCGTCGGCGAACATATCGATCTTCAGGGAGTGGATATACTCCTCGGCGTCGGCGCCCTCCTGATTTTCCAGCAGGCGGCGCACCCACTCGTAGCGGCCTTCCGAGCCCTCGCCCTGACCGTTCTGCTTGTATTTCCAGTGGGCGGCGATGCCGTACTCGGCGATCTCGTGCATCTCCCGGGTGCGGATCTGCACCTCAAAGGGCAGGCCGTCCGGGCCGATGACGCTGGTGTGGAGAGACTGGTATCCGTTGGGCTTTGGGGTGCCGATATAGTCCTTGAAGCGGCCCAGAATGGGCTTGTAGAGGTCGTGGATCACGCCCAGCACGTTATAACAGTCGCCCACGCCGTCCACGATGACGCGGAAGGCGAACAGGTCCAGGATCTCATCCAGCCCCTTGTTCTGGTTAAACATCTTGCGGTAGATAGAGTAGGGGTGCTTCATGCGGCCGTAGACGATGTGGGGGATGTTCAGTTCGTTCAGGCGGTCATCGATCTGGATCTGGGTGCGATTCATGAAAGCTTCGTATTCGTGGCTCTTGGATTCCAGCCGGGACACGATCTCCGTATAGCCCACGGGATCCAGATATTTCAGAGATAGGTCCTCCAGTTCCCACTTGGCGCGCTGCATGCCCATACGGTGGGCGATGGGGGCGTAAATTTCCATGGTCTCCATGGATTTCAGCTTCTGCTTTTCCGGGGACTGATACTCCATGGTGCGCATATTGTGCAGCCGGTCGGAGATCTTGACGAGGATCACGCGGATGTCCTTACTCATGGCAATGAGCATCTTCCGCAGGTTCTCCATCTGCTCGTCTTCCTTGGAGGCGTACTGGATGCGGGTCAGCTTGCTGACGCCCTCCACCAGATCGGCCACCGTGGGGGAAAACTGCTTCGCCACCTCCTCGTGGGTGACGGGGGTATCCTCAATGACATCGTGGAGCAGGGCAGCAATGATGGACTCGGAGTCCAGTCGCTGCTCGGCTACGATCTGCGCCACGGACACGGGGTGGGTAATATAGGGTTCGCCGCTTTTGCGCTTTTGTCCCTCATGGGCGCGTTCGGCCAGCTCGAAAGCGGCGCGGATCTGTGCAAAATCCGCGGTGGGGTTATAGCCTCGTATGGTTTTTTCCAGCAGTTCCCACTGGTCCTGAAGCGTCACGGCAAATCACCTCGATTCTGAAAGACATTTCCTGTCTGGAGCCGCAGCAGATAGGGACAGGCGGCCAGGTCCACCTTGCCCTGCACGGAATTCAAATGCAGCGTCAGCGTATCACCCTGCTGCACACGGGTCAGCAGACCCCGCTCGTGGAACACCTCCAGTGCCAGAGCCGCACGGAGAAAGTTTTCTCCGGTGCCGTTCTCGGCGGCGGCATCCCGGGCCAGCTGCCGCAGGAAGGGGAGATGCTCCGTCTCCAGCTTTCCGCCCCGCAGCTGCCGTTCCAGCACGCGCCAGTAGGGCACCAGCTGATCCCGGGTGGTTTGCAGGCGGCTGGTTTCCTGGGGCGTGATGGGCGCACCCTCCACAAGGCGGTTCAGCAGTGCCAGCGCCTCCGCCTGATGGCGGCTGGGGGTCAGGGAGGGGCGAATATCCACCAGCTGCATCTGCAGCGTGGTGTTTCCGCGGAAGGTGTTGGCCTGCAGGTAGAACGCGGCGTCCACCCGCATACCGGGCGTGATGCCGCACTCCTCCTCCGTCACGGAGAAGAAGATGGCGTCGAAACGGCAGGTGCCCTTGGTGAGGCGCAGTTTCAGGTGCCGCCCCTGTCCCACGGTCTGGATGGACTCCGCCGTGGCGCCCAACAGGGCAAACACCGGGCGGGGATTTCCCGCGCCGTAGGGTTCCAGATGTTCCAGTGCCTCCACCTGATCCAGCGTCACTTCGCCGGGGCAGGTAATGGCGGCGTCCACCTCCAGAGAAGACACCGGCAGCTCTCCGCCGGTGGCGGAGCGCACATAGCGGTTCATGCGGGTGCGAAAGGCATCGATATTGCTCTCGGCGATGGTGAAGCCGGCTGCCAGTTCATGGCCGCCGAAGCCCTCCAGCAGGTCGGAGCAGGATTCCAGCGCGGCAAAGAGGTTCAGTCCGCCGTAGGAACGGCAGGAACCCTTGCCCGCGCCGTCCTTCAGGTGGATCATAAAGCTGGGGCAGGAGTATTTTTCGCTCAAACGGGAGGCAACGATGCCCACCACGCCCTGATGCCAGTCCTCACTGGACAGCACCAGCGCGCTGCGCTCCTCGGCGCGCAGCTTGTCGATCTGGCTGATGGCGTCGGCGCAGATGGCGGCTTCCACCGCCTGACGCTCCCGGTTCAGCTCGCACAGCTCCCGCGCCAGTTCCTCGGCACGGGCGGGGTCGTCGGTCTCCAGCAGGTCGGCGGCCAGATCTGCCGCGCCCATGCGGCCGGCCGCATTGATGCGGGGAGAGAGGACAAAGCCAATCTGAATGGAGGTAATGGGCTTGCCCAGCAGTCCCGCCTCTTTCAGCAGGGCGTGTACGCCCACAAAGTCCGTGTGGCTCAAAGCCTCCAGACCACAGGAGACGATGGTGCGGTTCTCACCCTCCATGCGCATGACGTCGGCAATGGTGCCAATGGCGGCCAGCGTGCAGTACCGGGCGAACAGCGCGCCCTCCCGGTTCTCGCCGCCCAGCGCCAGCACCAGCTTCAGCGCCACGCCCACGCCGGCCAAATGCTTGAAGGGGTAGGGACAGTCGCTGCGGTGCGGGTCCACCACAGCCACCGCGTCCGGCAGCTGCTCCTTGCACTCGTGGTGGTCGGTCACCACCACATCCATGCCCAGAGAATTGGCAAAGGCCACTTCCTCGTTGCCGGTGATGCCGCAGTCCACGGTGATCATCAGCGTGGCCCCCTGATCGTGCAGACCCTGAATGGCCTCGCGGCTGAGGCCGTAGCCGTCCTCAATGCGGCGGGGGATATAGCGCAGACAACGGGCGCCGCAATTTTTCAGATAGTCCATCAACAGCACCGTGGAGGTGATGCCGTCTACATCGTAGTCGCCAAACACGGCGATGGTCTCGCCGTCGGCAATGGCACGCTGGATGCGCGCAACAGCCTTGTCCATATCCCGCATCAGCATGGGGGAGATGGTCAGGCTTCGCTCCTGCTCCAAAAATTCCGCAGCCGCCTCCGGCGCAGAAATGCCGCGTGCCGCAAGGGTCAGCGCCAGCAGATAGGGATAGCCCGCGCTTTGCAGAAGGGCCACATCCGCTTCTGCCGGTGCGCCGATATTCCACTTTTTAAACTTCACGGACAGCCCTCCTTTCCGCAAATTGAACTATGAAGCCATTATAACTATTTTATTATAACAGAAAACACCCGTCAGGTAAAGCACAAATCTCCTCCAGCCTTACAAATCAGGCACGTTGACGGATTTCCCGTCTCGCCTCCGCCGCCGCTTTGGACGCGGACGGAACGCGGAAGGGGGGCGGGACGGCTTTGGGGACAAAAAAGCCTCCGTCCCGAAGGACGGAGGCTTGTCTGGTTCATTTATTACAGATACTTCTTAATGCCCTCGGAGGCGGTGGAAGGTTCCGCGCTGATGGTGGCGGTGAACTTCAGGTTGTTCTTCTCGCCGAACGCATCCAGCCAGTTCAGGAACTCCTCGGTATCCTTATCCATGGACTGACCGACGATCTTGCACAGATTGTCGATAAACACATGGGTGATGTCATAATTGCCGGCATACAGACCGCTGATAAAGCCGCGCATCAGCTCATAGCTGTTCAGCTTGTACTCCTCCGCGTCGATGAGGCGGATGTTGTAGTGGATATCATAGGTCATATTGCGGTCGGCCTCGATGCAAACGACGTTGCCGGGCTCGTCCTTGGCCGCGTTGTTGATCTTTTCAATGAGCTGCTTGGTCTTGCCGGAACCCTTTACGCCCATAATCAGTCTAACCATAGTAAATCACTCCTGTCATTTTTTGCTGCAAGTGTACTTTGCTAAACCTAGCATAGCACAGTCATTTGAAAAAAACAATGCAAAAAAGCAAATTCACAGCGTCTTTCTTGCAATTGTGCGGAAAACGCGGTGGTCAGGGATCATCTGTTCAGTTTGGCCTCCAGTTCGGCGCGTCGCTCCTCGTAGCCGGGCTTGCCCAGCAGAGCAAACATATTCTTCTTATAGGCCTCCACGCCGGGCTGGTCGAAGGGGTTCACGCCCAGCAGATAGCCGGACAGACCACAGGCATACTCGAAGAAGTAGATCAGCTGACCCAGATCGGCGGCAGACTTGCCGTCGGTCTCCACAATCAGGTTGGGCACGCCGCCCTCATGGTGCGCCAGCAGCGTGCCGTCCATGGCGCGGTCGCGGATGAAGTCCATGCTCTTGCCGGCCAGGAAGTTCAGTCCGTCGCCGTCGGCCTCGTCCCGGGGGACATAGCACTGACGATCAGAAGCGCCCAGCCGCACCACGGTCTCAAAGAGAATGCGCTGACCCTCCTGGATGTACTGACCCATGGAGTGCAGGTCGGCGGTGAAATCCACGCTGGCAGGGAAGATGCCCTTGCCGTCCTTACCCTCGCTCTCGCCGTAGAGCTGCTTCCACCACTCGCTCATGAAGCGGAAAGCGGGATCGTAGCAGGCAAGGATCTCGACGGGATAACCAGCGGAATACAGGGCGTAGCGGGCGGCGGCATATTTCCACGCAGGGCAGGCGTAAGTACCTTTGGCGCAGTGTTCCATCATCTCCGCCGCACCGGCCATCAGGGCGCGGATGTCCACGCCGGTCACAGCAATGGGCAGCAGACCCACAGCGGTCAGCACAGAATATCTTCCGCCCACGTCGTCGGGTACCACAAAGGTCTCCCACCCCTCGGCATCCGCCAGCGCTTTCAATGCGCCGCGGGCCTTGTCCGTGGTGGCGTAGATGCGCCGTCCGGCTTCTTTCCTGCCGTATTTCTTCTCCAGCGCCTCCCGGAAGAAGCGGAAGGCCACGGCAGGCTCGGTGGTGGTGCCGGACTTGGAGATGACGTTGACGGAGAAATCCACATCCGCCACCAGATCCAGCACCTCCTGCAGCGCGTCGGAGGACAGACCGTTGCCCACAAAGTAGACGTTGGGGGTGTCCTTCTTTTTCAGGTTATAGTTGGGGGAGCAGAGGCAGTCGATCACGCCGCGGGCCCCCAGATAGCTGCCGCCGATGCCGATGACCACCAGCGCCTGCGAATCGCTCCGAATACGCGCGGCTGCCGCTTCGATGCGGGCGAACTCCTCCTTGTCGTAGTCCCGGGGGAGATGGACCCAGCCAGTGAATTCGCCGCCGGCTCCGCTGCCGTTTTGCAGCTTTTCCTCCGCCGCCTTCAATCCGGCTTCCAGCGCCTTCTCATACGGCTCGGTCAGAAACGTTTGCATTTCAAACAACTTTACGTTCAGCATAGGATGTATCCTTTCTTTTCAGACGGTTTCTGTATTTTATTGGAAAAAGTATATCATTTCCCTCACAGGACGGCAAGGGGAATCCGTCGAAGGTTGGGAAAAAGAACATTTTTGAGGGCTCGGCGCAAAACTGCCCCGAAGAACAGGTGTTCTTCGGGGCAGTTGAGACCGCGTACAGCAGTCGGATCACACGGACAGAAACGCCATGCGCAGAAGGCGCGCCAGCATCTGTCCGTAGGTGATGCGGGGGATTTCCTCTCCGGCGGTCAGCGGGATCTCCGCCAGCACCGTTTCCCCGGAGGTCACGGTCAGCGTTCCCAGGCGGGACCCCTTGGAAACAGGCGCTTCCACGCATTCCGCCAACGTCACGGTCTGGGACAGATCCGCGGCCTTTGCCTTCTCCAGCAGCAGCGCCGAGCCGCCCTCCATCACCGGCTGCACCGTGGCCTGCGTGCCGAGGGTCACCGGCACCGGCGGCAGCGCCGCCTCCGGGGCAATGTGCTTGAGCGCATAGGTGGAAAACCCATGGTTGAGCAGGATCTTGGCGTCCTCGAACCGCTGGGCGGAGGTGGCGTCCTTCAGGATGACGGCGATCAGCTCCATGCCGTCCCGCTCCGCCGTGCCGGAGAGACAGTAGAGGGCGTTGTCCGTGGAGCCGGTTTTCAGTCCCGTGGCGCCCTCATAGAAGCGGATGAGCTTGTTGGTGTTCACCAGTTCCGACGCGCCGCCGCGCAGCGTATCCATCCAGATGGTGGTGTACTGCCGCAGCTCCGGGTGATTCAGGATCAATTCCCGGCTCATGACCGCAATGTCATAGGCGGAGGTGAGGTGTCCCTCTACCGGCAGCCCGGTGGCGTTTTTGAAGGTGGTGTCCTTCATGCCCAGTTCCTTCGCCCGCTGGTTCATCTTTTCCACAAAGGCGCCCTCGCTGCCGGAGACCGCCTCGCCCAGCGCCACAGCGCAGTCGTTGGCAGACACCACGCAGACGGCCTTCACCATATCCTGCACCGTCATCTGCTCGTTTTCCTTCAGCCAGATCTGGCTGCCGCCCATGGAACAGGCGTGGGCGGAGGCGGTGATGACGGTATCCCAGTCCAGCAGACCGGAATCAATGGCCTCCATGGTCAGCAGCAGCGTCATGACCTTGGTGACGCTGGCCGGCTCCAGCCGGGCGTGTTCATCCTTGGCGTAAAGAACGGTGCCGGTCTCCTTTTCCATCAGAAGGGCGGAGGGCGCCGCCACCTCCACCGCCGCCGCGGGCAGTTCCAGCGTCAGCGCGGCACAAAGCACCGCACACAGCAGCGCAAACATCTTTTTCATGGTAGTCCCCCTTTTTTCTGTTACCGAATCCTATGAGACCAAAGGGGCGTTCATGCAAAAAACATCCCGCCGGAGACTTCCGACGGGATGGGGTCATGCGACAAAGGGGGCTTTCGCCCGCTTTTGAATGTGTCAGGTGATCTCGTGGTCGCCCTTGACCTGGGCAAGATAGCGGTACACGCTGGCCTGCGAACAGCCCAGTCCCGCCGCCACATCCCGGACAGCGCCTTTCAGCAGGAAGATGCCGCCCTTTTCCAGCGCGGCAACGATCTTCAGCCGTTCCTCGCCGGTCAGGCGCTCCGCGCCGACGCCCAGCTGCTCCAGCTCCCGGCTGATGGCGTCCACCGCTACGGCGTCCGTGGAGTTGCGGAACTTCTCCGGGGCGGCGCTTTTGGCGGCAGGCTTTCCGTCAGCCAGAAGCACATCCTCCACAAACATATCCGGGTGGCACAGGCTCATCAGACGGCTGCTCAAATCGCGGTAGCGGCTGTCGTCAAAGTTGATGCACAGCATGCCGATCAGCCGGCCGTTCTGCTTGATGAACATAGTGCTGGAACGCAGATCCTTGCCGTTGATGGACACGCCGTAATAGTGCAGGCGATAGTCCGAGGTCTCATAGCTTTTGTCCCGCAGGATGCTCAGGGCAACGTTGGTCAGCGGTGCGCCGATCTCACGTCCGCTGACGTGATTGTTGGCGATGGCGATGATGGAGCGGTTCTTATCCGTCATATCGTGGAGCGCGACCTCATAATCCGGGCCCAGGGCCAAACCAAGAAATTCCGTCAGTTTTACATAGTGCTGAAGCAATGTGTTGGGAACAGACGGCATACGGACACCCCTTTTCTTCTTATTTTCTTCATTATATGTCGATTTATGGGGGTCTGTCAAAGAAATTTTTCTTATCGCAGAAACAAACCGTTCTCACAGCCCCTTCACAAATCTTTGTTTACATTTGCCACAATTCCCCATTTTCAGCCCGTTTAGTCGTACAAAGTACACAATTTAACCTTGACAAAAATTTTTTGGTTTGATAAATTTATACCGTATGAACGAAAGGAGGCGTTTCTGATGAAAACCGTAATCAGTACGGCCAATGCCCCTGCGGCCATCGGTCCGTACAGCCAGGCAATCGATTTGGGCAACATGGTCATCACATCCGGCCAGCTGCCCATCGATGTTGCCACCGGCACGTTCCCTGATGGGATCGAAGCCCAGACCCGTCAGTCCCTGACCAATGTGAAGGCCATTCTGGCCGAGGCCGGTCTGACCATGGACAATGTTGTGAAGACCACCGTGTTCCTCAAGGACATGAACGACTTCGCCGCCATGAACGGCGTGTACGCACAGTTCTTCACCGAGGGCAGCTATCCCGCCCGCAGCGCGGTGGAGGTGGCTCGTCTGCCCAAGGATGCCCTTGTGGAGATCGAGGTCATCGCCCTTAAGTAATCTTATCCGGCATCCCTGCAATGATACTGTCCGCTAGGCGCAAAGGCAGACATGGGAAGTCTGCCCTTCGACGACCGGGGTATCCTCTGAAATATTGGTGCGAACCGCACCCAACAACAATTGGAGGTAAAGTATTATGGCTAAGCAGTATCCCCTGAAGGCAGCAACCCCCCATTCCTACACCTATGCTGTCCGTCACCTTCCCGAAGTTACCGTGGAGCAGCGCGAGCGTGCTCTGAATGCAACTCACTGGAATGAGTTCGCTTTCCCCGCCGGTATGCTGACCGTTGACATGCTGTCCGACTCCGGCACCACCGCCATGACCGACGTGCAGTGGTCTGCCCTGATGCTGGGCGACGAGGCTTACGGCCGCAACAACGGCTACTACTGCCTGCTGGACGCGTTCCGCGACATCTTTGAGCGCGGCGGCGAGAAGAACTGGAAGAATTCCATCGACCTGATCCGCACCGGCTGCAAGGACGTTGACAAACTGATGGACGAGCTGTACCTGTGCGAGTATGAGGGCGGATTGTTCAACGGCGGCGCCGCACAGATGGAGCGTCCCAACGCCTTCATCATCCAGCAGGGCCGCGCCGCTGAATCCGTCCTGATGGAGATCGTGAAGAAGATCCTGGCCGAGCGTTATCCCGGCAAGGTGTTCACCATCCCCTCCAACGGCCACTTCGACACCACCGAGGGCAATATCAAGCAGATGGGCTCCATCCCCCGCAACCTGTACAACAAGGAGCTGCTGTACGAAGTTCCCGAGGGCGGCAAGTACGAGAAGAACCCGTTCAAGGGCAACATGGATCTGGAGAAGCTGGAGCAGCTGATCCAGGGCGTCGGCCCCGAGAATGTGCCCCTGGTGTTCATGTGCATCACCAACAACCCCGTCTGCGGCCAGGCCGTTTCCATGGCCAACATCCGCGCCACTTCCGAGATCGCTCACAAGTACAACATTCCCTTCGTGCTGGATACCGCCCGCTGGGCCGAGAACGCCTACTTCATCAAGATGAACGAGGACGGTTACGAGGATAAGGACATCGGCTACATCGCCACCGAGATGTTCTCCTACTGCGACGCGTTCTGCATGTCCGCCAAGAAGGACGGCCACGCCAACATGGGCGGTATGCTGGCCTTCCGCGACAAGGGTCTGTTCTGGAAGAACTTCTCCGACTTCGACGAGAACGGCAACCTGACCTTCGACGTGGGCGTCCGCCTGAAGGTGAAGCAGATCTCCTGCTACGGCAACGACTCTTACGGCGGCATGTCCGGCCGTGACATGATGGCTCTGGCCGTCGGTCTGAAGGAGTCCTGCAACTTCCAGTATCTGCACGACCGTATCTCCCAGTGCAACTACCTGGCCGAGGGCTTCTACAATGCCGGCGTCAAGGGCGTCATCCTGCCCGCAGGCGGCCACGGCGTGTACATCGACATGACCCAGTTCTTCGACGGCAAGCGCGGCCACGAGACCTTCGCCGGCCAGGGCTTCTCCATGGAGCTGATCCGTCGTTACGGCATCCGTACTTCCGAGCTGGGCGACTACTCCATGGAGTACGACCTGAAGACTCCCGAGCAGCAGGCTGAGGTGTGCAACGTTGTCCGTTTCGCCATCAACCGCAGCCAGCTGACCAAGGAGCATCTGGACTACGTCATCGAGGCTGTCTCCGAGCTGTACAAGGATCGCGAGAACATCCCCAACATGCGCATCGTCTCCGGCAAGAACCTGCCCATGCGTCACTTCCACTGCTTCCTCGAGCCCTACGCCAACGAGGAGAAGTAATCATCTCCCCTTGCTTTATGTGTGTCCTTCCCGCTGCACAGAATTTGCGTGAGGGTCCGGCAGAAAATTTTGCGTAAGGCGCGCCGCGTGGAAAGTGTGTGCCAAGTGCAATGTGTGTGAACCGCGGCGTCCGTGTAAATTGAATCGTTTTCACGGACGCCGCCTTTTATTAAAAAGGAAAAGGAGTTACTCTATGAGCACTCAAACTCTGGAAAAGCGCGACGGCTTTAAGAGCAAGTGGGGCTTTATCCTCGCTTGCATCGGTTCCGCCGTCGGCATGGGCAACATCTGGCGTTTCCCCATCATGGTCTCCAAGTACGGCGGCCTGACCTTCCTGATCCCCTACTTCATTTTCGTTCTGCTGATCGGCGCCTCCGGCGTCATCGAGGAGTTTGCCCTCGGCCGCTGGGCCGCTGCCGGCCCCGTCGGTGCCTTCGGTAAGTGTACCGAGGACCGCACCGGCAAGAAAGGTATCGGCGAAGCCATCGGTGCGCTCCCCATTATCGGTTCCATGATGCTGGCTATCGGCTACACCGTGGTTCTGGGCTGGATCTTCAAGTACACCTGGCTGGCTCTGTCCGGCAATCTGTTTGCCATGGGCACCGAACTGAATCCCGAAGTGGGCATCCTGAACGAGTTCATCCGCACCGCTCCCGAGGCTGGCTCTCTGGGCGAAGCCATCGGCATGATGTTCAAACAGGGTCTGTTCACTCTGGGCAACGGTGTGTGGCAGATCATCGGCCTGGTGGTCTCCCTGATTATTATGGCTATGGGTATTGCCTCCGGTATTGAAAAGGCCAACAAGATCATGATGCCCGTCCTGTTCTTCCTGTTTGTGGGTCTGGCAATCTACATCGCCACGCTGGACGGCGCTTCCAACGGCTACAAGTACATCTTCACTCTGGATCCCGCCGGCCTGCTGAACTGGGAAGTTTGGCTGTTTGCCTTCGGTCAGGCGTTCTTCTCCCTGTCTGTTGCAGGTAACGGCTCCGTGATCTACGGTTCCTACCTGTCCAAGAGCGAGGATATCCCCTCCTCCGCCCGCAACGTCGCTCTGTTTGACACCATGGCCGCTCTGCTGGCTATGCTGGTCATCCTGCCCGCAATGGGTGTCGGCGGTATGGAGCCCTCCTCCTCCGGCCCGGGTCTGATGTTCATCTATCTGGTCAGCGTGCTCAACGGCATGGTCGGCGGCAAGATTGTCGGTATGGTCTTCTTTGTGGCCGTTCTGTTTGCAGGTGTCAGCTCCATCGTCAACCTGTATGAGGCTCCCGTGGCCTTCCTGCAGGAGAAGCTGCACCTCAAGCGCGGCGTTGGCGTTGCCGTGATCGGCATCATTGGCGCTGTTGTTTCCGTGATTATCCAGCCCTGGACCTCCCAGTGGATGGATCTGGTGTCCGTGTACATCTGCCCCCTGGGCGCTCTGCTGGCCGGCATCATGTTCTTCTGGGTTCTCAAGAAGGATACCGCTCTGGCGGCTGTCAACGAAGGTGGAAAGAAGCCCATTGGCAGCTGGTTCTATCCTCTGGGCAAGTATGGCTACTGCTTCCTGGCTCTGGTGGCTCTGGTCGGCGGTGCCTGGTACTTCCTGGTCAACAAGGTTTCCATCGGCTAATCTCCGCACAAAGCGTCTCTTGCATAACGAAGCACCCGCGGCCGCGGCCGCGGGTGCTTTTTGCATAAAAATCCCTCCTGCAGCGCTTTTCAGGGTTGCAGGAGGATCTTTTTTATCCTCGGATCAATCCGGCGCGGCGCAGCGCCATGACAAGCACAGGGATCAGCAGGATGTGGACGATGATGCCCGGCACGGCGTTGGTGAAGGCGCCTGCCAGAAAAGACGCCCACGTAAATGCCGTTTTAGAAACACCGGAGATCACCACCATGGCAGCACCCCAGACGATGCGTCCCAGCACCATGGCAGAGAGCAGCGCAGCATAGATACTGCCGTTTCTGCGGGGAAGCTTTGCATAGAGCACGCCGGACACCAGCCCGTAAGCAGCCAGTTCAAAACTCATGGCAACGGCAGTCAGCAGAGGCGGCATACCCAACCACAGATACCGCAGCAGCGGAGCCGTAACGCCCACCGCCACAGCCCACCACGGGCCGCACAGGAATCCCGCCAGAAACACAGGGATGTGCATGGGGCTGAGCATACTGCCGATCTGCGGGATTTGCCCCGTCAGGAAGGGCAGCACCATGCACAGAGCAAGGCAGGCCGAGGCATACAGCAATCGGAGGAGCGCCCTTTGTCTGATGCTTTGCTTCACGGTTCCACCTCCAGAATCAGATCACAGCGATTCGCCGTGTCAAAAACTTCAAAATACCGGTTCTCCATGGGGATCCATGTGGAGAAAAAGCGCTGTGCCATCTCTTGCCCGTTTCGGTGCAGAACGCGGCGGCGCTGGGTCTCCGGCGTTTGCCGCAGAAATACGGACAGGTCATAGTGTCCCGCCAGTTCCGGGTGCATACTGTACGCGCCCTCCACAACGGTAAGCGCAGCAGGGAATTCTGTCACCGCCCTCCCCAGCGCCTGTGCGGCGCAGTCGTAGGGTCGATAGTGCACGACGCCCTCGCCGCGGGAGATAGGCTGCAAAATCTCCTCCAAAACTCGTTCCCGATCCACGTTTCCGCCCGGATCTTCCAGCCGCGCCTGCGTCCGCTGTTCGGGGCGGAGGAAGAAATCATCCATATGAAACACCACCGCGCCGTAAACGCGCCGCAGCAAGTCCGCCAGCGTGGTCTTTCCGCTGCCGGCGCCGCCCTCGATGGCCAGTACCACACGGCCGTTCTCCGCCAGCTTGCGGTCGATGGCGGCAAACAGGGGCAGCGCCCATGCCATCTCCCGCCGCACCACCCGATAGGCGGGGGCGTAAGCGGCACGAAATTCCGCGGAATGGCGGCAGAGGGGATAGCCCGCAGCGCGCCAGCGTTCTGCGGCAGAAGCCATTTCCTCATATCCAACAGGCAGCACGCCGTCCTTTGCCAGCGTCAGCACTTCTTCCAGCAGAAATTCCGCCTCCACGGCGCTACCGCATTTCTCCTGCGCCGAGAGGAGGAACATCTTCAGCAATGTCACCTCCGTCAGACCGTGGCGAAGGACACACAGATGCACGCGGCCGAATTTGCCGCCCAGCAGTTCCACATCCGGGCCCTCCGCGGGCACATAACCAGCCAATTCCTCCCGGAGCCGCGCTGCGGCAGATGCCTCGTCCGTCACGAAGTGTCCGCAGCCGAACACGCTCTGGTGGACGGCTTTCAGCAAGTCCTGCGCCCGCAGCGCCGGGTAACGGGCGCACTGCTCCCGCAAAAAATCTCTGTTTTCCACGCCGTGCGCCCCCTTTCTCCCGTGTATCATACCATCCCCCTCATTCCGGGGCAAGGGCTGCGGCAAAATTTCCCCACATTCTGCCCTCTTCCGCATCCTTTTTCTTTTTTCACAATCTCTCGACAAAATCGGACAGCATCTGCCACGGCGCCTGTGTATGATAAGGGTATCCGAACAACATTTTGTGGCTTATGAAAAAGGAGGATACCATATGAAGCCTATTTCCAAAGAATATCTGCTGCTGTTCAACGCACTCACCGACGCCGAAGCCGCTCTGCAGCATCTGCGGGAGGAACTGATGGCTGCCCAGCAGCAGGCAGAGTCGCTGTTTCTGGAGGAGGAGCCATCCCTGCCGGGGCAGCAGGACATTGCCTGACAGATTTTGTTGCTTTTGCCCCCGACAGCGCCGACAGATCGTGGTATACTGAAGAAAAAACACAGGAGGCTTCTTATGCTGCACATCGGCTGCCATCTGTCCTCCTCCGCGGGCTTTGCCGCCATGGGGCGGCAGGCGCAGGAGCTGGGGGCGGACACTTTTCAGTTTTTCACCCGCAATCCCAGAGGAAGCCGCGCCAAACCGCTGGACATCGCCGACGCCGCGGCGCTGACGGAACTGCTTGCACGACAAGGCTTTGCGCCCATCATTGCCCACGCGCCCTACACCCTGAACCTCTGCGGCGCGGAGGAGAAAAACCGCGTCTTTGCCCGGGAAACCATGGCGGACGACCTGACCCGGCTGGAGCACATTCCCGGCCAGTATTACAACTTCCACCCCGGCAGCCATGTGGGACAGGGAACAGAGGCCGGCATTGCCCTCATTGCCGAGGGGCTCAACGCCATCCTCCGCCCGGAGCAGACCACCACCGTCCTGCTGGAGACCATGGCAGGGAAGGGCAGCGAGGTGGGCGGAAGTTTTGAGGAGCTGCGGGAGATCCTGACCCGCGTTGAATTGTCGGACAAAGTGGGCGTGTGCCTGGACACCTGCCACGTCTCCGACGCAGGCTATGACATCATCGGCGATCTGGATGGCGTACTGGCGGAATTCGACCGTATTGTCGGCCTGCACCGCCTGAAAGCCGTCCACCTCAACGACAGCCTGAACCCCCGCGGTGCCCGGAAAGACCGTCACGCCCGCATCGGAGAGGGCTGCATCGGACTGGAGGCGCTGGCGCGGATCGTGAACCACCCGGTGCTGAAACACCTGCCTTTCTGTCTGGAGACGCCCAACGAGCTGCCCGGTTATGCTGCGGAGATCGCGCTGCTGCGCAGCCTTGCGAACTGAAGCACACAGCCGCCCCTACTCGGGGCGGCTGTTTTTTGCATAGATGTCGCCTCCGGCGCATAGGTTGTCCCGGAGGTGATGTGCATGAAGAAGCTCCGCGTGCCCAAGGCGCTGCAGCGAACGCAAGCCCTGCTGCTCTCTGCCGCCGTCCTCTGGACGGTCTCCGCCACCGCCGGAAGCGACTCCGTATCCGCGGCCACTCGCAGTCTGCGACGGGCGCTGCCGCTGGAGGCGCTGCGGTGGGAGCTGGGCGATCTGTGGCCGCAGGACACGCTCTCCGCCGCCACGGTACTGACCATCGGCGAGTCGCCCCTGCTGGGCGCCGCCCGCCTCTCCGTGGCAGAGCTGTGGAATGTGGAAGAAACCGCACCGGAATTTGTTCCCCTTGCCCCGGAGGAACGGGAGGAGACCTCCGTTCCGGTGGAGGAAACGCCGCTGGACACCCCAGTAACGGTGGATAACGGCGTGCCGGCCAAGACCCTCGTTCCCACCGATCCCGCGGGCTACACCGTCTGCGGGCGCACCTATATCAGCAATTCCTCGCCCCACACCCTGACGGAGGAAGCCCTGCGCCGCCCCTTTGCCGCGCAGCTGGCAGAGGATGTAGACGCGCCACAGATCCTCATCATCCACACCCACGGCAGCGAAGCCTATACGCCCACGGAGGGAACTTCTCTGGTCTGGTCCGGTGACCGCCGCACTACGGATTCCCGCTACAATGTGGTCAAGGCAGGAGACGAAATGGCGGCGGTGTTTGCGGCGGCGGGCATTCCGGTGCTGCACGACCGGACGCTGTACGACTATCCCAACTACTCCGGCGCCTATGACCGATCGCTCTCGGCCATCAAGAGCTATCTGGCTCAGTACCCCTCCATCCGGTTCGTGCTGGATGTCCACCGGGACGCCGTGGAGGACACGGAGGGCAACGAATACAAGGTGGTCTCCGCCATTGATGACCGCACCACCGCAGCGCAGCTGACGCTGGTGATGGGCAGCGACGGCAGCGGCCTTTCCCACCCCGACTGGATGGAAAACCTGCGTCTGGCGGTGGCCATTCAGGAAACGCTGCTGGAAGCCTATCCCACGCTGATGCGGCCGCTGCTGCTGCGCTCCTCCCGCTATAATCAGCACGCCACCACCGGCTCGCTGCTGGTGGAAGTCGGCGCTGCCGGAAACTCCCCGGAGGAGGCCGCCATTGCCGCCCGGCTGTTTGCGGAGGGGATGGTGAACGTCCTGCAAAGCAAGGAAGGATAAAAAAGGGAAGAACGGCGTCAGCCGTTCTTCTTTTCGTATTGTTTCCACAGCGCATCCATCCCCAGTGCCAAAATCCGGAACCCGGATACACCCGCCTGCAAATACCATCAGACAAACCTCGCCCGCCAGACTGCGCCCCCCGTATTCTTTGATCTTGCCAAAGAAAACAGACCGCGCCCGGTCCAAAAGAAAACGCTTTTGGTCTGGAAAAGAAACAGCTCAAAAAACTTTAGCTTCAGCGCTGGGCGCGGGTTCGGTTTGGCCGGATATTTCGCCCCGCAGCCCGCGACGAACTGCGCACCGTGCCGCGTGACGGTGGCCTACCCCGACAGCAACAGCTTCAGCCGCGCCCAACCATAGGCAGTTCTTCAAATGAGCGGTCACCTGCTAAGGCAATTTTTCTCTTTGGACCGTGAACGGCCCGTTTCTCTTTTTTTAAAAAGAGAAATGAGGGGTTCTGCCGTTTCTGGGCAAAAACACAAAAAACAGCCCGTCCAATGGACGGGCTGTTCGTGTCAGACAATTAGTCGGTCACGTAGGGCAGCAGAGCGATCTGACGGGCGCGCTTGATGGCCTCAGTCAGCTGACGCTGATGCATGGCGCAGGTGCCGGTGGTTCTGCGGGGCAGGATCTTGGAGCGCTCAGAAGTGAAACGCTTCAGCTTGGCAGTATCCTTGTAATCAATGCTCTCGCACTTGTCGGCGCAGAACTGGCAAACCTTACGGCGCTTGCCGCGCACGGGACGGGCGGGACGAGCTTCACGATCGAAAGCCATGATTGGTTCCTCCTTAATTAGTATCAGAACGGCAGTTCGCCGTCTTCTTCGCCGATCTCGGCGAAATCGGACTGCCCGCCCATGGGCGCCGCATACGCGCGCTCGGAAGCGGGAGTGCCATAAGCGGGAGCGGAAGCATAATCGCTGCCGCCATCCCGTCTGGAATCCCCGAAATAGACATTGTCAGCGACGACTTCAGCGGTTCTCCGCTTGCCGCCGTCTTTGTCCGTCCAGTCGCGGATCTGCAGGCGGCCCTCCACCACGGCCATGCGGCCCTTGGTGAAGTACTTGCTGACAAACTCCGCGGTGGAACGCCACGCCACGATGTCGATAAAATCGGTCTCCTTCTCGCCGCCCTGGGACTTAAAGTCACGGTCAACGGCCAGAGAGAAGGAAGTGACAGCGGTACCGCTGCCAGTGCGGCGCAGTTCGGGGTCACGGGTCAGACGACCCATCAGGATGATCTTGTTCAGCATCCGGGTTCCTCCTTACTCGCCCTTGCAGACGATCAGGGAACGCATGATGCCGTCAGCAATACGCAGCTTACGATCCAGCTCGCGGGGGAACTCGGGAGCGCTGGTGAAGTTGACCAGCACATAGTAACCCTCGGTCTTGTAGTCGATGGGATAAGCCAGCTTGCGGGTACCCCACTCTTCCACTTCCACATTGGAACCGTTCTGCTCGATCAGGGTCTTGAAGTTGTTCACCTGGGCGGCGACAGCCTCCTCACCCTGTGCAGGGTCGACGACGAAAACGACCTCGTAATTGGCAGAAATCTTTGCCATGTTTGCACCTCCTTTTGGACAAATGGCCCTCATTCACAGATGAGAGCAAGGATAGCCCGCAGAATGCGAGCCTTATTATTATATAAGAAGCTGTACAAATGTCAAGTGGATTTTTTCATTTTTCTTTTTAAAAACAGTTCCTTTTTGCCGGGAATTGTGATATATCAGAACTATGCTTGAAAAAAGGAGGTGACTGCCGTGCCCTTTGCACCACATCTTGTGGTTTTGATTTTCTGTGCCCAATTTCTGGCGTATTTCGTCAAGGGTCTGGTGGGCTTCGGCAATCCTCTGATCTCCGGCCCGCTGCTGTCCATGGGGCTGGACAATGTCCTCATTACCCCCGGCACGCTGGTGCTGGACTGCCCCGTGAACGCATACATCACGTGGAAAAACCGCCGCAGTTTCCAATGGCGGCGCATTTTGCCGCTGCTGATGTGCAACATGGCCGGCGTCATCCCCGGCACGCTTCTGCTGCACGCCTCCATGCCGTGGATCATCAAGGCAGCGCTGGGCGTTGTGGTGATCGCGTTGGGTCTGGAGATGGCCACCCGCAGCCGCCGCAAAGCGGCATCCGCTGCGCCCCAATGGTTCCGGTATCCCGTGGCCGTGTTTTCCGGCGTGTGTGCCGGTCTGTTCGGCATCAACATGTTCCTAACAGCCTACCTCCAGCGCACCGCAAAGGATTACGGCGAGTTCAAGGGCAGCATCTGCTTTTTGTTCTTCGGTGAAAACCTGTTCCGCTTCTTTGTGTATCTCTTTGGCGGACTGCTGACCCGACAAGTGTGGCTGTTTGTGGCCATCAGCGCCCCGGCGGCGGGGCTTGCCATGGTGTTGGCAGGGATTCTTTCTCCCCGGCTGGAGGAGGGAAGCCTGCAAAAGGCCGCCATCGCCCTTTTCCTGCTGGGCGGCGTAAGTATTCTGGTGAAAGCCCTGCTGCTGCGGGCATGACCGCAGCGATGTTTCGTCATTTTATTGATAGGAGTTTGGCATATGTTTGAAGCCTTTGTTTCTCTGGGCGCCTCCTGCCCGGTGGCCGCCGCCATGGGGCGCGCCGGTCTGCGCTCCTTTTCCGGCCCCTTTGACTGGCTGGTCACCCGCAGCTTCTCCTCGGTTCTTCACTTTATGGAGACCGATTTTTGCGACTTCCTCCTTCCGGAGCATCTGGCGCGGTTTCCCGGAAACCCCCGCTGGTTTATCGATTCGTCCTGCGATTTCAAATTCTTACACGACCGGGAGGATTTTCAGACCGAATACACCGCCCTGAAGCAAAAATATGACCGCCGCATTAAACACTTTACGGAGGCATCCCGAAAAAAAGCCTGCTTCCTTCGGGCGGTGACCCGCGCAGAGGAGATCGACTATATTCGCAGCAACGCCGCCTACATCCAAAGCGTCATCTGTCGGACGCATCCGGAAAACGAGCTGGTTCTTTTGTTTAAAAAAGAGCTGCCCGTTCCGGAAGATCTCCCGTTCCGCTGTTTTCAGATGAAGCAGGAATACGGAGACATCCCCTATCTGCAAATGCGGCGCTGGTTCGACGGTGCTGCCGACTTCCTTTCTTTCTGCGCCGCACATTACGATCCGCAGACGCGCGCCAGAAACCTCTCCATCGACCGTCTGCAGCTGCTGGAAAAAGCAGAGCGCGCCGCCGATTTCAAATAACAAAAGCACCCGCTGCATGGCAGGGGGTGCTTTTTTGCGTTTCTCGATGTCCTTCAGGCAAGACCGTACAGCCGCTTGCCGTTTTCCAGCGTGATGCGTTCCATCTCCTCCGGGGAGATGCCCTTCCACTCTGCCAGTTTTTCCACAACGTAGGTGAGGTGCCGGCTGTCATTGCGCTGTCCGCGGTAGGGAACAGGGGTCAGGTAGGGCGCATCCGTTTCGATGACGATGCGATCCAGCGGCGTCACCGCGACCACCTCCGGCGCACGGCGGGCGTTTTTATAGGTAATGGGGCCGTCGAAGCCCAGATACCAACCGCGTTTGAGCAGTTCCTCCGCCATTTCCGGGCTGCCGGAGAAGCAATGGAACACGCCCCGCAGACCGGGATAGTCCAGCACAATGGCAAGAGAATCACCGTGCGCCTCCCGATCGTGGACGATCACCGGCAGCTCCGCTTCCAGCGCCAGCTCGATCTGGCGGCGGAACACCTGCTGCTGAAAGTCCCTGGGCGGATTGTCCTCCCAGTAGTAATCCAGGCCGATCTCGCCGATGGCCACCACCTTCCCATGCTGCGCCAGGGTGCGCAGTTCGGCATAATCCGCCTCCGTTGTGCCGCCGCAGTCAGAGGGGTGGATGCCCACGGCGGCGTAGACGTGGGGGAACTGCTCCGCCAGCGCCACCGCGGTGCGGGAGGAGACCACATCGCAGCCCGGATTCACCACCAGCGCCACATTTCCGGCGGGCAGGGCGGCAAGGACTTCTTCCCGGTCGGCGTTGAACGCGCCGGAATCGTAATGGGCATGGGTATCAAAAAGGGGCATGATGTACCTCCGTATCCTTTGGTGGGGGCGATTTTCGTTCCCTGTTATTGTATCACAGATCCCGAAAATGAAAAGAGGCAGAAAATAAAAAAGGACACCCTTTCGGATGTCCTTCTGGCTCGACACGATTAGCCGATCTTGTTGAGCTTCAGGGTCATGGCGCTCTTGCGATGAGCGGCCGTGTTCTTGTGCAGAACGCCCTTGGCAACAGCCTGATCGACTTTCTTCACTGCAACCTTGTAAGCGCCATCGGCCTCGGTGCGATTGCCTTCTGCGGCAGCAGCCTCGAACTTCTTGATGGCGGTCTTCAGCTCGGATTTCGCGGCCTTGTTGCGAGCGTTTCTCACTTCAGCGATCAGAACGCGCTTCTTGGCAGACTTGATATTCGGCAAACCAAACACCTCCTTAGGCAAATTCCACGGCGGATTTTCCACCGTGCAGAATGGTATTTTAGCAGGAATCTTTTCAAAAAGCAAGAGGTTTTTTGCATTTTCTATTCAATTTTTGTATATTGTATCCCTTTGTGTGCAACCTAGGACAACGACCACAAGATTTAGTGTTTGGAGGCAGCTTTTTGTTTACGAAACGAACCGATCTGGCGCTGGAGGCACAGGAACTCTGGCAGGAAAGCGCAGAAAAAACAACAAAACTGGAAGGCGTGAAGGCGGAAAAGTGCCGTCTGGAAGGTTACGGACTGACCCGGGTGGAGATCTTGGACGACAGGGGAGAAGCCGCCCTGGGAAAGCCCCGGGGCACCTACCTGACACTGGACCTCACCGGCTTCTGGCAGCGGAAGGACGGCTTTTTTGACCGGGCGGTGCGGGCGGTGGGCGGTCAGCTCAAGCAGCTCATTCCGGAGGAAGGCAGCGTGCTGGTCATTGCGCTGGGCAACGCCGCCATGACGCCGGACGCCATCGGAGTGCTGGCGGCGGACAGCGTGCTGGTGACCCGGCACCTCATCTCCGCCATGCCGCGGCATTTTTCCGGCTTCCGCCCCGTGGCGGTGCAGCGCACCGGGGTACTGGGCACCACCGGCATCGAGTCGGCAGAGGCAGTACGGGGGCTGGTTGCGCAGGTGCAGCCGACGCTGGTCATTGCCGTGGATGCGCTGGCCTCCCGCCGCACGGAGCGCGTCTGCGCCACGGTGCAGCTGTCCGACACCGGCATCGTCCCCGGCTCCGGTGTGGGAAATCACCGCGCCGCGCTGAACCGGGAAACGCTGGGCGTGCCCGTCATTTCCATCGGTGTGCCCACGGTGGTGGACGCCGCCACGCTGGCAGCAGATCTTCTGGAGGACGCTGGCATGACACCGGGCGAAACACAGCTGAAACAGTCCCGGCAAAACCTGATGGTCACCCCCCGGGACATCGACGCACAGGTGCGGGATCTGGGCAAGGTCATCGGCTACGGCATCAACTGGGCGCTGCAGGATCTGGAGATCGAAGAAATGAACGCCCTGCTGTCATAACAGCAGGGCGCAGCGTATCCGTACAGGCGTGCGGAAAGGGCAGGCTCACACGCCCGCCAGCACCGCCGTTTTCCGCAGTATTTGCAACAAATCTTTCTCGTTGCCGCGTGTAAAATTTTGTTTTATTTTGCGCGAAACCCTGTGCAGAGAGACATATCAATGGTATAATCAGGGGGAATCTTTCTGTAAGGGAGAATCTCCATGAAGCTGAATTACAAGCGCACATTTTTTGTGGGTCTGGCGTTTTTGTCCATCACCGCTTTCTGGCAGATGTACGACAACATCATCCCCCTGATCCTGCAAAACACCTTTCACCTGAACGAGTCCATCATCGGTGCCATTATGGCGCTGGACAATGTGCTGGCCGTGTTCCTGCTGCCCATCATCGGCACGCTGTCCGACAAGGTGGACACCCCGCTGGGCAAGCGGACGCCCTTCATTCTGGGCGGCACGGCGGCGGCCGTTGTGCTGATGCTGCTGCTGCCGCTGGCGGACAGCCGCGAGATGCTGGGGCTGTTCATCGCGGCGCTGGGGCTGACCCTGCTCGCCATGGCTATGTATCGCTCTCCGGCGGTGGCTCTGATGCCCGACCTGACCCCCAAGCCCCTGCGCTCGGCTGCCAACGCCGTCATCAACCTGATGGGTGCTGTGGGCGGCGTGATGGCGCTGGCGCTGATTCGTTTTCTGGTGCCCAAGGGCGAGCGCCCCAGCTATCTTGGCGTATTCATTGGCGTGGCCGCCATGATGGCGGCCTCCGTGGTGATCCTGCTGCTGACCATTCGGGAAAAGAAGCTGGCGGCGCAAATTGCGGAAGAATATCCCGAAGACGCCGAAGAAGCTGCTGCGGAGGAGGCCTCCGCAGCACCCCTTGCACCGGAAGTGCGTCGAAGTCTGGGCTTCATTCTGGCCTCCATTGCCCTGTGGTACGCCGCCTATAATGCTGTGACCACCGCCTTTTCCCGCTATGCCGTCACTGTGTGGGGCATGGAGGGCGGCGGCTTTGCCGACTGCCTGATGGTAGCCACCGTGGCCGCCATCATCAGCTACATCCCCAGCGGCGCCATCGCCGCCCGGATCGGCCGCAAGCGCACCATCCTGCTGGGCGTCATCTGTATGTTCGTCAGTTACACCTCGGTGCTGTTCTATCCCACCTACCACTTCTCCGCCAACATTTTCTTCGCCCTCATCGGTATCGGCTGGGCGGCCATCAACGTCAACTCCCTGCCCATGGTGGTGGAGATGAGCCGCGGCAGCGAGATCGGCAAGTACACCGGACTGTACTACACCTTCTCCATGTCCGCCCAGATCATCACGCCCGTTCTCTCCGGCGTGCTGCTGCAGTATGTTTCCTATCACACGCTGTTCCCCTACGCCATGTTCTTCACCGCCTGCGCGTTCTACACCATGAGCCGCGTGAAGCACGGCGACGCCAAACCCGCCGCCAAAAAGACGGCGCTGGAACACTTTGATGTGGATGACTGATAAGCAATGCTCTTTGTTTTGATTCTTTTGCTCGCTCTGTTTGCGCTGTACCTGTTTCTCCTCATGCCCCGCATGGGAAAGCGGCCGGATCACAGCGCCCTGCTGGGGCGATACTACACCCACCGGGGTCTTTATGACAACGCCGCCGGCATCCCGGAAAATTCCATGGCCGCGTTCCGCAAATCCATCGCACACGGCTACGGAATGGAGATGGACGTCCAGCTCACCGCTGACGGCGTGCCTGTGGTGTTCCACGATGACTCGATGCTGCGGGTCTGTGGGGTGGAGGGTCAGGTGTCGGACTACACCTTCGAGGAATTGCAGCAGTTTCCCCTGTTCGACACAACGGAACACATACCCCGCTTCGCGGACTTTCTCGCTCTGGTAGATGGGCAGGTGCCCATCATCGTGGAGATCAAGGCCCACGGGGACTATGCCGCCGTGTGTGCTGTCATTGAGCCGCTGCTGCTGGCGTATAAGGGGGCGTACTGCGTGGAGTCCTTCCACCCCATGGCAGTGCGCTGGTTCAAAACGCACCGCCCGGAGTGGATCCGGGGGCAGCTCTCCACCAACTATTCCAAGCCCGGCAAGCGAGAATCTGCCGCCCAGTGGACGGCGCACCACCTGCTGGTCAACGCCCTCTCCCGCCCCGATTTCGTGGCGTATGATGTGCGATATTTCCGCAACCTGTCCTTCCGGGTGTGCAAGGCGTTATTCCGCCCGCTAACGGTGGCATGGACGGTGAAATCGCAAAAACAGCTGGACGAATGCCGCAGCGCCTATGATCTGTTCATTTTCGAGGGATTTCTTCCGGAATAAGAAAAAGCACCCTGACGGGTGCTTTTTCTTATTCGTTTTCGCCGTCAAATATCCAGTTCCAGCATTACAGGGCAATGGTCGGAACCCATGATCTCGCTGTAAATGTCGGCGGTTGTGATGCGCTCCCGCAGCCGATCCGACACGATGAAGTAGTCAATGCGCCAGCCGGCATTGTTCTTCCGGGCGTTGAAGCGGTAGCTCCACCAGGAATAGCGCCCCGTTTCCTCCGGGTGCAGGTGGCGGAAGGTGTCTGTAAAGCCACTTGCAAGCAGCTGCGTCATCTTCTCCCGCTCCTCATCGGTAAACCCGGCGCTGCGGCGGTTGGCCTTGGGGTTCTTGATGTCGATCTCCTGATGGGCCACGTTCAAGTCGCCGCAGTAGATGACGGGCTTTTTTGCATCCAGTTCCATCAGGTAGGCGCGCAGATCATCCTCCCATGCCATACGGTAGTCCAGCCGCTTCAGTTCGTCCTGCGAATTGGGCGTGTAGCAGCAGACCAGATAGAACGATTCATACTCTGCCGTGATGATGCGGCCCTCGTGGCGGTGGACATCGTCACCGAAATCGTAGGTCACGTTCAGGGGCGCGTGCTTCGTAAAGATCGCCGTGCCGGAGTAGCCCGCCTTGTCGGCGCTGTTCCAGAAGCGGTGGTAGCCGGGCAGGTCGAATTCCGCCTGCTCGGGACGCATTTTCGTCTCCTGCAGGCAAATAAAGTCGGCGTCGGCCGCGGCGCAGAAGTCCAGAAACCCCTTGTTCAGGCAGGCGCGCAGGCCATTGACGTTCCACGACACAAATTTCATAGCGATTCTCCTTGCGGCACGTGTTTTTCCACATTTTATCCCACTTCCGCCGAAAAAACAATCCAATCATTGTATTTTCCAAAGTTATCCCTTATAATAATAGAGTTAATTACCGGCCCGCTTCCATTCGGCGCGGCCGATGAAAAGGAGAACACCCATGGAAAAGAAAAAGTTTTATATCACCACCCCCATCTACTATCCCTCCGACAAGCTGCACATCGGCCACACCTACTGCACCGTGGCCACCGATGCCATGGCCCGCTACAAGCGCCTGACCGGCCATGATGTCATGTTCCTCACCGGTACCGACGAGCACGGCCAGAAGATCGAGAACAAGGCCAAGGAAGCCGGCGTGACCCCCCAGCAGTTTGTGGACAACATCGTGGAAGGCGAGGGCGGTATTCTCGATCTGTGGAAGCTGATGAACATCTCCAACGACCGCTTCATCCGCACCACCGACGATTATCATGTGGAGTCTGTCCAGAAGATCTTCAAGAAGATGTACGACAAGGGCGACATCTACAAGGGTGCCTACAAGGGCAAATACTGCACTCCCTGCGAGTCCTTCTGGACCGAGAGCCAGCTCAAGGACGGCTGCTGCCCCGACTGCGGCCGCCCCGTTGTGGATGCCGAGGAGGAGGCCTACTTCTTCAAGCTCTCCAAGTATGCCGACCGTGTGCAGGATCTGCTGGAGAACACCGACTTCCTGCAGCCCCGCAGCCGCGTCAACGAGATGGTGAACAACTTCATCAAGCCCGGTCTGGAGGATCTGTGCGTGTCCCGCACCTCCTTCACCTGGGGCGTGCCCGTGGACTTTGACCCCGGCCACGTGGTGTACGTGTGGGTGGACGCCCTGTTCAACTACTGCACCGCTCTGGGCTTCCTCAACGACAAGTACGAGGACTACGACCACTACTGGCCCGCCGACTATCACTTCGTGGGCAAGGAGATCGTCCGCTTCCACTCCATCATCTGGCCCGCCATGCTCATGAGCATGGAAATGCCCCTGCCCAAGCACGTCTTCGGCCACGGCTGGCTGCTGCTGGACGGCGGCAAGATGAGTAAGTCCAAGGGCAACGTGGTGGATCCCTACATCCTCGCCGAGAAGTTTGGCGTGGATGCCCTGCGCTTCTTCCTGATGCGCACCTTCCCCTTCGGCTCTGACGGCAACTTCTCCAACGAGCTGCTGATCCAGACCATCAACACCGACCTTGCCAACGACCTGGGCAATCTGGTGTCCCGTACCACCGCCATGGTGGGCAAGTATTTCGGCGGCACTCTGCCTGAGGGCTGCAAGACCTGCGCCAATCCCGAGCCCTTCGACACCGAGCTGATCTCCATGGCCTCCTCTCTGCGTGAGAGCTACGAGAAGGACATGGAGTCCTGCGCACCCCACACCGCCCTGAACGATGTGTTCAAGGTGATCCAGCGTGCCAACAAGTATATTGACGAGACCGCCCCCTGGGCGCTGGCCAAGGATATGGACGCCAACGGCAAGCGTCTCGCCCACGTGCTCTACAACCTGCTGGAGACCGCTCGCATCTGCGGCATCCTACTCTCTCCCTTCATGCCCGAGAGCATGGAGAAGCTGTTTGCGCAGGTAGGCGTGTGCGAGGCATGCCGCGACTGGGCTGCCGCTGCCGAGTGGGGCCGCCTGTGCGACACCGCCACCGTCACCAAGGGCGAGAATCTCTTTCCCCGCATCGACATGGAAAAGGCCATTGCCGAGCTGGAAGCTGCCGCCGAGGCTGCCCGCAAGGCAACCCTGCCCGCCATCGAGACCGAGCCTCTGGCCACCGAGAATGTGGACTTTGACACCTTCTGCAAGAGCGATTTCCGTGCCGTGAAGGTCAAGGCCTGCGAAAATGTGAAAAAGAGCGACAAGCTGCTCAAGTTCACGCTGGACGACGGCACCGGCACCGACCGTCAGATCCTCTCCGGCATCGCCAAGTGGTACAAGCCCGAGGATCTCATCGGCAAGACGCTGGTCGCCATCGTGAACCTGCCTCCCAGAAAGATGATGGGTCAGGAGAGCTGCGGCATGCTGATCTCCGCCGTCCACACCGAAAAGGGCGAGGAGAAGCTGAACCTGCTGATGGTGGATGACGCCATCCCCGCAGGTGCTAAACTCTGCTGATATTGCGCCCCCGCTTTTCTTTGTCTTGCCAAAGAAAAGCCGCCGCGCCCGGTGGAAAAGAAAACGCTGAAAAGGCTCCCGACGCCTTGTGTGTCGGGAGCCTTTATAATACGGGGGTCCGGGCAGGAGACCCCGGCAGATGAATCGGCGTCTGCGTTGGGCGCGGGCATAGCCTGCCGTCATCCGGCATTCTGCCCCTTGAATCGGAATTTCGAATCCGGGCAAAGCCCGAATTGCCCTGCTCCTCTTTCCGCTGCCGCACCCCTTCTGGGGCGGGGAATCCAAAGGGGAGGGGCCGCAGCCCCGCCCCTTTGTGTCGGTTGGGGGGTGTGGGGGCGAATCGAAACGCCCCCACGTTTCCGGAGGGGTTTGGGGAGGTGTCTTTTCGCAAAAGGCATCTCCCCAAGGATCTTTTACAAACGGAAAAATAGTGGTTCATTCTCACGAAAGTATGCTATAATACAAAAACGAATCTGTCTTTGAGGTGTTTTCTATGCGGCTGCAAAGTGCAATTTTTGATATGGACGGCACACTGGTGGACTCCATGGCCGTCTGGAACGATGCCTCTGCCCGCCTTTTGCGCGCCCGCGGCATCGAGCCGGATCCCGCAACGCAGGAAAAAATTATGTCCCTGACGCTGCGTCAGGGCGTGGACTACTGCCGCGAGACCTACGGTCTGTCTGAAACCACGGACGAGCTGATGGACATGGTCATGGCGCACATGGAGGATTTCTACACCCACCATGTGGAGCTCAAGCCCGGTGTGAAAAAATTCCTGTCCTTGCTGAAAATGGAGGGTGTGTGGATGTATATCGCCACCAACACCGACCGCCGCCTGGTGGAGATCGCGTTAAAGCGCACCGGCATCGACGGCTACTTCCGGGGCATCCTGACCTGCGCCGAGGTGGGCGCCGGCAAACGGGACAGCGCTGAAGTTTACGAACGCTGCATGCGCCGCCTGCAGTCCAACAAGAAAGACACCGTGGTGTTTGAGGACGCCATCCACGCCATCCGCACGGCAAAGGCCGCCGGCTTTCGGGTCTGCGCCGTCTACGACGCCCCTGCCGAGGACAAGCAGGAGGAGATCCGCGCCATCAGCGACTACTATATCCGCTCCTTCGAGGAGATGTTCACCAGCGAGATCCCCGACTGACGAAAGAAAACCGCCTGTCTGCAACGTGCAGACAGGCGGCTCTTTTATTCTCTTTTGGCTGGTGATCAGCCACGCTCGGCCACTTCGTCCAGACGGTTCAGGAAGGGGCTGGTGGTGGTGGTCATTTCGTTGGCTTCGTTCTTGAAACGCTCCACATTGGCCATGCTCTCCTTGATGGGGCGGATGGTGCCGGCACCGGCCACACAGCCGCCGGGGCAGGCCATACCCTCCAGCAGGTAGCCGTTGCGCTTACCGGCCTTGGCCATGGAAAGCATCTTGCGGCACTCACGCAGGCCGTCACCGTACTCGATGAGCACCTCGCGGTCGGGATCGATGTGCTTGATGGCTTCCACCACAGCGGCGGCAACACCGCCGCCCACGGCAAAGCCGCGCGCCATGCCGGAGCCTTCGAACAGGCCGTCCTCGGGGTCGGCTTCGATGGTCTGGAAGTCGATGTCCTTGGCCTTGAACATGCCCAGTAGTTCCTCAAAGGTCAGCACGAAGTCCACGTCGGAACGGACGGACTTGCGGTTGGCCTCCAGCTTCTTGGCGGCGCAGGGTCCGATGAAGCAGATGCGGGCATTGGGATGGTCACGCTTGACCATGCGGGCGGTGATGACCATGGGGGTCAGGGCCATGGAGATGTTTTCCTTGAATTCGGGGTACAGGGTCTTTGCCATAACGGACCATGCGGGGCAGCAGGAGGTGCCCATGAAGGGGATCTTCTCGGGAACTTCCTCCAGGAAATCGTTGGCCTCCTGCACGGTGCACAGGTCGGCGCCGATGGCGACCTCCACCACGTCGGCAAAGCCCAGCACGCGCATGGCGGCCTTCAGCTTGGCGGGGGTGGCATCCTTGCCGTACTGACCCACGAAAGCAGGCGCCACGCAGGCGATGACCTCTTCGCTGCGCTTGATGGCGTTGATGACCTGGAAGATCTGGCTCTTGTCGGCGATGGCGCCGAAGGGGCAGTTCACCAGACACATACCGCAGGACACGCACTTGTCGTAATTGATCGTGGCGCGGCCATACTCATCGGACTCGATGGCATCCATGCCGCAGGCGGCGGCGCAGGGTCGTTCGATCTTGGAGATGGCACGGTAGGGGCACTGGTTGAAGCACTTGCCGCACTTGATGCACTTTTCCTGGTCGATGTGGCACTTCTTGTCCTTATCGAGATAGATGGCATCTTTGGGGCAGACGTTCATGCAGGGGTGGGAAATGCAGCCCTGGCAGCTGTCCGTGATGCGGATCTGCTTGGGCGGGCAGGAATTGCAGGCGTAGGGGATGATGTTGACCAGCGGCTCTTCAAAATACTTCTGGTCGGTATAGGCCTCCTGGATCTGGGCGCTCAAGGGCGCACGGGGGCCAGAGGGGTTCAGGCTCATGCCCAGTGCCAGACGGACACGGGCAGCAACGACGGCACGCTCCAGGAACACGTCGTGACGGTGATGGGCGATCTCGCCGGGGACCAGCTTGTAGGGGATCATGTCCACACGGTTCAGATCTCCCTCATCATAGGCCAGGCGGGCAACCTCTTCGAATACATTGCAGCGGATATCATCAACTGCGCTATGTACACCTCTCATGTTTGCTCTCTCCTTTGTTTTTCCGCCGGCGGTCGCATTCCGTCCGGCTGATTTGCGCTATTATTATATAGACCTCTCTGCGTATTTTCAAGCCGTTTCTCTCTTTTTTAATAAATTGAAAATTGCAAGAGTTATTTTGAAAATTTCTAAAAAAATTTTTACGCCAGCGCCGCCACGAAGTCGTCGAACAGCATCCCGGCCGTTTTCCCGCCCAGCAGCTTGCGCGGATAGTTGTTAATCCAGTTCCCCACGGCCGCGATGTCCTCGTCCGGAACTTTGTCAAGGTCGGTGCCCTTGGGGAAGAATCTCCGGAAGTACCTGTTCTGGTTCTCATTGGTTCCGCGCTCGTTGCTGCGGTACGGATGGCAGTAGTACACCTGCGTGCGCTGCTCTCCACTCTTCTTGCTGGTCATCATGCCCTCGTAGTCCATGAACTCGCTGCCGTTATCGACGGTGATGGTCTTGAAGATGCTGCTGAACTTTTCGCCCCAGCGACGCTCCAGCCAGTCCAGCTTCGATACCACCTGCTCCATCGTGCAGGCGCTCATGGGCATGACGATTTGCGCGCGAGTCTTCCGCTCCGAAAGCATCAGAGCGCACTTCCGCCCGTTCTTCTTTCCCTTCACGGTGTCCATTTCCCAGTGTCCCACTTCTTCCCGGCGATTGATTTCTTCCGGCCGGTTCTCGATGCCTTCGCCGCGTGCCTGCCGCTTCGCTTCGCGCACCTGTTTGTATTCTCGCTTGTGGGTGCCGCGCTCCGGCAGGTCTTTATTTGTGATAGTCAGGAACACATCGCCGCTGTTGATGTAGTTGTAGATGGTCTTCTCGCAGATGCTGACATCGAACTGCAGCCCCAGCAGCTTGATTTCCATGATGACCGCCGCCGGGGAATAGTGTTCTTTTCCTATCTTCTGCTCGATGAAGTCGTGCAGGGCATAGTCGTGCCCCAGTTTGATTGCTCCGCCTTTTGCTCGCTTGTTTACTTCGTACTGCGCCTGCGCGATGTCTGCGCTGTATCTGCGCTCCGTCGTCAGGTCGCTCAGCGTGTGGTCGTACCATACGCCCTCTCTGCGCAGCTCTCTCCAGATAGTCTGGTAGCTTACATGGAGCGCATCGGCGATGGCCTGCGTGCTCGCTTTTTCCATCAGCATCATTTCTATTTTTACCCTGTCCCGGTAGGTCAGGTGCTTGAACGCTCTGGTCTTCTTTTCCATACCGTGCGCCTCCTTCGGCTTTATTTGCTTTTTCTTGCTATTATTCTAAAGCTGATTAGCGCACAAAGTCAAGAGGCCTAAAGCACACAAATCCCTCCGCCGTCATAGGTGGAGGGATTATTCTTTACCCAGCAGCCAGTCTGTAGTCACGCCGAGCACTTCTGCTATTATCGGCAGCTCGAAGTCTGGCACCACGCGCTTGCCTGTCTCAATTCTGCTCGCCGCCATCTGTCCCAGCTGTAATCCAGCCAGTTGTAGCTTCGCCGCCAGTTGCTCCTGAGACCAGCCCGCCTTCATTCTGGCATCCCGCACGCGCTCGCCGCACAGATTAAATCGTTCTCCCGGTGTATATAACCGCACAGCACCGCCTCCTCATAATCATCTTTTGCATATTCTTGCTTGAACTTACCACGGATTTCTGCTAATCTTATAAAAAAAGATGATTAAAGCAAAAATATATTTCGGAGGTGGTCGTGCTTATGGATTTTTCTTGGCTTTATGGTGTCGGCGGAATGTTCTCGATGTATGTTATTGGCCAGCTCCTGCATAATCTCAGCCTATATCTTGAAGACAACAAACGCAGCCGCACCCTTAGTCGCATCTCTTCATACTCGTCTGTGCTATTCTATTTTTTAGGCGCTCCCGTCTCCGTCATCGTCTATATCTTGCACATATATCCTCAAAAGAGGATACGGAAGTTCGGCGAGGCCGACGGGAAAAAGAAGACCGTGCGTTTCTACGAAGATTTAATCGGAGGCGCGTCTATTGGTGACGATTATCACAGGCACATTCGTGAAGTGCTGAAAAAAGAGACCGAGGAACTCTGAGTTCCTCGGTCTTTATGTTTATGCCTCCGGCAGTACGATGCCGCCGGTGTAGTTTGTGCCGTCCGGCAATACGATGCCGGTGTTGCCTTCCTTCATGGCGTTCACCGCGTCGATGACCGCCCAGCCCACGCTCGTGCTGTACGGGTTGTTCTTCGCGCTGGTGCTGCCGGTCAGCAGCTGCCACAGCGCCGCCTTCTGGTCATTGGTCAGGCTGATGCTGCTGCCGCCGGGGAGGACTAAGCCGCCGCCGGAAGTGCCCAGTGAGTTGATAGCCGCCGTTATCTCGTCGTTCTTGTAGCTGCCGTTTCCGTCAGCGTCGAACTTTGGCATCGTCTCTCTCGCCGTCACATAGGCATCCGGCACCACACCGAAGTCGTAGGCCACCGAGAACTTTCTGTACTGGCTCTCCGTGCTCACCGCCTCCAGCGCTGCCAGCTGCTCATCCGCCGTCATGCCGGAATCTACCACAGCTCGCCACTTCTGCTCGTCGGTCACGCTGTCCTTTCCGTCCATCGGTTCCAGAGCGTTGATGGTGTTTGCCAGCTCGTAGGCCGTGTCGTCTTCCAGTCCCGCCGCCACAAACTTCTCGTACCTTGCCG
>SVLH01000035.1 GCA_015068025.1 Oscillospiraceae bacterium | reverse complement strand
GGCACGGAGCAGAAGCCTGCCGTTACCGTGACCGCCGGCGAAACCACGCTGGTCGATGGCACGGATTACGAACTGACTTACAGCAACAACATCGATGCCGGTGATGCCACCGTTACCGTTACCTGCCAGGGCAACTATGCCGGTATGGCAACAGAAGACTTTGACATTGCAAAGGCGGCATTGACGCTGGACACTGTTACTGTGGACGAAAAGGACTATAACGGCAAGGTGGATGATGTCAACATTACCGCTGTTGTGTTCGCTGGTCTGCAGAATGGAGAGACCCTGACGCTGGGCACCGATTTCACACTCAGCAATGTGATCTACACGAGCCCCAACGCAAACGAGAGCGCTGAGGTCACCGGTACCGTCGCTCTGGCAGATACCGACAAGGCCAACAACTACGAGTTGGATGCCGGTGCGTTCCTCACCACGGGCAAGGTCGACAAGGCCGCTTTGAGCATCACCGCCAAGGATCACACCATCGTTTACGGTGATGCGCCTGCCAACAGCGGCGTGGACTATGCCGGATTTGTGAACGGCGAGACCACTTCCGTTCTGGGCGGCGAACTGGCATATGATTACGCTTATGCCCAGTACGGCGATGTGGGAGCCTATGCCATTACGCCCAAGGGTCTGACTTCCGACAACTACGCCATCTCCTTCCTGACCGGCGAACTGACGGTCGAGCAGAAGGAAGTTGCCCTGACCTGGACCGGCGCCGGCACGCAGTATTACGACGGCACGGAAAAGACGGTCACCGCAGCGGTTGCCGACGGTTACCTCGTCAACGGCGACGAGGTCGCTGTCACGGTTACCGGCGGCAAGCAGACGAGCGCCGGCACCTACGTTGCCGTTGCCACCGCGCTGACCGGAGCCAAGGCCGGCAACTACAAACTGCCTGCCGAGGTTTCCGCTGACTTTGAGATCGTCGATGTCCGCAGCGCTTCCGTCACCTTTACCCTCTATAATGGCACGACGCAGACTGTGGAGTATGCTGCGGAGGATCTGATGACCCAATTGCCCGTGGACAGTCGCCCCGGTTATCGATTTGCCGGCTGGAAGTTCAAGGGCAACGGCGTTGAGATCGACAACCAGACCTACACCCAGTTGACGGATGCCTTGCTGACCGCTCTGGATGCAGCCGCCGAACCCCTGACTGCTGAACCTCGGTTTGCTTCGATTCCCAGCAGCAGTACGAAACAGAACTATACCATCAAAGCGACTGCCGGTGAGGGAGGAACCATTTCTCCCGCGGGCGAAGTGACTGTTGCCAAGGGCGAGAGCGTAACGTTCACATTTACTCCCGAGGCGGGCTACCGCGTTAAGACGGTTAAGGTCGACAAGAAGGTTGTGACTGCGGATTCCGGTTACACGTTTGAAACCGTGAAGAGCAACCACACCATTGAAGTGACCTACGAAAAGATCCAGTATGTGAATCCCTTCACCGACGTGGATGCCGGGAAGTACTATTACGATGCGGTGCTGTGGGCCGTGGAAAAGGGAATCACCCTCGGCACGACGGACACCACCTTCGAGCCCACGGCGATCTGCAACCGCGGCCAGATGGTGACCTTCCTGTGGCGTGCTGCCGGCAAGCCGGAGCCCAAGACCACGGAGAACCCCTTCACCGATGTGAGTGAGGATGCGTACTATTACAAGGCTGTGCTGTGGGCCGTGGAAAACGGCATCACCAATGGCCTTACGGCGACCTACTTTGGCCCTGCGCAGGCCTGTACCCGCGGTCAGATGGCAACCTTCCTGTGGCGTGCCGGCGGCAAGCAGGCGCCCACTGGAAAGACCAGCGCCTTCACCGATGTGGATACCGGAAAGTACTATTACGATGCAGTGCTGTGGGCGGCCGAACGCGGCATTACCCTCGGCAAGACTGCAACCACATTTGTGCCTGCGGAGGCTTGCAACCGCGGCCAGATGGTGACCTTCCTGTATCGCAACGAACTGGCGAAGTAAGCAAAGACGAGCATAAAAGGATACTGTCCGGGACACAGGGGGCGATTTCGCCCCCTGTGTTTTTGCAATTCCTGCACGGCGTGAAGCCGGTTTTGAAAAAGACGCAATGATAAACCCGTCCGGCAGGCGTAAGCCTGCCGGACGGGTTTTGCTGTTTTGTATTGGTAAAGGAATCAGTCCTCGTCCCGGAACACGATGTTGCCGGGCTCGGCAGATTCGATGATGGCGAGAGATTTGAGGTTTACGCCGCTCTGGCGCAGGCGGTCGCCGCCGCCCTGGAAGCCCTTTTCCACGGCGCAGCCGATGCCCATCAGCGTGGCGCCGGCGGCAGTCACGATATCGCACAGACCGCGCATGGCCTCGCCGTTGGCCATGAAGTCGTCGATGATCAGAACCTTGTCGTCGGCGGAGAGCCACTCTTTGGAAACCAGCAGAGTGACCTTTTTCTTGTAGGTGTAGGAGAAAATGTCGCTCTGGTACAGGCCGCCCTCGATGTTGTCGCTCTTGGCCTTCTTGGCGAAGACCATGGGTTTGTTGAAGTGGCGGGCGACGATGGCAGACAGGGCGATGCCGGACGCCTCGGCGGTGAGGATCATGGTGATCTCATCCATGTTGAAGTGCTTGCCGAACTCCTCGGCAATATGCTCCATCAGTTCGGTGTCGATGCGGTGGTTCAGGAAGCCATCCACCTTGATGATGTTGCCGGGAAGGACCTTGGCCTCTTTTGCAATGCGCTCTTTCAACTCCTGCATTGGAAATTTCCCCTCGTTTCTCGTGGATTGCCGGCGGCAAACCAGCGTTTTTTACAACTTATATTATCACGGATTCCGCGGCGTTTTGCAACACTCTTTCCATAAAAAAGAACAAATAAATAGGAGACTGTCCCGGAAAAAACATTGTGCGAATTTGACAAAAGGGAACAAAACCGCACCGCGGCGGAGCGCGGTGCGGTTGAGAGGGTTATCTGGATTCCAGAATATCGGCGGCAGCGTCCAGCCAGCTGCCTTCGAAGGCCTCGATGTTGCCGGCATCCACCAGTGCGGCCAGTGCCGGGTCGATGGGCATTTCGGCCAGAACGGGCAGGTTGTGCCGTGCGGCGGCCTCGGCGGTCTTGCCCTCACCGAACAGACGCAGTTTCTTACCGCAGTCGGGGCAGAGGAGATAACTCATATTCTCCACGATGCCCACGATAGGCACTTCCATCATCTCGGCCATCTTCACGGCCTTTTCCACCACCATGCTCACCAGTTCTTGGGGAGAGGCAACGATGATGATGCCGTCCAGCGGAATGGATTGGAACACGGAGAGGGACACGTCACCGGTGCCGGGAGGCATGTCTACGAACAGGAATTCGCAGTTCCACAGAACATCCGTCCAGAACTGCTGCACCACGCCGGCGATGACGGGGCCGCGCCAGATGACGGGGTCGGTTTCGTTGGCCAGCAGCAGGTTGGTGGACATGACCTGAATACCGGTGCGGGACTCCATGGGGAGCAGGCCGTCCTTGGTGCCCACCGCCTGACCGCGGATGCCGAAAGCCTTGGGGATGGAGGGGCCGGTGACGTCGGCGTCCATTACGCCCACCTCATAGCCGCGGCGGCGCATGGTCACGGCCAGCTGGCTGGTGGTCATGGATTTGCCCACGCCGCCCTTGCCGGACACGATGCCGTACACCTTGCCGATGCGGGCTTTGGGGTGATGCTCTTTCAGAAGAGACTGGGGCTGCTGTCGCTCGCCGCAGTTTTCACCGCAGGTGGAGCAGTTGTGCGTACATTCGCTCATGATATCTGATGACTCCTTTTGCATTGTTCTCGGTCACGCGCGGAACGCCGCGCGGTGTATTTCCAAGGGCTATTATACCTCTTCGCCGGGATTCGTCAACCGCTGAACGAAAACTTCGGCGTCGCCAGAGAAGAAATCCGCCTCCCGGCTGTGGCAGGAGAACAGCAGGATCTGACGATCCTTTGCGGCCTCTTTCAGCCAGCGCAGCACGGTGGCGCAGCGCTCGTCGTCAAAGTTTGCCAGCGCATCGTCCAGAATCAGGGGGACGCGGCGATCCTCCGGCAGAACCAGCTCGCAGATGGCCAGACGCGCGGCCAGATACAGCTGGTCTGCGGCACCTGCGGAGAGCAGCTGGATATCGCGGTACATGCTGTCGTCCTGCGGCTCTGCGGAGAGATGAAGGGCGCGATCCAACACTACGCTTTTGTATCGGCCATCTGTCAGCTGGCTGAAAATCTCTGCAGTCCGTCGACCGAGGGCGGGGGCGAAACGATTTTGCAGGGTGTTGTTGGCTGTGTCCAGCACTTCCATTGCCAGCTGGATCGCGGCATACTCGCGCTCCAGTGCGGCGATTTGAGATTGAAGCTGGGCTTCGGCGGAGCGCAGTACCACGCCGTCGCCCATGGCGTCGCTCTGGCCGGACAGCCGGTCGGCGGCGGAGCGGTCGGCTGCCAGCGCTGCACGCAGCTGTGCCAGCTCGGCGGTCAGTTCCTCGCGGCTTCGGGTGGGAGAAGCGGCCGGTTCGGCGGAAGCGCGCTCGCCGGTTTGCTGCGCCAGCACCTCGCAGCGAAGCTGCGCGGCTTGCGCGGCGCCCTCGGCATCCGCCAGCTGTCTGCGGCGGCGCTCGCATTCCTGAAGCAGAGGTTCCGCGGCAGACAGGTCAAAGGCGGTGGGAGCAAAGCGGCGTAGTTCCTGCAAAATCGCCTGCTCATTGGAAGAGAAGGTGTGATACAGTGCCTCTGCGGCGGCGGAGCAGCGATTTGCGTCTGCGCGGGCGGTTTCTGCGGCCTGATAAAGCGCGGTGAAAGCATCCAGATCTGCATCGCGCTGCTCCCTCAAGGCTTCGGCGGCGGCCTCCCAGCGGTTTTGGCGCTTGCCAATGAAGAATCCAATGACCAGTGAGGGACAACCAAACAGGCCGCAGCCACCCGCGATGGCGGGGAGGAGCTCTCCGGAACCGGAATAGATCAGGAAACCTGCGGCGGCGCCCAGCACAGCCAGCAGGACAAGCAGCCACAGGGGAAACCGGGGTTTCCGGGGCAGATCCAGAGGCAGCCGCTCGGCCTGTGTCGGCGCCATACCTGCGAAGGGGCTTTCGGTGAGAGCGGACTCTGCCTGCAGAAGTGTCTTTGCAGCGACATCCTGGTCTCCCTTGGCTTTTTCCAGCGCACTTTTGGAGGCTTCCAGATTGCTCAGTGCACCCCGCAGGCGGGCAATGGTCTCGGGTTCGGGGATGGCGTCCGTTTGCAAGCGGCGGCGAAGCAGTTCACAGTCCTGTCTGGCCTGCTCGGCGGCGGTTTTGGCCTGTTCCAGCTCCTGCTGCTTCTGCCACGCCTGCCACGCGTCGTGCTGGCGAAGGGCGTCTTCCAGCGCAGCTTCGCGGACAGTGTGTGTGCCGATGCGCTGACGGACTTCGGCAAGCTGCACGGAGAGGGTTTCCAGATCGGAAAGTTGGCGCTGTACGTCCAGCAGTTCGGCTTCCAACGTCGGGAGCAAACCGGTCTTGTTGTGACGGCGGCGGGTCAGTTGTTTTTTCAGGGCGGCGGCAGCCTCCGAATGGGAGGTGTTCTCCTCTCCGGAAGTGATGAGGGAGGCGATGCGCCGCTCCAGCCCGGCGTCCTGGGTGATGGCAAGACCGTTCTGGCGGATAAAGGCGCTGCGCTCAAAGACCTCGCGGCTGACGCCCAGCAGTGCCTCGCCGCAGTTCTGTCCGGTCAGGTCAGGGACGGCGTTGGCAGTTCCTGTATAAACCGCCTGGAATTCGCCCATGGGCGCGGTCTGGCGGCGGGTGGAGCGGGTCAGCGTCAGTTCGGATTCCTGCACGAGACAATCCAATTGCCCCGCCATGGGGCGGCCACTCCACGCGGCGTAGCGGTTTTTGTCGGCAATAAAACTGCCCTTGTCCCGCTCGCGGCTGTTGATGCCATAAAGCATGGACAGCAGGAAGGCACACCAGGTGGATTTTCCTGTTTCGTTGGGAGCCTGAATGATATTCAAACCGTCATGCAGCTCCAGCGTCTGGTTCTGCAGCTTGCCGAAAGAGGCATTCATGCGGCGGATCAGCAAAAAATCACTCCTCTTTGCATACAATTATATATTACAGCACATTATATCACTATCTTTCCGATTTGCACAGAATCTTTTCCTGTTTTGAACTGCAAAAGGCCGGTTTTTACTGGGATGACGAAGCGAAAGCATGGCCTTAAAAAATCAGAAAAAACTTGAAAAAAGGTGTTGACAATCGTGGAGGTGGGTGGTATTCTAACAAAGCTGTCTGGCGGGCCGCCGGATGCGCCACGAAAAAGTCTTGAAAAAAGATAAAAAAGTGGTTGACAAATGAAGGCGAGCCTGATAGAATAGCAATGTTCCGCCGAAAGCGGCGTGTACCTTGTAAATTAAACAACGTAACGAAAAGAAAGCACCAGACGGGACAGCTCATTGGAGCTGAACCAAAAGTCGCTTGAGTACGCGGTTAAGTCAATTACGCGGAAAAAGAGACTATAAACATGAAGCTATGACAAATAGCTCGATAAAAGATTTGAAGAGCGAAAGTTCTTTAGATACCATTTTATTGAGAGTTTGATCCTGGCTCAGGACGAACGCTGGCGGCGTGCTTAACACATGCAAGTCGAACG
>SVLH01000012.1 GCA_015068025.1 Oscillospiraceae bacterium | reverse complement strand
GAGAACAAGTATGCCGAGAAAAACATCTCTTGAAAATACCAGAAATATCGGCATTATGGCTCACATCGATGCAGGCAAGACTACGACTACCGAGCGTATCCTGTTCTACACCGGCGTGAACTATAAGTTGGGCGAGACCCATGATGGTACCGCCACCATGGACTGGATGGCACAGGAGCAGGAGCGTGGTATCACCATCACCTCCGCTGCTACCACCTGTTTCTGGTCTGGTTCTCACCAGCAGTTCCCCCAGACCCGTATCAACATCATTGATACCCCGGGTCACGTCGACTTCACCGTCGAGGTGGAGCGCTCCCTGCGTGTGCTGGACGGCTCTGTGACCGTTCTGTGCGCCAAGGGCGGCGTGGAGCCCCAGTCCGAGACTGTGTGGCGTCAGGCCGATAACTACAAAGTTCCCCGTATGATCTATGTCAACAAGATGGACATCATGGGCGCCAACTTCTACAACGTTCTGCGTATGATCGACGAGCGTCTGAAGTGCAACGCTGTGCCCATCCAGCTGCCCATCGGCGCCGAGGAGACCTTTAAGGGTATCGTCGACCTGGTGGAAATGAAGGCTGACGTCTACTATGATGACAAGGGTCAGGATATGCGCGTGGAGGAGATCCCCGCCGACATGATGGATCTGGCAACCGAGTATCGTGAAAAGATGCTGGACGCCGTGTCCATGTTCGACGAGGAGATCATGGAGATGGCTCTGATGGAGGAGGAGATCCCCGCAGAGAAGATCCGTGCCGCCATCCGCAAGGCTACCATCGCCAACGAGTGCGTCCCCGTTGTCTGCGGCACCTCTTACAAGAACAAGGGCGTGCAGAAGATGCTGGATGCCGTTGTCGACTATATGCCCTCTCCCATCGACATCCCTGCCATCAAGGGTGTCAATCCCAAGACCGAGGAAGAGGACGAGCGTCCTTCCGACGACAGCGCCCCCTTTTCCGCTCTGGCTTTCAAGATCATGACCGACCCCTATGTGGGCCGTCTGAGCTTCTTCCGCGTGTATTCCGGTTCTCTCACCACCGGTTCTTCCGTGCTGAATGCCACCAAGAACCAGCGTGAGCGCATCGGCCGCATCCTGCAGATGCACGCAAACCATCGTGAGGACATCGAAGAAGTCTACGCCGGCGATATCGCTGCCGCTGTTGGTCTGAAGAATACCACCACCGGCGATACCCTGTGCGACGACAAGGCTCCCATCGTTCTGGAGTCCATGGAGTTCCCCGAGCCCGTGATCCGTGTTGCCATCGAGCCCAAGACCAAGGCTGGTCAGGAGAAGATGACGCTGGGTCTGGTCAAGCTGGCAGAAGAGGACCCCACCTTCAAGACCTACACCGATGAGGAGACCGGCCAGACCATCATCGCCGGTATGGGCGAGCTGCACCTGGAGATCATCGTGGATCGTCTGCTCCGCGAGTTCAAGGTGGAAGCCAACGTCGGCGCTCCCCAGGTCGCCTATAAGGAGACCATCAAGAAGCTGGTCGAGCAGGACACCAAGTATGCCCGTCAGTCCGGCGGTAAGGGTCAGTACGGCCATGTTAAGATCAAGGTCGAGCCCAACGAGTCCGGCAAGGGTTACGAGTTTGTCAACGCCGTCGTGGGCGGCGCCATCCCCAAGGAGTATATCCCCGCTGTCGACGCCGGTATCCAGGGCGCCATGAACTCCGGTATCCTGGCCGGCTTCCCCGTGGTGGACGTCAAGGTCACTCTGTACGATGGCTCCTATCACGAAGTCGACTCCTCTGAAATGGCCTTCAAGATCGCCGGTTCCATGGCGTTCAAGGAAGCCTGCCGCAAGGCTGATCCCACCCTGCAGGAGCCCATCATGAAGGTCTCCGTCATCGTCCCCGACGAGTATCTGGGCACTGTTATCGGTGACCTGAACAGCCGTCGCGGCCAGATCCAGGGTCAGGAGAACCGTACCGGCGCCACCCAGATCGATGCTCTGGTGCCTCTGGCCAACATGTTCGGCTATGCCACCGACCTGCGTTCCAACACCCAGGGCCGTGGCCAGTACAGCATGGAGCCCCACAGCTATGTGGAGATGCCCAAGAGCATCCGCGACAAGATCATCGAAAACCGTGCGAAGCCCCAGTAATTCTGGATTCGAACATTTCGTTATTGATTTTCGTCGGAATTTATTGTAAAATAGCAATGTTGACTGATTTCACATTGCACAAACATGATTATGTAATTTGACAGGAGGATTTTCAAATGGCTAAGCAGAAGTTTGAAAGAACCAAACCCCATGTTAACATCGGCACCATCGGTCACGTCGACCATGGTAAGACCACTCTGACCGCTGCTATCACCAAGTACCTCGCTATGAAGGGCGGCGCCGAGATGATGGACTACGCTTCCATCGATAAGGCTCCCGAAGAGCGCGAGCGCGGCATTACCATCAACACCGCTCACGTCGAGTATGAGACCGAGGCTCGTCACTATGCTCACGTTGACTGCCCGGGCCACGCTGACTATATCAAGAACATGATCACCGGTGCTGCCCAGATGGACGGCGCTATCCTGGTTATCGCTTCCACCGACGGCCCCATGGCTCAGACCAAGGAGCACATCCTGCTGGCCCGTCAGGTCGGCGTGCCCGCCATGGTCGTGTTCATGAACAAGGCTGACCTGGTTGACGACGAAGAGCTGCTGGAGCTGGTCGAGATGGAGATCCGCGAGACTCTGTCCAACTACGAGTTCCCCGGCGATGACATCCCCGTCATCAAGGGTTCCGCTCTGAACGCCCTGATCTCCGAGTCCACCGACCCCTCTGCTCCCGAGTTCGCTTGCATCCAGGAGCTGATGGACGCTGTTGACTCCTATATCCCCACTCCCGACCGTAAGGCCGATATGCCCTTCCTGATGCCCGTCGAGGACGTCTTCACCATCTCCGGCCGTGGTACCGTTGCTACCGGCCGTGTTGAGCGTGGCCAGCTGAACCTGGGCGACAAGGTCGAGATCGTCGGCCTGTCCGAGGAGAAGAAGGACACCACCATCACCGGTATCGAGATGTTCCACAAGCTGCTGGACTACGCTGAAGCCGGCGACAACATCGGCGCCCTGCTGCGTGGTATCGAGCGTACCGGCATCGAGCGTGGCCAGGTTCTGTGCAAGCCCGGCACCATCAAGCCCCTGACCAAGTTCGTGGGTCAGGTCTACGTTCTGTCCAAGGAAGAAGGCGGCCGTCACACTCCCTTCTTCAACAACTATCGTCCTCAGTTCTACTTCCGTACCACCGACGTTACCGGCGTCATCACTCTGCCCGAAGGCGTTGAGATGTGCATGCCCGGCGATAACGTTGAGATGCACGTTGAGCTGATCACCCCCATCGCTATCGAGAAGGGTCTGCGCTTCGCTATCCGCGAGGGCGGCCGTACCGTCGGTTCCGGCGCTGTTATCGACTGCGAGTAAGTTGCACCTTAAAAAGGACTGCTGCGTATGCAGCAGTCCTTTTTTCTTTCGGTGCGGCCGCCTGGGGCCCCGCAGTGCGGGGCGCGCCGCAAGGCGCGTGCATTCAATCGCCCGCAGGGCTCCCATCCGGCCAGCCGGATGGGAAACGGCCGTACCGTCGAGCGGCGCTGTTATCGACTGCGAGTAAGTTGCACCTTAAAAAGGACTGCTGCGTATGCAGCAGTCCTTTTTTCTTTCGGTGCGGCCGCCTGGGGCCCCGCAGTGCGGGGCGCGCCGCAAGGCGCGTGCATTCAATCGCCCGCAGGGCTCCCATCCGGCCAGCCGGATGGGAAACGGCCGTACCGTCGAGCGGCACTGTTATCGACTGCGAGTAAGTTGCACCTTAAAAAAGGACTGCTGCGTATGCAGCAGTCCTTTTTTGTGCATTTGGCGTGTCTTGCGCGCTGCAAGAGGGCGTCAGCTCGCTTTTTTTGCCTCGCTGGGGATCAGCCGCTCCTGAAATCCGCTTTCTCCCGGACAGCAGATGTCCCCCGCCACAGCCATATCCTCGCAGATATACAGATTGGCCTGCACACCCTCCGGACGATTGGGATAATTGGTGACGGTATAGGTGTAGCGGGTGACCTGCTTTCCGCAGCAGGTGGTGAGGTCAAACCCCTGCAGGCGCTGCAATTCGTTGTAGGCAAGGTAGGAAGCGTTGAGGGTCTCCGGGAACAGGAATTGCAGCGTTTCCAGCGGATCTTCCTCCACCTCCCAGCCCAGAGATTGCAGATAGGCGATGCGCTGGGTGTTGTCGGACAGAACGGGCTGCCGAGCCTCATCTTCTGTATGGGAACGGCCGGACAAAAGAATCAGGATCGCCATGACGAGTCCTATGGCGATGACGGCTGCCACGGCCTTTTTTTTGGAAAACCGCGCGGTCCAAATGAACATATTTCATCCCTCCTGCTTGTTCTTATTCATTTTCGGGGAGAAGTATGATAAGATATAGCAAAAAGAGCCGCCTTGGGGAAAGGAAGACCGTTTTATGGACAAGCAGCGTCTGGACAAAATCATTGCTTCCACGGGCAAGTGGTCCCGGAAGGAAGTGAAAAATATGATCCGGCAGGGAATGGTTCTGGTGGACGGGCTCCCGGCCCGCAGCGCCGAGGACAAGGTGGATCCGGAGCAGGCGGCCATCGTGGTGAACGGAGAGGAACTGACTTACCGCAAGTACACCTGGGTGATGCTGAACAAACCGGCCGGCTATCTCTCCGCCACGGAGGACGGCCGCGGCCTCACGGTGCTGGATCTGCTGACGCCGGAGCTGAGAAAGCAGGGATTGTTCCCGGTGGGGCGGCTGGACAAGGACACCGAGGGACTGCTGCTGCTGACCAACGAGGGAGGTCTGGCCCATGATCTGCTCTCTCCCCGCCACCATGTGGATAAGGTGTACTATACCAGAGTGAGCGGGCGGCTGACGGAGGAGGACTGCCGGGCGTTTCAGGAGGGCATGACGCTGGATGACGGGCTGGTCTGCCAGAGTGCCGGATTGGACATTTTGACGGTGGGCGAGGTGAGCGAAGCCCATGTGACGCTGCGGGAAGGGAAGTTCCATCAGGTCAAGCGGATGCTGGCCCAGCGGGGAAAACCGGTGCTGTATCTGGAGCGGATCCGTATGGGCAATTTGACGCTGGACTCGTCACTTTCACGAGGAATGTTCCGATTTTTAACGGAAGAAGAACTGGCACAGCTGCGGAATTTGTAAGCCATATCAGGAAAAGAACAAAACTCCACAAAAAATGCAGTACTTTTTTGTGGAAAAAAGAAGAAACATCTTGCATTTTGCCAAAACGGCCGATATAATGTTGTCATTGACAAAATGCACAAAGTTTTTTGCTTGATATGTGGTGAGGAGGGCAACCATGTCTGGAAGAATTTTTCAAAACGTGGTATTGCAGCTGAAGGAGAATACCGACCGTACGGTTGGCGTCATTGACGCCGAGGGCATCGTCATTGCTTGCAGCGAACTGTCTATGATCGGCCAGCGCTGGGCGGAGTATGTTCCGGTGGTCAACAGTGCCGCCGGTGGAATGATCGCGTCCGATGGAAAGACATTCAAGGCGCTGAACGGCTGGGGCAACCAATTCGATTACGCCGTGTTCTCTTTTGGCGATAACGAGATCAGCAAGACCGTTTGCTCCATGGCGACCGTGGCGCTGAACGCTGCCAAGAGCTATTACGAGGAAAAGCATGATCGCGGCTCCTTCATCAAGGACATCATTTCCGACAATATCATGCTGGGCGACATCTATATGCGTGCCAAGGAACTGCGCGTCACGGCGGACGTGCCCCGCGGTGTGTTTGTGATGCGCTCCCTGAAAAAGGGCGAGTCCGTCCCCACGGATGTGGTGCAGGCGCTGTTCCCCGACCGGCAGAATGACTTCGTTCTCAGCGTGGGCGAGGGTGATGTGGTTCTGATCCACCAGATGTCCGAGGGCGTCGGCATCAAGGAACTGAACAAGATTGCCGCCACCATCGAGGAGAGCCTTCACGCCGGCAGCGAAAGCACGGCTGTGGTGGGCATCGGCACGGTTGCCACCCATCTGCGGGATCTGGCCAAGAGCTACAAGGAGGCCCAGATCGCCATCGAGGTCGGCAAGGTGTTTGACACTGAGAAGTATGTCATCAACTACGAGAATCTGGGCATCGGCCGCCTGATCTATCAGCTGCCGACCACCCTGTGCGAGATGTTCCTGCTGGAAGTGTTCAAGAAGAACCCCATCGATGCCCTGGACAAGGAGACCCTGTTCACCATCCACAAGTTCTTTGAAAACAACCTGAACGTTTCCGAAACGGCGCGCAAACTGTTCGTCCACCGCAACACGCTGGTGTACCGTCTGGAGAAGATCAAGAAGCTCACCGGCCTGGATCTGCGGGAGTTTGACGACGCCATCACCTTCAAGGTGGCGCTGATGGTCAAGAAGTACCTGACCTCCAGAGGCATCGATTCGTGAATACATCCGTAAGCGACGGCAGACCACGGTTTGCCGTCGTTTTTGTTTAAAAAATCTGCGGCGGAATCGGGGAAGTCCCAATTAACTTAAAGTGTGGACAGCTAATGCATCGGCAGATTCCCCAATCATGGAAGCAACCAGCGGAATATGGAAAATGAAGCGAACTTGAATTTTCCGCCAGCAGATCAAAAGGTGGGTGGCTTGACCGTCCATTGACGATTACCCCTGGTTGCCGTAAAATGTTAGGCAGAGGTGGACAGATATGACTGATAAAAAAACATTTGGTTCGTTCATAAAAATCAAACGAACCGAAAAAAATTATTCACAAAAAGACTTGGCAGAAATGTTGTTTGTTACCGAAGGGGCTGTGAGTAAGTGGGAGCGGGGAGTATCCTACCCCGACATCACTTTGATTTCCGATCTTTGTCGTGTCCTTGATATAAGCGAACACGAATTGATTACCGCATCAACAGACACGGACGCAAGGAAGATGAAGCACGAAGCGCGGAAATTCCGAGTAATCCGCAGAACATGGTTTTGGGTTCCAACAATATCCTATGCCGTTGCACTTTTAACCTGCTTTATTTGCAATCTTGCTGTAAACCACACGCTTTCCTGGTTCTTCATCGTATTGACAGCATTGATTTGCGCTTATACATTTGTGCCCACAGTTACCTGCTTTTTTGAGTCGAAGAAGTTACTGTCTTTTTCTGTTTCAACCTACCTGTCCATTTGTCTGCTTTTGTTTGCCTGCGCCGTATACACCGATGGTCTGTCGTGGCTCTTAACTGCTTGTATAGGTGTTTTAATAGGTTATGTACTATTGTTTGTACCGGTCCTTTTATCAAAAAGTAAGCTTTCTCGCTGCAAATTTGTAATTTCTTTTGCGGCAAGCGGTATTTTAACCATTTTGCTGTTGCTGAATGTCTACATTAGGCATCCGTTCAGTCTCATCCCTGCGATATTGATTACCTGCTATGCATTTACACCTGTGATCCTTTGTGCTGTTATTTGCACCCTGCGTTTTGATTCCTTTCTTAAAGCGGGCATTTGTGCGACCTTCAGCACGGTTATGTATTATTTCACAGATTTGGTGGTAGATGTGTTGTTTGGAACGAAAGAAAATTCCTATCAAGTGAACTTTAATGATTGGAATCAGTGTTTAGAAGGAAATATTCACATCATCGTTTTAACATCGTTCTTGTTAATCAGTGCTATTTTTATTGGAATTGGAATTTTTAGAGTTTGCAAAAATAAAAAACGATAAATTCCAATTTGTCTGGGCTGTCGAAAGGCTTCGCTATGAATGAGCGAAGCCTTTTTTCGTCATTTCAACGAAGAATTTCCAAAATGAGCATTGCCAACACCTTGAGTTAAAAGGAATTTGGGGAATCAACAGTTGCATTGAATCCCAAAATCGTATATAATGTGATTAAATGTAGAATTATGTCGACTTTGCCACAAGATACGGAACATTTTGGCAAAGATGGACGTCTTTTTGATGTAGAAACGCGTGAGGTGACGACATGATACGCTTAAAAGATGTGGAAATGGAATACGAGAATGGCACAAAGGCCATCAAAGGCATCAGTCTGACGATCCAGGACGGCGAGTTTGTGTTTCTGGTGGGTCCGTCCGGGTCCGGAAAGTCCACCATTATCAAGCTGCTGACCGGCGAGGAGATCCCCACAGCCGGCCGGATCATGATCAACGGCTTCTCTGCCAACAACATTGCAGACCGGCAGATCCCCCTGATGCGCCGCACGCTGGGCGTTATTTTCCAGGACTTCCGGCTCATCGAGAAGAAAACGGTTTATGACAATCTGGCCTTTGCCATGCGCGCCGTGGGCACGCCCGTCAAGGAGATCCGCGAGCGTATCCCCTATGTGCTGGAGCTGGTCGGTCTGGAAAAGAAGGCCGACTGCTATCCCACCGAACTTTCCGGTGGTGAGCAGCAGCGTGTTGCCATTGCCCGGGCGTTGGTGAATGACCCCAATACCATCATTGCGGACGAGCCTACCGGCAATCTGGACCCGGAGCGCTCTACCGAACTGATGGATCTGCTGGTGAAGATCAACCATCTGGGCACCACCGTGGTGGTGGTCACTCACGAAAAGGAACTGGTGAACCACTTCGAAAAGCGCGTGATCACGCTGGAGGCCGGCCGGATCATCAACGACAGCGTTGGCGGCTATGTGGGAGGACATATTCATGAAGCATGATTTTCGCTACTTTTTCCATGAGGGCATTTCGAATATGTTCAGCCACGGCTTCATGTCCTTTGCGGCCGTGAGCATTACGGTGGCCTGCCTGATCATCATGGGCACCTTCACGCTGGTGGCGGTCAACGCCAACGAACTGCTCCGCGAACTGGAGCAGGAAAACGAAATCGTGGCCTATGTGGATGAGAACTACACAGAATCCGAGGCGCGGGCGCTGGAAGCACAGCTGAAGGCGGTGCCCAATGTGGCGTCTGCCGCCTATATCAGCCGGAACGAAGCCATGGAGGCCTTCAAGGCCCAGTATCCGGATGACGCCCTGTTCCAGACGCTGGATCCGCAGATCCTGCGGGATCGCTATGTGATCAAGGTGCGGGATCTGGAGCAGCAGAGCCAGACCGTCAGACAGGTGAAGGAAGTGACGGGCGTTGCGGAAATCAGCGCTTATGAGGAGATCGCAGGCGGCTTCATCACCGTTCGGAACGTGGCTACGGTGATCTGCGTGGCGTTGATCGCCATTTTGTTTGTGGTGTCGGTGTTCATCGTGTCCAATACCATCAAGGTCACTTCCTTTGACCGCCGTGTGGAGATCGCCATCATGCGCATGGTGGGTGCCACCAACAGTTTCATCCGCTGGCCCTTTGTGTACGAGGGCTTTTTGATGGGTCTGCTGTCCGCCGTGATCGCATTCTTTATGCAGTGGGGTCTGTACGCTGCGGTGGCGGAAGGCGTCAGCAGCAACGATACCCTTCAGTTGATTAAGGTCGTCGCCTTCGGTGAGATCTGGCAGCCGGTGGCCATCACCTTCGGCGCAGCAGGCTTGCTGATCGGCGTGGGCGGAAGCCTTTCTGCCATCCGGAAGTTCCTGCAGGTCTGAAAGGAGCGGTGCCATGAGAAGAAAGAACGCATTTGCCCGATTCGGCAGAACGTGCCTGCTGCTGATGCTGACGCTGTGCCTGCTGGGCGCCGATGCGGCGCCGGTGCTGGCAAAGCAAGTCACCCAGGCGGATATCGACGCATTGAAAAAGGACGCCGGCACCCTTGCAGACCGGCGGAAGGAACTGGAAGCCCAGCTGGATGCGCTGGCTGACGACAAGGCACAGGTTCTGGAGCGGCGGAAGCTGCTGGATCAGCGGATCGAGAACACCTCTGAACAGATCCTGAACATAGAGGAGCAGATCGACCAGTATGCCGCGCTGATCGCCCAGAAGGAAGCGGAGCTTGCAGATGCCGAGAGCCGGGAGGCGGCGCAGTACGACCTGTTCTGCGACCGGATCCGCGCCATGGAAGAACGGGGCGAGATCAGCTATTGGGCGGTTTTGTTCGGCGCCAGCAACTTTTCGGATATGCTCTCCCGTCTCCATGACGTCAACGAGATCATGGATGCCGACCAGCGTGTGATCGATGACCTGAAAGCGCTGCAGCAGGAGATCTCCGCCAAAAAGACCTCTTTGGAGCAGAACAAAGCAGCCTCCGAGGCCGCCAGAGCCGAGCTGCTGGGCATGAAGTCCGATCTGGACAGCCAGCGGCAGGAGGCCATCGCGCTGGTCAACGAGATCAAAAACAACGAGAACAAGTACAAGGCCACCATCGATCAGCTGGAGGAAGAGGAGGAGAAGATCCTGGCCGAGGCGCTGCGGCTGTCCAAGGAACTGGCGGCACAGCAGGCGGCGCAGGGTCAGTCGACCCAGAGCAATCCCGGCGGCTATATCTGGCCGGTGGACAGCCGTCACATTACCTCCACCGTGGGCGGCCGAGCCTCTCCTGGCGGCGTTGGCTCCACCAACCATAAGGGCACGGATATCGGTAAGGTGGGATACAATTCCAAGATCTATGCCGCCAAGGCGGGAACGGTGATCGTTTCTGAATACTCCGGCTCTTACGGCAACTACGTTGTGGTGTCCCACGGCAGCGGCAATACCACTCTGTACGCCCACATGAGCCAGCGGAAGGTCAAGGTGGGAGATGTGGTGAAGCAGGGCGATGTCCTGGGCATTACCGGTTCTACCGGCAACTCCACCGGACCGCACCTGCATTTCGAGATCATCGAAAACGGCGTTCGCGTGAACCCGCTGCTGCATGGAAAACAGCCTTGCATGGGCTACCTGACAGGGTATACCATGTCAGGCACCGCCGTCGGCAAATAACTGTGCAAACAACATAAACACGCCTCCCGCTCCATACCATGGAGCGGGAGGATGATTTTTATGATCGGTTTCATCGTATGGCAGGAGGCTGCAGCGGAAAAACGCCGTCGGGCAGTCACGCTGCGGGAAGACAGCGTTTTACATATGCGGTTTCTGAAAGCGGAGATCCTGAGGGGGACAAAAACGCCGGAGTCCGTGCTGCGCCGCCGCGTTCTTTCTGCGGGAAAGCGGCTGTATCGGCTTGGGATCACTCGGGCTGTGCTGCCGGAGGCCTTCCCCTACGGAGAAGTGTTGGACGGCTGCGGGATCCGGCCGGTGTCCACACTGGCGCTTCGGCGCGCTCTGGCTGCGGACTGGCTGCGGTGGGAACTGGAACGGCGGGGTCGGGCTCCGGCGGCCGGACGGATCGCCCTTTCGGCAGAGCAGCTGACCGGCGAACTGGTCCGCACGGTAACGGAAGTGGCGCTGCGCCACCGCTACGTTCTGCTGGATCTGCCCAACGGCGGGGAGGAACTCTGCCACCATCTGCGGCGGGAATACGGCGTATCGCTGCTGCTGAACCCGGAACGGGAACAGCTGGAGGAGGCGGACGCGCTGCTTTTGTTTGACAAGCGGGAGGGTCTGAAGTGGCGGAATGGGATCGTGCTGCCCCTCTACGACGAGAGCGTTCCGCTTCCCCCCATCGGTTTGTCGCCTGCCATCGAAGAGGAACTCCCTGCCGGTACCGATCGGGTGCTGCTGGTGGCGGCTCTGCGGGAGGCCGGAGCGCTGCGGGCGGGACAGATTACTTTTGCAAACAAATAAGGGGCGAAAGGGCAGGATTTCACGGCCAATGCTTGACATTTTTGGCCGGAGATCCTATAATACTATGCTGTCGTAATATAATAGAATCACTATGCGCGGGAAACGCCCGTCGTTCCCGTTAAAAGGCAGGAAAGGATTGTCGATATGGAAAAAGAATATAAAATGAGTGCAGCCCGCGCCCAGGAGCTGCAGGAGGAACTGAATTATCTGAAGACTACCCGCTCCGATGAGGTGGCTGAACAGATCAAAATTGCCCGCGGCTTCGGTGACCTGTCCGAGAACAGCGAGTACGATGAAGCCAAGAACGAGCAGGGCAAGCTGTATTCCCGCATCGCCGAGCTGGAGGAGATCCTGCAGCATGTGGTCATCGTGGACGAGAGCAGCGCCCCCACCAACGTGGTCACCATCGGCTGCAAGGTTACCGTCTGCGGTGCCGACGGCCGCGAACTGCCCGCCTATAAAATTGTCGGCTCCCAGGAGTCCGATCCCATGCACGGCATCATCTCCGAGGAATCCCCTTTCGGCAAGGCGCTCATCGGTGCCAAGGAAGGCGACACCGTCACGGTGGATGCTCCCCGCGGAGCCATGACCTACACCGTGAAGAAGATCGAGCGATAAACCGGGACAAGGAGAACAATATGTCTGAACAGAAGAATCCTCAGGTGCAGCCTGAGCAGGATCTCAGCCAGCAGGCGGCCGTCCGCCGCCAGAAGCTGGCAGAGATGAAGGCCGCCGGCAACGATCCCTTTGTCATTACCAAGTTCCATCAGGATGCCTTTTCCGCCGATCTGAAGGCGGAGTTTGCTGACCTGCCTGCCGAGGCCGAGACCGGCAAGATCGTCGCTCTGGCCGGCCGCATGATGAGCAAGCGCATCATGGGCAAGGCCAGCTTCTCCCACCTGCGGGACGACCGCGGCGACATCCAGATCTTTCTGAAGCGGGACATTCTGGGCGACGAGGCCTATGCCGCCTATAAGAAGCTGGACATCGGTGACATCATCGGCGTCAAGGGCGAGGTGTTCCGCACCAAGATGGGCGAGCTGTCCGTCCGCGTCAGCGAGCTGAAGTTGCTGTCCAAGAGCCTGCTGCCCCTGCCCGAAAAGTTCCACGGCCTGCAGGACAAGGAGCTGCGCTATCGCCAGCGCTATGTTGACCTCATTATGAATCCCGACGTGCGCCGCAACTTTGTGGTGCGCTCCAAGTTCATCAAGTTCATGCGCAAGTATCTGGATGACATGAACTATATCGAGGTGGAGACCCCCGTTCTCAATACCATTGCCGGCGGCGCCTCCGCCCGCCCCTTTGTGACCCACCACAACACGCTGGACATCGATATGTACATGCGCATCGCCACCGAGCTGCCCCTGAAGCGGCTCATCGTGGGCGGCATGGATCGCGTTTACGAGATCGGCCGCATCTTCCGCAACGAGGGCATGGATCCCAAGCACAACCCCGAGTTCACCTCCGTGGAACTGTATCAGGCCTACGCCGACTTCCACGATATGATGGACATCGCCGAGGGCATCATCTCCGGCGCTGCCAAGGAGATCCACGGCACCTATGAGGTGGAGTGGATGGGCGAGAAGATCGACCTGACTCCCGGGTGGCGCCGCCTGACCATGGTGGATGCCGTCAAGGAGTACGTCGGCATCGACTTCGGTGCCATTACCGACGATGCCGAGGCCGTAGCTGCCGCAAAGGCCATCGGCGTGGAACTGGCCGACGCTGCGGAAAAGACCTGGGGCAACGCCCTGTACGCCTGCTTCGACCAGCGCGTAGAGGAGAAGCTGATCCAGCCCACTTTCATCACCATGTATCCCGTGGAGGTCAGCCCCCTGACCAAGCGCAGCCCCGCCGATCCTCGCCTGACCGAGCGCTTTGAGCTGTTCATCTGCCACAGCGAGCTGGCCAACGCCTACTCCGAGCTGAACGATCCTCTGGATCAGCGCGAGCGCTTCCAGAAGCAGGTGGAGCAGCGTGAGCGCGGCGACGACGAAGCCGAAATGCTGGATGAGGATTTCCTCACCGCGCTGGAATACGGCATGCCCCCCACCGGCGGCATGGGCATCGGCATCGACCGCTGCGTCATGCTGCTGACCAACAACGACACCATCCGCGAGGTCATCCTGTTCCCCACCATGAAGCCCATGGACTGATAAGGTTCGATAACCCAAGATGCCCATGGGCATCTTGGGTTATTTTATACGGTTGACCCAAAGAAACTCCTTTGAAAGGAAGACGCTATGAAAACTGAAAAAAGCATTTTGATTGCGTTTCTTTTGAATTTGCTGTTTTCTGTGTTTGAATTTGTTGGCGGCGTGTTTACCGGCAGCATCGCCATCGTTTCGGATGCCATCCATGATATGGGTGACGCCGCGAGCATTGGGATATCATATTTTTTGGAAAAGAAAAGCAAGCGGCAGCCTGACGACATCTATACTTACGGATACGCGCGGTACTCCGTGTTCGGCAGCGTAATCACCACAACGATCCTGTTGTGCGGTTCCTGTGTGGTCATATACAACGCCGTGGGCAGAATTCTTGCGCCCACGGAGATCAACTATAACGGAATGATCCTGTTTGCGGTGGTGGGCGTCTGTGTGAATTTCTGCGCCGCGTTTTTCACCCGGGAGGGTGAGTCCCTGAATCAGAAGGCAGTGAATCTCCATATGCTGGAGGATGTGCTGGGCTGGGCGGTGGTGCTCCTTGGCGCCGTTGTGATGCGCTTTACCGACATTGCCCTCATTGATCCACTTATGTCTATCGGTGTAGCGGGGTTCATCGTTGTCAACGCCATCAGAAACCTGAAAGAAGCGCTGGGATTGTTTCTTGAAAAAACGCCACACGGTATGACGGTCAACGAACTGAAAGAACATATTGTGGCGATCGACGGTGTGCTTGGGGTGCATCATGTTCACATTTGGAGCATGGACGGGCAGAATAACTATGCCACCATGCACATTGTGACAGATGCCGACCACCACCGGATCAAGGAAATGGTTCGCGAAGAATTGCGCGAACACGGCATCGGTCATGTGACGCTGGAACTGGAAGCCGGGGACGAGCATTGCCATGAAGAACACTGCCATGTGGAATTTGACGCACTCTCCGGACACCATCATCACCACCATCATTAATACTGGCATCAGAAAAAAAGCACCCCGCAGAGGAAGAAAACTCTGCGGGGCAGTTTTGTTTAGGTGCCGTCTGTGGAGGAAATTCCTGTGAACCATACCTTGACAACAAGGGGAACATACCTTTATTATATAGGCGAGTATAATCTGGGGGGTTATACATTATAAAAAAGAAATGCCGCAAGTGCGCGAAAGAAGGGGAGGATCGTCATGGAACGGATTACCAGCCGCACCAATGCCCTGTGCACCCATATCCGAAAACTGGCCTCCTCGGCCTCCTATCGCCGCCGCAGCGGAGAGTTTCTCTGCGACAGCCCCAAGCTCCTGGAAGAGGCGCTGCTGCGTGGCGCGCTGCTGCGCACCGTGGTCTGCACGGAGCAGACGCCGCTGCCGGAACTGCCCGCAGGGGTTCGGCAGGTGGAAGTGCCCGCCGATCTGATGCGCTCCATTTCCCCCATGGAGACCCCGCAAGGCGTGCTGGCGGTCTGCGCCCTGCCGGAGCAGAGCCTGCCCGAAACACTGGACGGACGGCGCTATGTGGTGCTGGACGGCGTGCAGGATCCCGGAAATGTGGGAACGATCCTGCGCACGGCGGATGCTTTCCGGGCAGACGGCGTGTTTCTGGTCAACGCCTGCGCCGATCTGTATAATCCCAAAACCGTTCGTGCCACCATGGGTGCGGTATTCCGCTGCCCGGTGTGGTGCTGCGAGGCGGCGGAGGTCTCGGCGCTGCTGAAAAAAAGCGGCCTGCCCCTGTACGGTGCGGCGCTGCGTCAGGATACGGTGGATGCACGGAGCGTGGATTACAGCCGCTGCGCCATTGCCATCGGCAGTGAGGGACGGGGGCTCTCCGCCGAAATGTTGGCGCTTTGCGACCGGACGGTTCTGATCCCTATGCACGCACATTGTGAATCCCTGAATGCGGCCATTGCGGCGGCGGTGCTGCTGTGGGAGGCGGCACGAAACGATTGAGGAGGCAGGTATGCTGAAATTCTGGCTGTGGCTGACGACCTTGCCGGGACTGACCAATCAGACCCGGCTGGCATTGCTGCGCCATTTCGGCTCCCCTGAAGATATTTTCTACGCCGAACCGGGAGAGATCCTGCTGACCGAGGGCATCATCCGGGAGCAGGCGGAGCGGCTGCAGGACCACCGGCTGGATGCCGCGGAGCGGATCCTGGCGGACTGCACGCGGCTGGGTCAGCAGATCCTGACCATTCAGGATGCCGCCTATCCCGGCCGGCTGAAGAACATCTACGATCCACCCTGCCTGCTGTACTGGAAAGGGCGGCTACCTGCATTCGATGAGGAGGCGGCGGTAGCCGTGGTAGGCACGCGAAACTGCACGCCCTACGGCATTGCCTGCGCGGAGAAGCTGGGCTACGGCCTGACCCGCGGCGGCGCCGTGGTGGTCACGGGTCTTGCCAAGGGCATCGATGCCGCAGCCACCCGCGGTGCCCTTCGTGCCGGCGGCGTGACCGTGGCGGTGGTTGGCAACGGACTGGATGTGCATTACCCCTACGAAAGCCGTTATTTGTATGAAGATGTGGCCGCTGCAGGCGTGCTCATCAGCGAGTATCCCCCGGGAACGGAGGCCATGGGTCGCCATTTCCCTGTCCGAAACCGGATCCTGTCCGGGTTGAGCCTTGCCACGCTGGTGGTGGAAGCGCCGGAACAGAGCGGCGCGCTGATCACCGCCGAAGCGGCGCTGGAGCAGGGAAGGGACGTGTTTGCCGTGCCCGGCCCCATCGATGCACCGGACAGCGTGGGCTGCAACCGGTTGATCCGCGACGGCGCGGGTCTGGTGTCGGAGCCGTGGGATATCCTGCGGGAATACGAGGCCCGCTTCCCGGAAAAGCTGTGCCGGAGCGAATCCGGCAGCCGGCCGGAAGTGGTGGGCTATCAAACGGTTGAGAAGCAGGAGGCGAAAGCCGTGCCGCCGTCCTTGAGCCTTTCCAAAGAAGGCACCGGATTGACGGATGACCAGATCACGCTGCTGCGCGCGCTGGATGCCGGGGAGCCCATGCAGGTGGACGATCTGATCGAACAGACCGGGATCCCCACCCGGCGGGTGCTGTCGGCGCTGACCCTGCTGGAACTTGAAAACTACGTGGAACAGCACACCGGAAAGCGATATACCCGTTCGGTAACGCTGACAGAATAAATGGATGCAAAAACGCCCTTTTGGCGGTTGGAGGTAACTATGGCAAAGAAAAGCCTGGTCATCGTGGAATCTCCTGCGAAGGCAAAGACCATTGGAAAATATCTGGGTAAAGAATTTGAGGTAAAGGCCTGTATGGGTCACCTGCGGGATCTGCCCAAGAGCGTGATCGGTGTGGATATCGAAAATGACTTCGAACCGGTCTATCAGCCCATCAAGGGCAAGGAAGAGATCATCAATGACTTGAAGAAATCCGCCAAAGCGGCAAAGACCGTCTATCTCGCAACCGACCCTGACCGTGAGGGCGAGGCGATCTCCTGGCATCTGAAGCATCTGCTGGAGCTGCCGGACAGCAAGGCGAAGCGTGTTACGTTCAATGAGATCACCCGCAAAGTGGTGCAGGAGAGCATCGAAGCGCCCCGGGAAATCGACCAGAATCTGGTGGACGCCCAGCAGGCGCGCCGCATTCTGGACCGTCTGGTGGGCTATGAGCTTTCTCCGCTGCTGTGGAAGAAGGTGCGGCGCGGTCTGTCCGCGGGCCGTGTCCAGTCCGTCGCCACCCGCATGGTGGATGACCGGGAGCGGGAGATCGAGGCATTCCGCCCGGAGGAATACTGGACGCTGGATGCCAACCTTCTGGGCAACGACGGGAAAAAGAGTGCCTTTTCCGCCCACTACCACGGCAAGAACGGCAAAAAGACCGAGCTGAAAACGGCGGCGGATGTGGATGCCGTGGTGTGCGAAACGGAAAATGAGGTGTTTTCCGTCAAGAGCGTGAAGCGCAGCGACAAGCAGCGCAGCCCCTCGCCTCCCTTTACCACCTCCACGCTGCAGCAGGAGGCTTCCCGCAAGCTGAACATGACCCCTCGCCGCACCATGGCCATCGCCCAGCAGCTCTACGAAGGCGTGGAGATCGAAGGAGAGGGCAGCATCGGTCTGATCACCTATATGCGTACCGACTCGCTGCGCATTTCCGAGGAGGCCATCGCCGCCACGAAGGAGTTTATCCTGGGCCGCTACGGCAAGAACTATTATCCTGCCCGGGTCAATCGCTATAAGACCAAGGCCAACTCCCAGGACGCCCACGAGGCGATCCGCCCCAGCAATGTGTTCCTGACCCCGGAGGACGTCCGCAAGGATCTGACCGGCGAGCAGTATCGGCTGTACCGTCTGATCTGGAGCCGCTATGTGGCCTGCCAGATGGCCAACGCCGTGTACGACAGCGTGGCCGTGGAGATCGAGGCCGGCGGCCACGCCTTCCGTGCCAGCTCCTCCAGCCTGAAATTCTCCGGCTACACCGCCGTGTACGAGGAAGGCAGAGACGAGGAGAAGGAGGAGAAAGACTCTCCGCTGCCTGCACTGCAGGAAGGAGAAGTACTGACGCTGAAGGACTTCGGCCGGGAGCAGCACTTCACCCAGCCCCCCGCTCATTACACCGACGCCACCCTCATCCGCGCCATGGAGGAGCAGGGCATCGGACGTCCCTCCACCTATGCCCCCACAGTTTCCACCATTCTGGATCGGGAATACGTGATCAAAGAGGGCAAGTATCTGCGCATCACCAATCTGGGCCGCGTGGTCACGGAACTGATGAAAGAGAAGTTCACCGACATTGCCGATTTGAAGTTTACCGCTAATATGGAGCAGCGCCTTGACTCCGTGGAGGAGGGAACAACGGAATGGAAGACCATCCTTCGGGATTTCTACGGTGATTTTGCCGGCAGCCTGAAACAGGCGGAGAAGGATCTGGAGGGCACCCGCATCAAGGTGCCCGACGAGGTCAGCGAGGAGCTCTGCCCCGAGTGCGGAAAGAATCTGGTGGTCAAGTCCGGCCGCTTCGGCCGCTTCCTGGCCTGCCCCGGCTATCCCGACTGCACCTTCACCATGCCCCTGGTCATCGAGATGCCCGGCCGCTGCCCCAAGTGCGGCGGACGGCTGATGAAGCGCACCGGCACCAGCAAAAAGACCAGCAAGCAGTACACCTACTATTGCTGCGAGCGTGTCGGCAGCAAGAGCGAGACGGAAAAGTGCGATTTTATGACCTGGGACGTACCGGTAAAGGACGATTGCCCGGCCTGTGGCCATACGATGTTCAAGAAGGCGGGCAAGGGCTTTAAGCGTCCCTTCTGCATCAACGAGGCCTGTTCCAACTTCCTGCCGGAGGAAAAGCGCGGCTATCCGAAAAAAGCGGAAAACGGTGCAGAGACCGAAGCTGCCGCAGAGAATAAGACTGCGGAGAAAGCCGGAAAGGCCGGTACCAAAAAGACGGCCACGAAAAAGACTGCTGCCAAGAAGCCTGCCGCCAAAAAGCCTGCCGCCAAAAAGACTGCCGCCAAAAAGACTGCGGCCAAGAAGCCTGCCGCAAAGAAGACGACGAAAAAGACCGCCAAAGCGGGTGAATGATCCTCCGCTGCGGCGGACGGAGCCGTAAGAAAAGGAAGAACCTATGAATGTAACTGTGATCGGCGCGGGACTGGCCGGCAGCGAGTGTGCGTGGCAGCTTGCCCAGCGGGGCATCGACGTGACACTATGTGAGATGAAGCCGGAGAAAAAGACACCCGCCCACGAAACGGATAATTTTGCGGAGCTGTGCTGCTCCAACTCCCTGCGCTCCGACCAGCTGGAAAACGCAGTGGGCCTGCTGAAAGAAGAACTGCGGCGGCTGGGTTCTCTGATCCTGGAATGCGCCGACGCCACCCGGGTGGAGGCCGGCGGTGCACTGGCAGTGGATCGCCACGGCTTTGCCGCCATGGTGACGGAGAAGATCCGAAACCACCCCCGCATCACGGTGGTTCCCGGCGAAGTGACGGAGATCCCCGAAGGGGAGGTGGTCATCGCCTCCGGTCCCCTGACCTCCGACGCGCTGGCAGAACAGCTGCAAACGCTGCTGGGCGAGGACAGCGATCTCCATTTCTACGACGCGGCGGCGCCGTTGGTGTCCGCCGAGAGCGTGGATATGGAAAAGGCATGGTTCGGCTCCCGTTATGACAAGGGGACAGCAGATTATGTAAACTGCCCCATGAACAAAGAGGAGTACGATGCCTTCTGGGAAGCGTTGACCACCGCCCAGGAAGCGGAAGTCCACGGCTTTGAAGATTCGCAGGTATTCGAAGGCTGTATGCCCGTGGAGGTCATGGCACGCCGGGGACACGACACCCTGCTCTACGGCCCGCTGAAATCCCGCGGGCTGGACGACCCCCGCACCGGCCGCTGGCCCTATGCCGTGGTGCAGCTGCGGCGGGACAACGCCGACGGCACGGTGTACAATCTGGTGGGCTTCCAGACCCATCTGCGTTTCCCCGAGCAGAAGCGGGTGTTCTCCATGATCCCCGCGCTGCACGACGCGGAGTTTTTGCGCTACGGCGTGATGCACCGCAACACCTTCCTGAACTCCCCCAACCTGCTGGATCGCTATTACCGCCTGAAGGCGCAACCCCGCATCTCCTTTGCCGGACAGATGACCGGCGTGGAGGGCTATGTGGAGTCTGCTGCCAGCGGTTTTCTGGTGGGTGTGGAAACGGCACGCCGCCTGCGCGGCATGGCACCGGTGGATTTCCCCCGGGAGACCGCCATCGGCGCACTGGGACTGTATATTTCCAATCAGTCCATCACCCAGTTCCAGCCCATGAACATCAATTTTGGCATCATCCCGCCTCTTGACCATCGGGTGAAAGGGAAGCGGGCGAAAAATGCGGAACTGTCCCAGCGGTCTCTGGCTGTGATCGAGAAAATAAAGGAGGACGTGCTGAAATGAAGATCATCGTAGACGCCATGGGCGGCGACAACGCTCCGCAGGCCATCGTGCAGGGTGTGCTGGATGCCCACCGGCTCCATGGTATCGACATCGTTCTGGTGGGACGCGCGGCAGAGGTGCTGCGGGCCGTGGAAGCCTGCGGTGAGACTGCGCTGCCCGCCGGTGTGGAGATCCGAAACGCCACCGAGGTGGTGGAGATCTCCGACGATCCCGCCATCGCCTTCAAGATGAAAAAGGACTCCTCCCTGACCGTGGGCATGAATATGCTCAAAGCCGGTGAGGGCGATGCCTTTGTTTCCGCCGGTTCCACCGGTGCGCTGCTGGCGGGCGCAACGCTGCTGGTCAAGCGCATCCGCGGCATCCGCCGCGCCGCTATGGGACCTGTGATCCCCACCTTTGGCGGAAAGGCTGTGCTGTGCGACTGCGGCGCCAACGCCGACTGCACCGCCGAGTACTTACTCCAATTTGCCTATCTGGGCAGTTACTATGCCAAACGGGTGCTGGGTGTGGAAAAGCCCCGTGTGGCGCTGCTGAACATCGGCGCCGAAGCGGAGAAGGGCGATGCCCTGCGCCATGAGGCACATGCTCTGCTGAAAGAAGCGGGCGAGGCCGGCCGCATCCACTTTGTCGGCAACATCGAGGCTGGCGATGCCATGCTGGGCGGCGCGGATGTCATCGTGGCAGACGGCTTTGCCGGCAACGTGATGCTCAAGAGCGTGGAGGGCACGGCCAAGTTCCTGATGAAGGAACTCAAGGGCGTGTTCTATTCCAGCGCCAAGACCAAGCTGGGCGCCCTGCTGGTAAAGAAGGAAATGGCTGAAATGAAGAAGCTGCTGGATCCCTCCGAGGTCGGCGGCACGCCCTTCCTGGGCATTTCCAAGCCGGTGCTGAAGGCCCACGGTTCCTCGGACGCCCGCGCCATCTGCAACGCTGTGCTGCGCGCCAAAGAGTATGCGGAGAGCGGCTTCATTGCCGACATTGAAGAAAATGTCGATGCGATGAAAGTGGATCGCGGCGCAGAAAAAGTACAGGCACCCTCTTGACAGAGGATGGCTGTTGCCGTATGATTGCCTCAAGCAATTCATAAAATCCTTGTGAGGAGTGGATCTGTATGTCTTTTGAAGAAATTTTTCAGACGATGCGTGAACTGGTGGCAGAGCAGTTTGCCATGGAACCCGCTGAAGTGACCATGGAGTCCTCTTTTGAAGAGGATCTGGGCGCCGATTCCGTGGATCTGGTGGAACTGGTCATGGCCATGGAAGAAGAATTTGAGGTCGGCGAGATCCAGGAGGAAGATCTTGGTTCTCTCAAGACTGTGGGCGACGCTGTGAACTATATCGCAGGAAAGCTGAAATAAAGGATGAACAATCCCCGCGAACATCCGCGGGGTTTCCTTTTGGAGAGGGCAGTTATGCAGAAGTTGGAGAAAAAACTGAATTATGCCTTCCGTGATCCCACCCTGCTGGCAGAGGCACTGACCCACAGCTCCTATGCCAACGAGCACCGCGGCGACCACCTCAACAGCAACGAGCGTCTGGAGTTTCTGGGCGACTCCGTGCTGGGCTTTGTGACGGCGGAGTTCCTCTTTGCCAACCACCCCGACGCACCGGAAGGGGATCTGACCCGTACCCGTGCTGCGCTGGTGTGCGAGCAGAGCCTGTATGAGGTGGCGCGCAAACTGGAGCTGGGACAGTACCTGAAGCTGGGTCGGGGTGAAGAGGCCGGAGGCGGACGGGAGCGTATTTCCATTCTGGCGGATGCCACCGAGGCCGTCTTTGCCGCCGTGTATCTGGACGGCGGCATCGCCGCCGCCTCCGCGCTGATCCACCGTGTACTGCTGGACGCGGAGCGGGAGGAGGCCGTGGAGGTTCGCCGGCGCGACTACAAAACGGCACTGCAGGAGCTGATCCAGCGGACGCCCAACCACACCATCACCTATCAGCTGGTGGAGGAGAGCGGCCCCGACCACTGCCGCGTGTTTGTGGTGGAGGTCAGCGTGGATGAAAAGGTCGTCGGCCGCGGCGAGGGGCGCAGCAAAAAGGGTGCCGAGCAGGCAGCGGCCAAGGCGGCGCTGGAACTGCTGGACGGCCAATGATACGCAAAGGAGAAACAGGCAGAGGGGCGCCCTCTGCCTGCTTTTTTATCGGGCAGCGGCTGGAAATATAGACTGGAATTTACTGCCCGGGCGTGCTATACTATTACTGTATGAAAATCTGTGCGATAAGGGGTGTGAATGCGTTGTCGTTTCTGGCAGCAGTTTTGCTTGGCTTGATTCAGGGCGTGGCGGAGTTTCTGCCCGTTTCCAGTTCCGGCCATCTGGCCATTGCAGAGAATTTACTGAATGTGTCCGGTGTTTCCCAGATTCCGGAATTTTTCGATGTGCTGCTCCATCTGGGCACGCTGATCGCAGTGTTTGCGGCCTACTGGGGCGACATCCGGGATATGATCACGGAATTTTTCGGCGGCGTCCGCGATCTCGCCCGGCATACCACGCCGACCCCTGTGCCTCCGGCACGGCGGCTGATCCTGCTCATCATCGTGGGCACGCTGCCTCTGGCGCTTGTGCTGCCCATCAAGGATCTGGTGGAGGGTCTTGCCAACAATATGTACTTTGTGGGCGGCGCTCTGATCGGCACCGGTTTCCTGCTGTTTGCCAGCGACCGGGTGAAGAAGGGGAACAAGACCGCGCGGAACGCCAGGCTGCTGGACGCATTTCTGGTGGGCGTGGCACAGGCCGTTGCCACCTGCCCCGGCATCTCCCGCTCCGGCACCACCATCACCGCCGGCTGCTTCGTGGGCTTTGAGCGGAAGTTCGCCGTGCGCTATTCCTTCCTGATGTCCATCCCCGCCATTCTGGGTGCCAACATTTTGAGCCTGAAAGACGCCGTCGGCACCGTGGTTTGGAGTGAAGTGCCTGTGTATCTGGCAGGCGTGGCGGTCTCCGCCGTCGTGGGCTATGCCTGCATCCGCTTGCTGAAAATGATCGCCGATAAAGGGCGTTTCGGCGCCTTTGCATACTACTGCTGGGTCGTCGGTGCGGCAACGCTGCTGCTGACTGTGATCCGCAACTGAACGGAGGGAAAACGATGGCTTCCAAATCCCAGAAGAAAAAGAAAGCGACTGCCGCAAAAAGCAGCACAACGCAGCCCCGAAAGACCGAGGGAAGAACATCTTCCGCATCCAATAAGTCCAACGCTTCCATGCAGAAGCAGCCCATCCGCCGTGAGGTGTGGGGTGGTGTACTTTTGGTGCTGGCGCTGTGCCTGTTTGTGGACTATCTCAAGGGCGACGCGATTTTGATCGACAGTTTCGGCAAGCTGCTCAAGGGGCTTATGGGCTACGGTTACTGGGTCGCGGCGCCTGCGCTGACCTACGCCGGTGTTGTCCTGCTGTTCCACCACGGACGTCCCGTCCGGCTGCGAATTGCCTGCGTCCTGCTGCTGCCAATGGTGTTTGGCATGCTGAGTCATATGGCGCGCAGCGAGATTGCGGTCGCCAATGTGAAAGTCCTCTGGGAGACCGGCGTTGCGATGTCTTCCGGTGGTGTGGTGGCCGGCGTACTGTCCTTTGTGTTTGTAGAGCTGCTGACCAAGGTGGTTTCCGTCATTTTGTTCGTGCTGGTGTTTGCGGGGCTTTTGCTGGCCGCCACGAGCATTACGCCTTCTATGCTGGTTGAGTGGTATCGCTCCCGTCCCCGCTACGAGGAGGAGCCTGAACCGGAGCGCCCCGTTCCCGTTGCCATTCCGGTGGAGAAGCCTCGTCGTGCGCCGGAGAAGAATATTCACCAGTATGACATCCCGCTGGACGACGAGCCTCTGGCGGAGTTCGGCAAGAAGCCTGCTCCCGCGCCAGCGCCCCAGAAGGAAAAAGAAGGCGGCCGCTTTACCGGTTTCTTCCGCCATAAGTCCGAAGCGCAGAAGACGCCGGATCAGGTGGTAGCGGGCAAGGCCGAGGAAACGCCGGCAGTGTCCGAAGTCGCGGAGGAACCGCCCGCGCAGCCGCCCAAGCCTCCTGTGGAAGCGCCGATGCCCATTCAGGAGCCGGCGTCTCCCCGCAAGGAAAAGATGACCACGGCCAAGGAAGTGGCCGCCCAGACTGCCGCGGTGACCGCCGAGATCGAGGAAAAGCTGGCCGCCGAGGAGGAGACCTATCAGTTCCCGCCCATCACGCTGCTGAAAAACGGCGGCAGCGGCAACATAGCCGAGACCGGCGCGGAACTGCGGAACAACTCCCGCCGTCTGGCGGAGACCCTCGCCAGTTTCGGCGTGGACGCCACCCCTGCGGACGTGGTGCACGGCCCCTCGGTCACCCGGTATGAGTTCGTACTGGATCAGGGCGTGAAGCTTGCCAAGATCACCAATCTGGCAGACGACATTGCGCTGGCGCTGGGCGCTTCCGGTGTCCGCATCGCCCCCATTCCCGACAAGATTTCCGTGGTGGGTATCGAGGTGCCCAACAAGCGGGTGACCCCCGTCCTGATCCGGGACGTGATCGAATCCCGCGACTTTACGGAACACCGTTCCAAGACGGCGTTCTCCCTGGGCCGCGACATCGGCGGCCGGAACGTCATCGGCGACATCGAGAAGCTGCCCCACGTGCTGATCGCCGGTACCACGGGTTCCGGTAAGTCGGTGTGCACCAACTCTTTGATTATCTCGCTGCTCTACAAGTCCACCCCCGATGAAGTTCGCTTCATCATGGTGGATCCCAAGATGGTGGAGCTTGCGCCCTACAACGGCATTCCCCATCTGCTCATCCCCGTGGTGACCGACCCCAAAAAGGCCGCCGGTGCGCTGCAGTGGGCAGTTTTCGAGATGATGAAGCGCTATAAGACCTTCTCCGAGCACGGCGTCAAGAAGCTGGAGGAGTTCAACCGTCTGGCTCGCGCCAGCGAGGAACTGGAAACGATGCCCAGCGTAGTGGTGGTCATTGACGAGCTGGCCGACCTGATGCTGGTGGCGGCAAAAGAGGTGGAAGAATCCATCTGCCGCGTGGCGCAGATGGGTCGTGCTGCGGGTGTGCATCTGGTGATCGCCACCCAGCGTCCCTCTGCCGACGTTATCACCGGTCTGATGAAGGCCAATATTCCCAGCCGCATCGCTTTCGCGGTGGCGTCCTCTCTGGAATCCCGCATCATTCTGGACACCACCGGTGCAGAAAAACTGGTAGGCCGCGGCGATATGCTGTATGCGCCTCTGGGCGCCGGTAAGCCCCAGCGCGTGCAGGGCTGCTATATCTCTCCCGAGGAGATCGAGGATGTGGTGCAGTTCGTCAAGCAGAGCGGCGAGGCGCGCTATTCCGACGAGGTCATCGCCAAGATCGAGGAATCCATTCAGGAGAAGGACAAGGGCGGCGCCAGAGGCGAGAGCGCCGGCGAAGCAGCCGACACCGACGGCGACGAACTGCTGCCCGCTGCTGTGGATGTGGTGCTGGAGATCGGACAGGCTTCCGTTTCCATGCTCCAGCGCCGACTGAAGCTGGGCTATTCCCGCGCCGCCCGTCTGGTGGACCAGATGGAGGAGCGGGGCATCGTGGGGCCCTTCGAGGGTTCCAAGCCCCGGCAGCTGCTGATTACCCGTGCCCAGTGGCAGGAAATGCAGATGGGCACAGCGTCCGGCAGCGACGATGCCTATCCCTTCCCGGAAGGGGAATGAAGCCGCTGCCATTGAGGTTGACAAAATTTTCAAAAGCTGTATAATGTATGCGAAAGTACGGAGAGAAGACAGTCGTGTGAATCGTGGTTACAGCGAGAGAAAGAGTTGACTTTCAGCGTATTTGCGGCGGCTGCCTCACGGCATCCGTAAGAAGCCGAAACTCCCGTTCCTGTTGCCTGTGACATGCGATGTTCCTTTACGGACAGGTCGGGGTGGCATCATGTAGATCCTTATTCGCCCCTGACAGTTGTCAGGGGCGAATTTCTTCGTCTTTTTCCAAAAAAATATACTACCAAGGAGGCTCTTTACATGAAGTTTTCCAGCAAGATCGAGGCCTGTGGCCTCTCTCCCATGCGCAAGTTCACTCCCTATGCCGTGAAGGCCAAGGCCGCCGGCAAGAAGGTCTATCACCTGAACATCGGCCAGCCCGACATTGAAACGCCCCAGGCGTTCTTTGATGCCGTGACCAAGTTCCGTGAGTCTGTGCTGGCTTACGCTCCCTCTCCCGGTCTGCCCGTGTACATTGCCGCCGTCCGTGACTACTACGCCAAGATGGGCGTTGAGCTGGACGAAGGCGACATCGTGGCCACCACCGGCGGCAGCGAGGCCCTGCAGATCGCTCTGAGCTGCATCCTGGATCCCGGCGACGAGGTTCTGGTTCCCGAGCCTTTCTATCCCAACTACAACACCTTTGTCAAGCTGGCCAACGGCAAGATCTCTCCCATCCCCACCTCTCCCGAGGAAGGCTATGCCTACGCTGACCGTGCCCGCATCGAGGCCTGCATCAACGAGAACACCCGTGCCATTATGCTCAGCAACCCCGGCAACCCCACCGGCGTCATCCTGACCCGTGAGGAAGCCCGCCTGATCGCCGACATCGCCAAGGAACACGACCTGTTCCTCATCGCCGACGAGGTGTATCGCGAGTTCGTCTACAACGGCCAGGACCTGGCTGTGAGCATGGCCACCTTCGACGACGTCAAGGAGAACGTCATCCTCATCGACTCCATCTCCAAGCGCTTCTCCGCCTGCGGCGCCCGTATCGGCGCGCTGATCTCCCGCAACAAGGCCTTCATGGCACAGGCCATGAAGATCTGCCAGGGCCGTCTGTGCTCCGCCACTCTGGATCAGGTCGGCGCCGCCGAGCTGTACAAGGTCGGCCCCGAGTACTTCCTGGCCCAGCGCGAGGAGTATCGCCGCCGCCGCGACACCGTTCTGGCCAAGCTGGCAGAGATCCCCGGCGTGATCTGCAAGCAGCCCGAGGGTGCTTTCTATGTCATGGCCGCCCTGCCCGTGGACGATGCCGACAAGTTCCAGCTGTGGCTGCTGGAGGAGTTCCAGGACAACGGCGACACCGTGATGTTCGCTCCCGGCGAGCCCTTCTACGCCACTCCCGGCAAGGGCAAGAACGAGATCCGCATCGCCTACGTGCTCAAGCAGGCTGACCTGGAGCGCGCTATGGACCTGCTGGCTCTGGGTATCAAGGCCTACAACGCCCGCTGAATATGATCCGCCACATTGTGATGTGGAAGTTCCGCCCCGGAACGGAGGCGGAGCAGGCGCAGTTCATCGCCGGCCTGCGCGGCCTGCAGGGGGTCATTCCCCAGCTGCTGCGCAGCGAGGTGGCCGTCAATGTGGGTGAGGGCAATTACGATGCGGTTCTGGTCAGCGAGTTCGAAAGTCTTGAAGCGCTGGAAACCTATAAGAATGACCCCCGCCACAAGGCAGTGTCCGCCCTGTGCAAGTCCATCCGTGAGGATCGGGTGGCTGTGGACTACGAGTTCTGATAAAAAAGCGTGCCGCTTATGCGGCACGCTTTTCTTTGTGCAAATATTATTCCAGTAGGCCGATGCGGCCGACCACCTTGTCGTTCTCGATGGTCAGAACGCCGTAGGTGGGGCGCAGACGGTCGCCGATGCTGCCGGGGTTGAGGAACAGGGTTTGCCCCCGCAGATCCACCAGCGGCGTGTGGGTGTGGCCGAAGAGAAAGGTGTCAAGATTTTGCTCCTCTGCGGTATAGCCGGCGCGCAGCAGCGAAGTCTTCACGCCGTAGGTGTGGCCGTGGCACAGGAGGATCCGCCGGTTTTCCAGACACAGCAGCTGCTCCGCCGGCTCGTCGGGGCGGAAGTCGCAGTTGCCGGGCACCTGCCGCACCGGGATGTCCGGGAACTGATCCTGCAGCCGCTCCGCGTCCCGCCAGCAGTCGCCCAGATGAAAGATCATACGGGGCGCTTCCTGCTCTACCGCCCGGATCATATTGGAAAGATTCCCGTGGGAATCGGAGAGGACGAGAATGTTCATGAAATGCTTCCTTTCCTGAAAGGATAGCACCAGTATACGCCCTTTCTCTCCAATGGGCAAGATTATTCGTGGGGATGCCTGTGCGGCTTCAAATCGCTTTGGGCGGGACTGTCCAGCAGGTATCCGTCAATGTCGAAGCGGGAGCCGTGGCAGGGGCAGTCCCAGCTTTTTTCGTCCGGATTCCACTCCAGCTGGCAGCCGAGATGGGGACATTTTAGGGATACGATGTGGAGCAGGCCGTCTTCAGAACGGAAAGCGCCCACTTTTTTGCCGTCCATCGTCACCACGCCGCCATGTCCCATCGGAAGATCCTCCACGGGAATGCGGCCGGGAGAAAGGATGCGGCGGGCAAGGCCTTTTGCCGAGCAGAGCGTATCTTCCGCAAGCTGCTTTGCCGAAGCGCGAAGGTGGAAGCGCTGGGGAGAAAAGATGGCACAGTCCGGCGCTGTGTCCCGCCCGGCGGCGAGATCACTCAAAACCTCCGCGGCCACCACGGCGGTGCTCATGCCCCATTTCTGAAAGCCGGTAGCCGCCAGATAGTCCGGGTGTGTGGCGGAGAAGCGCCCGATGCAGGGCAGACCGTCCATAGGCATACAGTCTTGCGCAGACCAGCGTTCGACGATCCGCGCCTGCGGCCAGAACCGCCGGGCAGCCTGTTCCAGCGAAGCGTAGCGGCCGCCGCTTCGGTTTTCGCCTGTCCGATGCCCGCCGCCGCCCAGCAGCAGATAGCTGCCGCAGGGACGCAAGGACAGCCCGTCCTCATGGATGCCCAGATAGCAGTCGTTCATCGGCGAGCCCCCCTCCAGCGCCAGCACATAGCTGCGCTCCTGATGCTGCCGGATGAAGAAGAAGCCGGGCACATTGAGGAAGGGGAAGTGGCAGGCAAAGATGATTTTTCCGGCTGTGACGCTGCCGCGGGCTGTGTATACCGTGTGGCCGCGCACCTTGAGGACGCGGCTGTGCTCGTAGACAGTCAGCCCGTCGCTCAATGCCCGCAGCAGCTTCAGGGGATGGAAGCAGGCCTGCTTGCGCAGTCCCAGCGCGGTGGCGGCAAAGGGAAGTGCTGTGTCTGCGGTGAGAAACACATCCATGCCCAGACGGCGGCAGAGGCTGTATTCTGCCTCCAGTGCTGTCGGAGAGCCGGTGGCATACAGGAAGGTGGTGCAGTCGGTAAAGTCGCAGTCGATGCCCCACTCCCAGACCAGACGGCGCAATCGTTCCACGGCGGCAAGCTGACTGCGGGCGTATCGCTGTGCCGTTTCCAGCCCCAGTTTTTTCTCCAACTCCTGATATTTCAGCCCGTGCTGCGCCGTCAGCTTCGCGGTGGTTCTGCCGGATTGGCCGCTGCCGATGCGGTCGGCTTCCAGAACCACCGTTTCGATTCCGGTGCGCCGCAGAGCATTTGCGGTCAAAAGACCGGTGAGCCCGCCGCCGATGATGACCACATCGGCGCGCAGATGCCCTTTCAGCATGGGGAATTCCGGGAGCGTGACATCCTTTGACCAAATAGAATTCACAGCAGATCGCCTCCTTTTTGGTAGTATGCCCCGTTTCCCCGGTTTGACAGGCAGGATGCCATCTGCTATCATAAATCCTGAAAGTGAGGGAGCCTTTGATGGAGAATTTTGACTTTCTGGACATGAGTTTTTTCACCCGTGCGTCGGTGTTTCCCGGCAGCGTGGGCACGTTTCGTTATCGGTTTCAGCGCACCGGCTGGCTGAATAAGCCGGATTCTACGATTCAGGTCTGGGTTTATGAAAATACCAGCTTTGAGCTGGCACAGGACATCGAGACCGAGACCTTTCCCTGGACGGAGGAGGGCGTGGAGGCCATCAAAAGATGGCTGCGTCAGAAGATGGCGGAACGGGGCGCCGAGCGCTACCGCATCCCGTACAGCGCGCCTGGGGCGAAATAAATGTACTGGAACGACCTGAACAGCCACCTGAAGGAGCGCTATGGCGGCAAGGTCTACAAGCTGGCGCTGTCATCCGGCTGCAGCTGCCCCAACCGGGACGGTACGCTGGACACCCGGGGCTGCATCTTCTGTGACGGCGCCGGTGCTTTTGCGGAAACGGGGGACATCGCCGAGCAGTATGCCGCCGCCAAGCGCCGCGTGGCGGCGAAGGCGGGGGAGGGGGCGAAGTATATCGCCTATTTCCAGTCCTTTACCAACACCTACGGCAGCGCGGAACGGCTGCGGACGCTCTATACCGCCGCCATAGAACCGGAGGATGTGGTGGCGCTGTCCGTGGCCACCCGGCCGGACTGCCTGCCGCCGGAAATTCTGGAATTGCTGTCGGAGTTGAACCGGCAAAAGCCGGTCTGGGTGGAGCTGGGTCTCCAGACCATCCACCCCGCCACGGCCGCGTATATCCGCCGGGGCTACGACCTGCCGGTATACGAGCAGGCTGTGCGGGAACTGAAACGGCGAAACATTACCGTGGTGACCCACCAGATCCTGGGTCTGCCCGGTGAGAGTCGGGAGGACATGCGGCAGACGGCAGAGTACATCGGCCGCTCCGGCGCAGACGGCATCAAATTCCACCTGCTTCATGTGCTGCGGGACACCGATCTGGCGGCAGAGTGGCAGGCGGGCAGAGTGCCGATCATGGAATTGGAGGAATACATCGCGGCGTTGGAGGACTGCCTGCGGCACATTCCGCGGCAGATGGTGGTGCACCGCCTCACCGGCGACGGTGCGAAACGGGATCTGCTCTCACCCCTGTGGAGCGGCGACAAGAAGCGGGTGCTGAATGCCATCCACGCCGCTTTTTTGAGAGATGATCTGGAGCAGGGCAGTGCCCTGCTTTGATGCCCTTTGCGCTTTCTGTGGAAAAATTACCTGTCATCTTGCAAGTTGCCGACGGGTAGTATATAATTTGGTACGAAAAATCATGAGGAGTGGTGGACTATGAATTTGAAGATCACAGACCTGCTGGATCTTTCCCATACCCTGGCGGCGGACTATCTCGCGGGTTTTGAATATCCCTGGCAGGCGCTGGACGGCATCAAGGACCTGATCCTGACGCTGGGACCCAATCTGCCCGAGGAGTATGAACAGCGCGCAGAGAACGTGTGGGTCCACAAGACCGCTGTGGTCGCACCCACGGCCTATCTGGGCGCGCCGTGCATCATTGGCCCGGAGACCGAAGTGCGTCATTGTGCCTTCATCCGCGGCAGTGCGTTGGTGGGCGCCAAGTGCGTAGTGGGCAACTCCGTGGAACTGAAGAATGTCATCCTGTTCGACAACGTCCAGACCCCCCACTACAACTATGTGGGCGACTCCATTCTGGGCTATAAGAGCCACATGGGCGCCGGCTCCATCACCTCCAATGTGAAGTCTGACAAGACACTTGTGGTGGTGCGGGATGGTGAAAATCGCATCGAGACCGGCCGCAAGAAGTTCGGCGCCATTCTGGGCGACCATGTGGAAGTGGGCTGCAACAGCGTGCTGAATCCCGGCACCGTTCTGGGTCGGGGCGTCAGCGTTTATCCCACCTCCTCCGTGCGCGGCGCCATTCCCGAGGGCAGCATTTTCAAAGCTCCCGGCAACATCGTGACCCGCAAGTAAAAAAGAAGCAGGACGGCGAAAGCCGTCCTGCTTTTCTGCGCAAAAAAGAGCGCCGCAGGTGATGCCTGCGGCGCTTTTGTCTATGGGCTACAAAAAAGATATTCGGCACTTACTCATTAGGAATTTAAACCCTCGTAATTAGATTGCACATTACGAAAGTTTGCCTTTTCTCACTTCCCATCTCTTTTTACCAGCACATTTAGGGCAACCACTACCATGAATATATCGATTATTAATCATTATATTCCATTCATGACCGCACTCATTACAACGCCACCAAACACGCTTGTGAGAATTGGGGGTAAAATGTTCAGGTCTTAAATCGCCATTTAAATCATAATTCCACTCGCTAGCAATATCCTTGTTAATGGTTACAAGATCGTTTACCCCCACACGCAACTGCCTTCCCGAGCAAATGGGACATGTTCTTCCGTCTTTAGTACGGTGAGCAATTGAATACTGATATGAATGACCATTTGGACAGAGCCACCACACTTTCCTGTTTGAGAACTCCATAACATCAGAAGCTTTTAATTGAGCGTTATGTGTAGGATGCCATTCTCTTGCGATATCTGGTCTTTTTGTTTCAAGATCGTTATATCCTTTTAAAACTCTATGTCCGGAACAAATAGGGCACTTCAAGCACTTTTCTACTCGGTCTTTTACGGTCATATCGTATTCATGATTTTGTGGACATAACCACCAGAATTTTTTGTGAGAATGTGCATTTACATATTCAGGAGTGATTTTACCATTTTTTGAAGGATGCCACTCTTTTGAAATGTCGGGAAAAAGGCTTTGAAGGGATTTTGATTTCCTGCTGAAGTCAATCAACTCATAAATTTCTATTCTGTCTGTTTCAAGATTTATTGAGTAAGAAATATTTTTATTATAATTTACAGAAATAAACTCGAAAACATAGTTTATCGCATTGATCAATTCCTCATCGTTATCATTAGGATTTTTGATATTAAAAACAATGGAACTGTTTATTTTCGGCAATTCACCTTCGCGTATTCTTAAAAGTTTTACATCATTTTCGGCACACAATATATCCTTTTCTGTGTCTGCTGCCGTGTCAGTGTGCCAATTTTCACCGTCATATTCAATTGCGAAATTCAATGCTGGAATAAAAATATCTAATTCTTTTCCTTTAAGCCACTCTGCCTTATAATTTTCTAATACAGAAAGTGGCTGCAGATATTTTTTTAAATAGTAAAATATAGCCTTTTCTGGGTATGACACCTTGAATTCTTTGCGACAAATTGGGCACCCTCTACCCAAATATCGGCTACCGACAACAGCTTGCCATTCGTGCCCACATTTTCCAAGCCACCATACTTTTTTATTTGCACTGCGAGCAACATCACTAGGTTTTAACAAACCATTCTTAGTAGGGTGCCATTCTTTTGCAAGATCTGGACATTGCGATGCCAAATCATTGATGCCTTGAACGGGGAGCGACATAGCATACTTTTGATTTTTTGCTGCGCATTTTGGACAACCACTTCCTAAGTTGCGATTTGAAATTGCTGTTTTCCATTCGTAATCACAAATACCACACTTCCACCAAACACTTTTATTAGTATTCACCATTACTTGATCTGGAGTAAGTTCACCGTTTTTGGTTGGGTGCCATTCTTTTGCCAGAAGTGGATTATTATCCATTAACGAGCCGTTTTTAGAAATAAGATTCTCTAATAATGTTTTTTTACCAACTAGCGCAGCACATTTTTTGCAACCACTTCCTTGTGATCGGTTGGCAATAGTAGCCTTCCATTGATGTCCGCATTTTGAGCATTTCCAAAACACAGATTGATTGGAGGTTTCTAGATAGTCTTTGGGAGATTTATCGTTTTTGTCAAAATCCCATTCTTTTAGTAAATCAGGATGTTTATCCGCAAAAGAACCCTTCTCCATTAATTTTTTGCTATATAGCTCGTTTTGCTTTTGCAACAGCTTTTCTTTTGCACAAATTGGGCAACCTTGATTTCTTATTGTTCGTTTTATAATTTGTGCCTTCCATTCATGGCCACATTTAGAACACTTCCCAAATACCGATTGATTAGATGATTCCAAATAATCATATGGCGTTTTTGCATTTTTATTATAGTCCCATTCGGTTATTAAATATGGGTGTTTATCAGCTAAAGAGCCTCTATCTTTGATTTTTAGAGCATTATACTCTTCTTGTTTTTTTCGAGATTTTTCTTTTGCACAAACGGGACAGCTCTGCCCTCTAATTGTACGCTTTAGGATTTGTGTTTCCCATTTGTGACCACAAGTTTTACAAATCCAAGCCGCTCTTTTATCTGATCCTAGAGACAACTTATTTGGATCAAGTCCGAAGGCATTATTTTTTTCTACATCCCATTCAACCATAAGCTGAGCGTTATCCGCAATATATTGTTTTTTTGACACAGATTCATTCACCCCTTTAACATCCTGTATAATAATTCAACCTTATTATACCATGGTACTACTTTTTTTCAAATATGATAATAGCGTTTTCTGTATTTTCACGAGAGTTCAAGTCTGGTTTGAGAAAAACATCTTTTTTGTGCGTTAATACTGCAACCTAAAATTTTGTCTATAAAAACAGAAAAACCCTGATTAAATCAGAGTTTTTCTGTGGCTATATCTTTTTTGTAGCCCTTTGATGGCGGAGATGGAGAGATTCGAACTCTCGCGCGCTGTTACACGCCTACCGCATTTCGAGTGCGGACCCTTCAACCACTTGGGTACATCTCCAGAAAAGTTGTCATCGGTCATTATGCCACATTTTCCTCCTGAATGCAAGAGCAAAGCCGCGGTGGCTGCATAAAATAGCAGGGGGGATGTGTATGGTGCGACTGTATATCTGGGGCGAAGCGGCGCGGTATGCCAACTATCAGCGTGTGGTAGAGCGCGCAGGAGGAGCGGTGCGGTTCGGAGGCACGCCGGAGGGCTGTGATGGCTTGCTGCTGCCCGGAGGCGGCGATTTGGAGCCATGGCGCTACGGACAGAAAAATGTGGCTTCTGTGGGACTGGAACCAAAGCGGGACGCGGCGGAACTGGAATTGCTGGACTGGTTCACCGCCGCCAGACAGCCTGTTTTGGGGATCTGCCGCGGGATGCAGACCATCAATGTGTATTTTGGCGGGACGCTGTTGCAGGATGTGGCGGGCCACAGGGCGGCAGACGGGCTCGACCGGCTTCACCGGGTACATACCGCCGCTTCGCCGCTGCGGAATCTTTGTGGAGAACACTGCATCGTCAACAGCGCCCATCATCAGGCGGTGGATCGTCTGGGGGCGGGGCTTCGGGCCGTACAATGGACGGCGGACGGCATCGTGGAGGCGGTTTGCCACGACGCGCTGCCCATCTGGGGCCTGCAATGGCATCCGGAGCGGCTGGACGGTGAGATGGGATTACAGGTGTTCCGCCGCTTTTTGGACTTGTGCGGATGAAAGGTTGTTTTTTCTGAAAAATGAAAAAGAAAGCAGATATTCACTTGACAGCAGGCGGGTTTCGTGCTATCATAGCAAAGCTGACGACTTCCGTGGAAGGCACACGCAGGTGTAGCACAATGGTCAGGGCACCAGCCTTCCAAGCTGGGGATGCGGGTTCGATTCCCGTCACCTGCTCCATATATTTGCGCCAGTAGCTCAGCTGGATAGAGCAACTGCCTTCTAAGCAGTAGGCCAGGGGTTCGAGTCCCTTCTGGCGTACCATTTTTTCAGGCTGTCAGCAAAAGGTATTGGACTTGGTGGGTGTAGTTCAATTGGCAGAGCACCGGATTGTGGTTCCGGGCGTTGTGGGTTCGAGTCCCATCACCCACCCCAGACACAGAGGGGATCGGGGTTACCCCGATCCCCTTGATTCTTTCCACATTGGGGCGTCGCCAAGTGGTAAGGCAAGGGACTTTGACTCCCTCATCCGCTGGTTCGAATCCAGCCGTCCCAGCCAGACCTTTCCGCCCCACGCGTTCATAGATAGATCCGATCCGGTAGCTCAGCCGGCAGAGCAACTGCCTTTTAAGCAGTGGGTCCGGGGTTCGAATCCCCGCCGGGTCACCAAAACCCCAAATGCACCGCATTTGGGGTTTTGTTTTTCAAAAAAGGAGGTGCGCCATGTACGATGAACTGACCGAGGTTGACATCAAAAAAATGCAGGAAGAGATCAACCATCGCGTGCGGGTTCTGCGACCCCAGCTTATCGAGGAAGTGCAGACGGCCCGCGCCTTCGGCGACCTCAGCGAGAATTTCGAGTACAAATGCGCCAAGCAGGCTAAAAACCGCAATGACAGCCGCATCCGCTATCTGGAGCGCATGATCCGCACGGCCAGGGTCATCCGGGTGGACGGCGGCGGTGACACGGTGAACCTCTTTGACAAGGTCGTCATCTATAACGAGATGGTGAAACAGGAGATGACCATCCGCATCGTGACCACACTGCGGCAGGATGCCCTGAAGGGTCTCATCAGCAAGGAATCCCCTGTGGGAAAGGCGCTGATGGGACACGCTGTGGGCGACCGTGTGGAAGTGGAGGTCAGCCCGACGATGAAGTATTTTGTGGAGATCCGCGCCATTGAAAAAGGCGAAGATGACGAATCCCTGGAGATCAGCGCCTATTGAAAGCGAAAAGAACGGCCGGTAAGTGACCGGCATCCATCCTTAAAAGGCCAATATATTGGCGGAAGGAGTTAATATGTTGTTTGTTTGCTATCCCAGATGCACGACCTGCCAGAAGGCAAAGGCATGGCTGGACGAAAACGGCATCCCCTATGACCTGCGGGACATCAAGCAGGAAAACCCCTCTTATGAGGAACTGGCGGCCTGGTGGAAAAAGAGCGGACTGCCTTTGAAGAAGTTTTTCAACACCAGCGGACTGCAGTACAAAGCGCTGGAACTGAAGGACAAGCTGCCGGCAATGAGCGAGGAGGAGCAGCTGCGGCTGCTGGCCACCGACGGCATGCTGGTGAAGCGTCCACTGCTGATCTGCGGTGACGCCGTGCTGACGGGCTTCCGTCAGGCGGAGTGGGAAGCGCTGCTGAAATGATCACACGATACGATCTTGCGCCGCTGGACGGCATTACAAAGCTGGTGTTCCGACAGGTGTGGCACCGTCATTTCGGCGGGGCAGACAGATATTTTATCCCCTTTTTCTCGCCCACGGATCACCACACCATCACCCCTCGGGACTTTCGGGAGATCGATCCTGCGGCAAATCGTGAACTGCCCTCCGTGCCGCAGATCATGACCTGCAAGGCGCCCGACTTTATCTGGGGTGCAGAGCAGCTGCGGGAGATGGGCTACAGGGAGGTCAATTTGAATCTGGGGTGTCCCTCCGGCACTGTCACCGCCAAGGGAAAGGGCTCCGGTTTTCTGGCAAAGCCGGACGAACTGGATCGCTTCTTTGACGAGGTGTTTTCCGCTGTCTCCATGCCGGTTTCCGTCAAGACCCGGCTGGGCATTGCCGACCCGGAGGAGTTTTCCCGAATTCTGGAGATCTACAACCGCTACCCCATCGCCTGTCTGACCATCCACGCCCGGGTGCAGAAGGAGAAGTACCGCGGTGCCGTCCATCTGGACGCGTTCGCAGCGGCGTTGGCGGAGAGCAAAAATCCTCTCTGCTACAACGGAGACCTGCGGACGGTGGAGGAAGTGCGAAGTTTTGAGAGTCGTTTCCCTGCGGTCGATGCAGCCATGATTGGCCGCGGCGCTGTGGCGGATCCGGCGCTGCTGCGCAAGCTGCGGGGTGGACAGGCCGCCACACGGGAGGAACTGCAGGCCTTTACACAGGATTTGTATCAATCATATCAGGACTTTTACGGGCAGGTGGGTACTGCCGCCCAGCGGATGCGGGAGGTCTGGTTCTACCTGATTCATCTGTTTGAGGATGCGGACAAGCTCAACAAAAAGCTGCGCCGCTTCAAAAATCCCGGAGAGTACGAAACCATTGAAGCCCAGATTTTTGCAGAACTCGCTCTGCGCCATCACAGCGAGGGAGATTTGATCTGAACAGGAAAAGGACACGCCTTAGCGTGTCCTTTTTGTATGTATGGGGGGGAAAATCAGGAGAGTGTCAGGTCGCCGTCCTTGACCCAGCCCAGCTTGCGGCACACCGCGTTGATGGCGGGGGCGAGGATGGCGGGGAGGATGAAGGAGATCAGGATCAGACCCAGCCAGTCGAAGCCGGTGGGGGAGATGGCGGCAGCACCGTTGGCGATGGCCTTCTCACTGGGGGCGACCCAGCCCGTCCAAACGCCCAGCTGACCGCACAGACCGCAGGTGCCCATGCCGGAGTTGATGGGGGCGCCGTTCATCTGCAGCTTGAATACGCAAGTGGCGATGGGGCCGGTGATGGCGGAGGCGAGGGTAGGGGCGATCCAGATGCGGGGGTTCTTCACGATGTTGGGCATCTGCAGCATGGAGGTGCCGAGCCCTTGAGAGACCAGTCCGCCCCAGCGGTTTTCCTTGAAGCTCATCACGGCAAAGCCAACCATCTGGGCGCAGCAGCCTGCCACGGCGGCGCCGCCGGCAAGACCGGTGAGACCCAGCACAGAGCAGATGGCGGCGGAGGAGATGGGCAGCGTCAGCGCCACGCCCACCAGAACGGACACCAGAATACCCATCAGGAAAGGCTGCAGCTCCGTGGCGCGCATAATGAGCTGACCGAAGGCGCTGGCGGCAGAACCAATGGGCGGCGCAATGACCCATGCGGCACCGATGCCCACCAGCGTGGTGACGATGGGCGTCACCAGAATATCGACCTTGGTCTCCTTGCTGACGACCTTGCCGCACTCGGCGGCAATGATGGCCACGAACAGCACGGCCAGAGGGCCGCCCGCACCGCCCAGCGCGTTGCAGGAATAGCCGACCGTCGCCAGCGAAAACAGCACCAGCGGGGGCGCTTGCAGCGCGTAGCCGATGGCAATGGCCATGGCGGGGCCGCTCATAAAGGAGCACATGCCGCCGATGGTGTAGGGAACCTTGTTGATCTCGATGATGGGCGCGGTCAGGAACCCAATGCCGAACTGGCTGCCGATGGTGTTGAGGATCGTACCGATGAGCAGCGAGCAGAACAGACCCTGTGCCATGGCGCCCAGCGCGTCAATGCCGTAGCGCTTGGCGGAAATGACAATGTTTTTGCGTTTCATGAATGACTTTGCTTTTTCCATGATCAGCACCTGCTTTACAGAAAAATAGTATGGTCGACAGGTGTCTTGACACCTGTCGACCATACTATACACGCGGCATTCCCGCTTGTCAACGATTTTCTTCGTCTTTCAGCAAAAAGCCTGTGGCGTCCAGCGCTTCCAGCGCGCGTTGATACGCGGCCTCGTCGGGACAGGAGAGGGTGTGGAGGTGGATGCCCTCTGTCAGGCGGGACAGGGGCTGGGTACAGCGGGCAACGAACTGCTGCACATCGTAGCGGCTGGAGAGCTGCAGCGGGCCGGTGATCTGGCCGTAGACCGGATGCTCTACGATCACATCCAGCACAGTGCAGCCGTTATCCACAAAAATGTTCAGTTCGGTTTCCATGTCGGCACCGCCGTGACGGCAGGCTGCCTGCCGAATCAGACCTGCGGGGGAGCGTTGGATCACATAGCCCCGGGGGGTGGCGGAGATCTCCGCACCGGCGGCACGCAGCAGGGCGATGTCGCCCACGATCACCTGTCGGCTGACGGAAAAACGAGTGGCCAGCGCACCGGCGCTGACGGGGAGAGAGGCGGACTGTAAACACGCCAAGATCGCCTGACGGCGCTGCACTGCCTGCATAGAGGACCCTCCTTTGCTGTCATGACAACAGTATAGCACAGTCGCAGAAAAAAGCAAAGACCTGTGTTGGGGAAGATGAAAAAAGCGAAACGCCTGCGGGAGGCGAAAATACCGCCGCGGCAGAGCCGCGGCGGTATTACAGATTTTACCAGACGACAGTGGCAAAGTAATCCTCCAGCGTTTCGGCGCGGCGGATCAGCTCCACGGTTCGATCCTCTTTCAGCATCAGCTCGGCGGAGCGGAGCTTGCCGTTGTAGTTATAGCCCATGGCGTGGCCGTGGGCGCCGGTATCGTGGATGACCAGCAAATCACCCATGTCGATCTTCGGCAGCATCCGGTCGATGGCAAACTTGTCGTTGTTCTCACACAGGGAGCCCACCACATCGTATTTGCAGTCGCAGGGGGCGTTTTCCTTTCCCACCACGGTGATGTGATGATAGGAACCGTACATGGCGGGGCGCATCAGGTTGCAGGCGCAGGCATCCACGCCGATGTATTCCTTGTAGGTGTGCTTTTCGTGGATGGCGCGGGTGATAAGGTGGCCGTAGGGGGCCAGCATGAAGCGGCCCAGCTCCGTGTAGATGGCCACATCGCCCATACCGGCGGGGACGAGGATCTCCTCGTAAGCGCGGCGCACGCCCTCGCCGATGGCGGCGATGTCATTGCCCTTCTGGTCGGGATGGTAGGGGATACCCACGCCGCCGGAAAGGTTGATGAAGGTGATGTGCACGCCGGTCTCCGCCTTCAGCTCGGCCGCCAGCTGGAACAGGATGCGGGCGAGGGAGGGATAATAGTCATTGGACAGGGTGTTGGAGGCCAGGAAGCTGTGGATGCCGAACTCTTTGGCACCCTTGGCGGCAAGGCGGGTGAAAGCCTCTGCCATCTGGGCGCGGGTCATGCCGTATTTGGCATCGCCGGGGTTGTCCATCACCTGGAAACCCTCGCGAGTCTCGCCCAGAGTGAACACGCCGCCGGGATTGTAGCGGCAGCAGACCTTTTCGGGGATCTTCCCGATGGCCTTTTCCAGATAGTCCACGTGGGTCAGGTCATCCAGATTGATGATGGCACCCAGCCGGTCTGCCAGCTGGAACTCCTCTGCGGGGGTCTCGTTGGAGGAGAACATGATGTCCTCGCCCACGATGCCGCAGCGCTCCGACATCCGAAGCTCCGCCTCGGAGGAGCAGTCACAGCCGCAGCCTTCCTCGTGGAGGATCTTCAAAATGGCGGGGGTGGGGGTGGCCTTCACGGCAAAATACTCCCGATAGCCGGGATTCCACGCAAAGGCGGCCTTCAGCGCCCGGGCGTTTTCCCGGATGCCTTTTTCATCGTAAATATGGAAGGGGGTGGGATAGCGGGAGATGATCTCCTCCAGCTCTTTTCCGGTAACAAAGGGTGTTTTCATAGGTGTAACCTCGAATCCTTGCAGAATGAAAAGCTGCATACTATTTTAAGAGGTGTTACCCCATTCTGTCAAGAAATTTGGGGAGAAAAGGCGAGACCGCCGCGGGAAGCAGAAAGATCCCCTTGTGTTCCGCTGTGCCGGGCGGTACAATAAAAGAAAAAACGGGAAAGGGGGAGCGCGGATGATCTATCTGGACAATGCCGCCACCAGCCGGATGAAGCCGCCCGGCGTGGCGGAGGCCATGACCGCGGCGCTGACGTCCTACGGCAACTGCGGCCGGGGTGTCCATGACGATGCGCTCTCCGCCGCCAGAACGGTGTTTGATGTGCGGCAGAAACTGGCAGATCTGTTTGGCGCCCCCAGCGCGGAGCGGGTGGTTTTTACGCCCAATTCCACCATGGCGCTGAACATCGCCATTGCCGGACTGCTGGGTGCGGGGGATCATGTGATCTCCACGGATCTGGAGCATAATTCCGTCCTGCGCCCGCTGTATCGTCTGCGCGAACAGGGCGGGGCGGTGGATTTCGTGCCGGCTGACCGCACGGGGCGGCTGGATGATACGGCCTTTGCAAAACTGCTTTGTCCCGAGACCCGTGCTGTGGTCTGCACCCATGCCTCCAACCTGACAGGCGATCTGGTGGACATCCAATGGGTGGGCGACTTCTGCCGCCGGCACGGACTGCTGTTCATTCTGGACGCGTCCCAGACGGCGGGCGTGTTTCCCATCAGCATGAAAGAGCAGCACATTGACGTGGTCTGCTTTACCGGACACAAGAGCCTGCTGGGCCCCCAGGGAACCGGCGGATTGTGCGTGGGCGAGGACGTGGAGATCCGCCCCTTTGCCGTGGGCGGCACCGGCGTGCAGAGCGCATTGGAAGCGCAGCCTGCAGAATACCCCACCCGTCTGGAGGCCGGTACGCTGAACGGCCACGGCATCGCAGGACTGGGCGCAGCGCTGGATTATATCGAACAGCGGGGGCTGGATGCCATCCGTGCCCACGAGACGGCGCTGGAGCGCCGCTTCTATGAGGCGGTGCGGGAGATCCCCAACGTGACAGTCTATGGGGATCATGAAACCAACGCGCGCGCCGCCATCACGGCGCTGAATATCGGAGAACTGGATTCCGGTGCGGTGTCCGACGAACTGGCGGAGCGATTCGGCATCGCCACCCGACCCGGCGCCCACTGCGCGCCCCGTCTGCACCGGGCGCTGGGCACCACGGAGCAAGGCGCGGTGCGCTTTTCCTGGTCCTGCTTCAATACGGAGGCGGAGACCGACGCGGCGGCAGAGGCTGTCCGGATTCTGGCGGAGGAAGCGCGCTGAACAAAAATAACGAGGTGAATGACATGGCAGCGAATTGCGAAGAATGTGTCCATTACGATTACGATGACGAGGTGGATGCGTACTTCTGTACCATGGATCTGGATGAGGACGAGATGGAACGGTTTTTACGCAGCGCCAACAACGCCTGCCCCTTCTATCGGCGGGGCGACGACTACCGAACGGCACGGAGGCAGTGAGTATGGAACTGGTGGATCTGTATGATGAAAACCGAATCCCGCTGGGGCGGACGGCGGAGCGCCACGCCAAAAAGGGCGAGGGGGAATACCGCGCCGTTGTCCATGTGGCCATCTTCGATGAAGCGGGCCGCCTGCTGATCCAGCGGCGGTCACCGGAGAAACGCGTCTGGCCGGATCGATGGGACTTGTCCGTCGGTGGTGCCGTGGATGCCGGAGAAACCGTCCGACAGGCCGCAGAGCGGGAGTGTCTGGAGGAACTGGGGTATGCGCTGGATCTGACCGGTGTGCGCCCCTCTGTTACTGTGAACTTCAACGGCGGCTTCGATGACTTCTTTCTTGTGGTCAGAGATGTAAAGGTATCTTCCTTGCACCTGCAGGAAACTGAAGTCAGCGAGGTGCGCTGGGCGTCCTTGGATGATGTGCTGACTATGGAGGCCGCCGGGCAATTCGTAGGCTACCCCGAAAGCTTTCTGCGGTTTCTTTTTGATATGCACCGCACCTTTGGTTTCCCTAACAAATAAGCAACAGGCCGTGAAAGAAACATTTCACGGCCTGTTTTTTTATGGTCACTCCGCCCATTCCGGCTCCAGAAGATGCATCATGGATACCTCGTAGGCGGTGCGGGTCTCCGTGCCGGTCTCCGTCTGCTTGTGATATGTACGGCTTTGAATGCGCCCCTCCAGCGCAAGGGGCTCGCCCACCTGCAGCGCCCCGGCCTGCACCGCCAGCTGCCCCCACGCAATGACAGGCAGATAGTCGGTTCGCCCGTAGTGGCGGGGGACGGCCAGCATGAGATCGCAGATGCTCCTGCCGAGAGGTGTGCGGCGGAAAACAGGCGGCTTGCAGATGGTGCCGGACAGAGTGATCTGGTTGCAGGGTTCGTCCAGAGCGGGCAGGATTTCCCGGGCGTATACGGTCAGCACCAGCTTGTTCCCAACGCCGCTGCGGTTGTTAAAGGAGCGCAGCTGCCCCCGGATGCGAAGGATGCCCTCCAGCCTTGCGGAGGGAAGCAGCGCCTCCGGCAGCAGAACTGGCAGCAGATCCGGTGTGCCGGACAGGCGGGGGATGCGGAGCAGCAGGCGATAAAAATCCGTATCGTGATTGCGGTGCGACCAATCCGGCGCAGCCACCGCAGTCCCCTCCAACAGTACTTCGTTGCGTTTTACAGTTGTCATGTTGTACACCTCGCGGTCGTGATGTTCCATCGTATGAGGCGATGGCGGCGAATAGACCACTTGCGGGTGTGAGAAAACTGGCATATAATACTGCATAGAAACGGAAAGAGGGGAAAACTATGGCGAATCTCCTGGACTATCTGGCGTGGCGCGGTGATCTGACGATGCGGCAATCGCCGTTCAACGAAGTGGATAATTTGCTTCTGGCGGAGCTTTCCTTCGTGGATTTCCGGGGCATCGTCCCCGGAATCGGCGAGGGCGGCAGTGTGACGCTGCGGCAGGCGGCAGAGGCCTTTTTTGCCCTGCACCCGGCAGGGGAGAAGATCGATATGGGCGTTCTTGTCCCGGCGGAAATCCCGGAGATGCTGCGGAAGATGGCGATTTCTCCTCGGTTTCGAGATGTAAAGTTGAGCTGCTTTACAGACAGATTAGATGCTGTACAGGCAGAACAGTTTGCGGCGCTGACCGTGGAAACGGGAGACGGCGCGCTGTATCTGTCCTTCCGCGGCACAGATGACACCCTGACCGGCTGGAAAGAGGACTTTCACATGGCGTTTCTGCCGGAGATCCCATCTCAAAGGCTGGCGGTGGACTATGTGCGCGCCGTGGCGCGGCAGTATCCCAGAAGGCGGCTTCGACTGGGCGGACACTCCAAGGGCGGAAATCTGGCGATTTATGCCGCGGTGTATTGTCCGGCCATGGTTCAGCGGCGCATCGAGCGTGTCTGGTCCAACGACGGGCCGGGCTTCTACGAGGATCTGTCGCTCCTGCCCCAGCGTCAGCGCCTCGCCGACCGCATTACCACCATCGTGCCGAAATCTTCGGTGGTGGGGATGCTTTTGCAGCACGAGGAGGAGTATGTGGTGGTTGACAGCAACCAGCAGGGGCTGCTGCAGCATGACGGCTTCTCCTGGGAAGTACTGGGCAGCGGCTTTGTGCGTCTGCGGGGCGTGACCCGTCAAGGGCGCATCAATGATCTGGTGCTGAAAGAATGGGTGCAGAGCATGCCCATGAAGCAGCGTGAAAAATTTGTGGATGGTCTCTTTGCCGTGCTGGAAGCCTCCGGCGCCAAGACCCTGACAGATCTGAAAGAGGAAGGCCTCAAGGGCGCGGGCGCCAGGGTCAAGGCCATGAAAGACATGGAGAAGGAGACCCGCGATGCCTTGCTGTATGCCATCAAGCTCCTGTTCCGCAGCAATTTGAAGATTTTAAGTGAGGAATTGCAGCAGGAGAGCGAAAAGCGGAAGCAACGCAGAAAGAGAAAAGAAGAGCAATGAAGGCGATCGCCTATCAGTCCAAAACGGGCTTTGCGGAAAAATGCGCGCAGCGTCTGGCGGCGACTGCGTGCGGGAGGAAGCACTGGAGGAGATCGCGGACTGGATGCAAAATGGTTCTCACAAAGGCGCGATCAAGCCTGTGCCCGGAGTGGATATCTGAAACCGATAAAAGACCCCCTGCGGTGATCCGCAGGGGGCTTTTGTATCAGGGGAGGTTGGGGAGACGCGCAAAACTTTTTTCCAGCTCCTCGTCGCTGGGGATGAAATCGTGCATTTCCCCGTTATGGAACTTTTCGTAGGCGGCCATGTCGAAATAGCCGGTGCCGGTGAGGCCAAAGACGATGGTTTTTCCTTCGCCGGTTTCCTTGCAGTGCATGGCTTCGTCAATGGCAGCCCGAATGGCATGGCTGGATTCCGGAGCAGGCAGGATGCCTTCTGTCCGGGCAAAATATTCCGCCGCTTCAAAGACTTTTGTTTGCTCCACGGAGATGGCTTCCATATAGCCGTCGTGGTATAGCTGGGAGAGTACACTGTTCATACCGTGATATCGCAGGCCGCCGGAGTGGCTGGTGGAGGGGATGAAGCTGCTGCCCAGCGTATACATCTTGGCCAGGGGGCAGACCATTCCGGTGTCGCAGAAGTCATAGGCAAATCTGCCGCGGGTGAAACTGGGGCAGGAGGCAGGCTCCACGGCAATGATGCGGTAATCCCGCTCACCCCGCAGCTTTTCGCCCATGAAGGGAGCGATCAGACCGCCGAGGTTACTGCCGCCGCCGGCGCAGCCGATGATGATATCCGGCGTGATGCCGTATTTGTCCAGCGCCGCCTTGGCCTCCAGACCGATGATGCTCTGGTGCAGCATCACCTGATTCAGCACGCTGCCCAGCACATAACGGTAACCGGGATCGGAGGATGCAGCTTCCACGGCTTCGGAGATCGCGCAGCCCAGAGAACCGGCAGTGCCGGGATGTTCGGCCAAAATTTTGCGGCCGACGACGGTATCCATGGAGGGGGAAGGTGTCACAGAAGCGCCGTAGGTGCGCATGACTTCCCGGCGGAAGGGCTTTTGCTCGTAGGAGCATTTGACCATATATACCTTGCAGTCCAGCCCCAGATAGGCGCAGGCCATGGAGAGGGCTGTGCCCCACTGGCCGGCGCCGGTTTCTGTGGTAACACCGGTCAGCCCCTGCTGTTTGGCATAGTAGGCCTGCGCGATAGCGGAGTTCAGCTTGTGGGAGCCGGAAGTATTGTTGCCCTCAAATTTGTAATAGATCTTTGCCGGTGTTTGCAGGGCTTCTTCCAGACAGTAAGCGCGAACCAGAGGGGAGGGGCGGTACATTTTGTAGAAATCACGGATGGCCTGCGGGATGGGGATCTCCCGCGTGTCGTTGTCCAGCTCCTGCCGAACCAGTTCATCGCAGAATACGGCCTTCAGGTCATCGAAGCCCATGGGGGCGCCTGTGGTGGGATCCAGAAGAGGGGCGGGTTTTTCCTTCATGTCTGCGCGGACATTGTACCAGTTCCGGGGCATCTCGTTTTCAGACAGGTAGATTTTGTAGGGGATGTTCGTTTCTTGTTTCATGATGCTGATCCTTTCTAGCTGTGGGTCGGTAAAGGATGAAGGGAATAAAAAAGACCTTCGTCCCTCAAGGACCCAGTTCATGGTTCCTTTGGGACAAAAGTCTGAAAACTTCTGCGGTGCCACCCAAATTGACGCAAATGCGCCCGCTTATTGACGTGCCAACACACGCCTTTCCCTGGTAACGGGGGAAAGCCCGTCGGTACTTACTGAAAGCTGCCGCTTCGTTCAGTCCGCCCTCCGCAGTCCATTCGGCAAAGGTATTTCTGCCGCCATCCCACCATCGGCGGCTCTCTGTGAGAATCCCGTTTTGCGTACTCGTCTGCATCTTCGGTTTTGGTTCTGTGAACTTGGCGCAAGTTTACGGCATTTTTTCTCGCTCGTCAAGAGAGAAACAGAATATTTGGCTATGTAAATAAAGATTTCCACTAAAAAGAAAAAAGTTTGTGCAAAAATCACCTTGCAAAAGCTGCCTGAATTTATCGCGCAGAGAAAAACCGGCGGGCATTTGCCCGCCGGTATACTTAACGCTGATATTCAAATTCCCAGCCTTCGAAGGAGACGTTGTCGCCGTCCTGGATGCCCAGGTCTTCCAACTGCTGGTAGACACCGGCCTCCCGCAGCTGCCGGTCGAACCACATCCGGCTTTCGTAGTCGGAGAAATTGACGTTGGCCATGAGCTGCTGCAGCCAGCGGCCTTCGATGATCCACATGCCGTCGTCGTCCCGCTGAATGTCCAGAGGGGCAGAGGTATCGACCACGGGGGGACGGGGCACATACTCCGGCTCATACACCGTGATGGGAGGCAGGGCGGAGAGCTGCTCCGCCACCTTGCCCACCAGCTCCCGGGTGCCCTGATGGGCGGCCGCGGAGATCTCAAACAGGGGATAGCCCAGCGCTTCCACGTGGGCGCGCAGCTTCTCCAGCTGCTCGGGATCCTCCATGATGTCCACCTTGTTGGCGGCCACGATCTGGGGACGGGTGGCAAGCTCGGGACTGTACTGCTTCAGCTCGGCGTTGATGGTGTCAAAATCGACGATGGGATCGCGGCCTTCACTGCCGGAAACGTCCACCACGTGCACCAGCAAGCGGCAGCGGTCGATGTGCCGCAGGAAGTCATGGCCTAAGCCCGCGCCTTCGCTGGCACCCTCGATGATGCCGGGGATGTCCGCCATCACGAAGCTGACGCCGTCCGCCACCCACACCACACCCAGATTGGGGAACAGGGTGGTGAAGTGGTAGTTTGCGATCTTGGGCTGGGCTCTGGACACAACGGAGAGCAGGGTGGACTTGCCCACATTGGGGAATCCCACCAGACCCACATCGGCCAGCAGCTTCAGTTCCAGAATGACGTCGTGGCTCTCACCGGGAGACCCGGCCTTGGCGAAGCGGGGCACCTGGCGGGTGGGGGTGGCAAAATGCTGGTTGCCCCAGCCACCGCGGCCGCCGCGGCAGAGAACGAAGGGCTCCTTGTCGCTCATATCCTTGATGATCTCGCCGGTCTCGGCATCGCGCACCAGCGTGCCCATGGGCACGCGGATGACCAGATCCTCGCCGTCCTTGCCGAATTTGCGGGCGCCGGAGCCGTCCGCGCCGCTCTGGGCGGCGTACTTGCGCTTGTAGCGGAAGTCCATCAGGGTGGACATGTGGTCGTCCACCTGTAGGATGATGGAGCCGCCCTTGCCGCCGTCGCCGCCGTCGGGGCCGCCGGCAGCTACATATTTTTCCCGGTGGAAAGACACCGCGCCGTTGCCGCCGTTGCCGGCTTTGACAGTGATGCGTGCCTTGTCGATAAAGGTCGTTGCCATAAAAGGATACCTCCTTGGGTCACAGGATGGGTCAAAACGGATCGATCCCAAAGCGCAGGGCTCTGCGCCCTCGGAGCGAGCCGTTTTTTCGGAAAAAGAGCCCCGAACAATTATGTTCGGGGCTCTCCAAAGGCGAATTACTCAGCGACGTAAACAGAAGCCTGCTTACGATCCTTGCCCAGACGCTCAAAGCGCAGAACACCGTCTGCGGTGGCGAACAGGGTGTCGTCAGTGCCGATGCCGACGTTCACACCGGGATGGATGTGAGTGCCGCGCTGGCGAACCAGAATGTTGCCGGCCTTAACGAACTGACCATCGGCGCGCTTGG
>SVLH01000011.1 GCA_015068025.1 Oscillospiraceae bacterium | reverse complement strand
GGCCTCTTGGACCCGAACCAAGCGCGCTACCAACTGCGCTACACCCCGATACAGCCCACTCATTATACGGAATTTCCGGGAAGATGTCAAGGTCATATTCGCTCAAGCTGTCACATAGGATTCACCGAGAACGAAACGGGGAGGGGAGCGTCATGAAGGCACGGCAGATGGGGCGCAGAGTGATGGGAACAGTGGCGGCGCAGCGACGCAGGACGGCAAAAAAGGGGAGTACTGTGCGTTCCACGCCCCGCAGAAATGAGCCGCTGCAGCCAAAAGAGCGTCGCCAGCTGATACAGCTGGTGATCTGCGGCGGTGTTTTTGTGCTGTTGGTGGCGGTCAAGCTGCTGCTTCCCGACCGCATGGCGGAGCTGAACCGAACTTTGACCGGCGCGCTGGCACGCAACATGGATGTAGAGGCCGTATTCTCGGCGGTGGGGAATGTATTTGCGGGAGAAAAGGCTGTGGCGGACACAGTGGAGGATGTGTATCAGGCGGTCTTTCGCAGGGAAGAGGAGGGAGAAGCGCTGGAGACGGCGGCAGTTCTGCTGCCGGAAAGCACCTCTGCCATCGAGATACTGCGGAACAGTCAGGCAACCGTTGCCGAGCAGATCGTGACCACGGAGGGCAGCGGGGGAAAGCCTCTCCGTATGGAGGGTGTTGAAACAGATTCGCTGGTCTATGTGCTGTATTCAGAGGAAAACCTGCCGCCCGGTGTGAGCATGGAGCAATCCATTCTGGATTTTGCCTACTGCACACCGGTGGAGGGCGATATCAGCTCTGGCTTTGGTTATCGGCAGAGCGCGGGACGGTTTCATTACGGAGTGGATCTGGCTGCGGAGCAGGGCAGCGAGATCCGCTCCTTTGCTGACGGGACGGTAACCGTGGTGGGGGAGAGCAGCAGCTATGGAAAGTATTGCATTGTGGAGCACGGCCGCGGCTACTCCACGCTGTACGCCCATTGCAGCCGGATCGGTGTCGTCTCCGGCGCCGCGGTGAAACGGGGACAGAAACTGGGCGAGGTGGGGGAGACCGGAATGGCCACAGGGCCGCATCTTCACTTCGAATTGCAGTGTGACGGTGTTTACCTGAATCCGGTCTACTATGTTTCTGCTTAAACCGAACCGTCTGCAGGTGTCTGTGGGGTTCTGGCTGCTTCTCGCCTGGTTTTGGAGGGCAAACGGCATCGGACTGCTGCTTACCGTGTTGGGTGCCGCAGCTGTGCATGAGGCGGGGCATTGGGTGGCGCTCCGCTGTCTGGGCGGAGAAGTGCGGCGGCTGCAGTTGAACGTGTTCGGTGCGGTGATGGAGACAGACAGTCGCCGCCTGACCTATGGACAGGAGGTGCTGGCGCTTCTGGCTGGGCCGGCGGCCAATTTTCTGGGGGCGGCGATTGCAGCCGGATTTCGGTTGGCGGAAGCTCGGGTGTTTCTGGGTGCCAATCTGGTGCTGTGCCTGTTCAACTTGCTGCCGATCCGGCCGCTGGACGGCGGCAGGGTACTGGAGCTTCTGGTGTCCCGGTGCTGGGGAGATGGGGCAGGGGAGCAGGCGACACGGGTCGTGAGCCTCTGCTTTTCGCTGCTGCTCTGTCTGTTTCTGTGCGGCTTGATGGGCGTCACAGGCGGCAGTTTGTGGCTGCTTCCGGCCGCGGCAGGCTTTGGAATGGCGGCGTGGCGTGAAACGATTGGAAAATAGATTTTTTTGTAAAAAAATGCTTGCATTTCAAGGAGTTCTGTGGTATCGTATTAAGGCTTACAAAGGGTGGTCCTCTGTCGTGCGTGGGTGAAAGAGTCCCGAAGCGCGAAAATAGCGGCATGAACACCTATATTTTTAGGAGGAAATATCCATGGATCTCATCAAGGAACTGAACAAGGAAACCCTGGCCAACGAAGTGCCTGCGGTCAAGATCGGCGACACCGTGCGTGTCCACGTGAAGGTCAAGGAAGGCTCCCGCGAGCGTATCCAGATCTTCGAAGGTACCGTCATCGCCAAGAAGCACGGCGGCATCGAGGAGACCATCACCGTCCGCCGCCTGTCCTACGGCATCGGCGTTGAGAAGGTGTTCCCTGTGCATTCTCCCTCTATCGAAACCATCGAAGTGGTTCGCAGCGGTAAGGTCCGCCGCGCCAAGCTGTACTATCTGCGTGGCCGCGTGGGCAAGAGCGCCAAGATCAAGGAGAAGCTGTAATCCAAAGGATAAAGAGAGGCTTTGCCTCTCTTTTTTCTTTTGAAAAATTGCCTCTTTCTATTGTGAAAAGGGGCATTCTTTGTTATACTGACATGATAGATTCCCATGTCATGCGTTTTTGGAGGCTCACCTATGGAAACAGAGAAAAAAAGAGAGACCGTCGATCGCGGTTGGTATGAATATTTGCAGCTGCTGGTGACGGTGATCGTGGCGCTTGTGCTGCTGTTTTCCTTTGTGATCCGCTTTGTGAATGTAGATGGTGTGTCCATGCAGAACACGCTGCAGCACGGCGATCGGATGCTGGTACTCAACGGCTGGCTGTGCGGAGACTATGAGCGGGGAGATATCGTCATCGCGGCGAAAAACGGATTTGAGAACGGATCCCCGGTGGTCAAACGCGTGATCGCTGTGGGCGGACAGACGGTGGATATCGACTTTCCCGCCGGTATCGTCTATGTGGATGGCGTGCCTTTGGAAGAACCCTATATTAAGGAGGCCACTCATCTTCGGGAGGGTGTGGAGTTTCCGCTGATCCTGCAGGAGGACGAACTCTTTCTCCTGGGCGACAACCGCAACGAAAGCAAGGACAGCCGGCATCCTGATCTGGGTGCTGTGAAAGAAGGCAATATCATTGGCCGGGCGGTCTTTCTCGTTCTGCCCGGAAAAACAGAGGGGCTTGGAAAGCGGGAATGGAGCCGCATTTCCGCCCTGAACTGAGGAGACTTTGATGCGAAACAACAGGCAGAAGAAGGAGAATGACCGGGAGCAGTACGAGTGGGTACAGGCTCTGGTATACTCGGTGCTGGCGGTGGTGGTGCTGTTTACCTTTGTGGTGCGGCTCATCGGCGTGGACGGACGCTCCATGGTGCCGACACTGCGGCACGGAGACCGGCTGCTGGTTTTGAATCCCATTCTGTATGACGGCTATCGATACGGCGATATCGTGGTGCTCCGAAAGGCCACCTTTATGGAGGAACCCATCGTGAAGCGGGTGATCGCCACAGAGGGGCAGACGGTAGATATCAACTTCCGGACAGGCGAAGTCTATGTGGACGGAAAGCTGCTGAAGGAAGACTATATCAACGAACTGACCTTTCAGGAGGAAGGCACGGAGTTCCCGCTGATCGTCCCGAAGGGAGAAGTCTTTGTCATGGGTGATAACCGCAACCACTCTGCCGACAGCCGACATTCCGGGCTGGGCACCGTCGATTGCCGGTATATGCTGGGAAAAGCGGTGGCCATCGCCTTCCCAGGAATCAGCGAAGAAACGGGAAAGCGGGAGTTTGACCGGATCGGTACCATCGGCTGACCTGTATTACAACGAAATTTCATCCCGGTGCCGGGCGGCGCATGGAGGTTTGCATGAATATTCAATGGTATCCCGGGCACATGACAAAAACCCGGCGTATGATTGTCGACCAGATCAAAAATGTAGATGCGGTCTGTGAGATCATCGATGCGCGGATCCCGGTATCCAGCCGGAACCCGGATGTGGACGAGCTGACTGCAGGAAAGCCCCGTCTGGTGGTGCTCAACCGTGTGGATCAGGCCGACCCGGAGGCAACCAAGCTGTGGGCGGCGCATTTCCGCAAACTGGGCTACGCTGTGCTGGAGTCTGACGCCAAGGACGGCATCGGAACCGGGAAGTTTGCCGGTGCCATCCGGGAACTGCTTGCGGAGAAACTGCGAGCCTATGCAGAAAAGGGGCAGGTGGGCCGCGTAGTGCGTGTGATGATCCTGGGCATCCCCAATGTGGGAAAGTCGACGTTTATCAACAAAGTGGCCGGACGGAAAACCGCCAAGACGGAAGACCGGCCCGGCGTGACCCGCTCCAAGCAGTGGGTGCCTATTGACCGTGGACTGGAACTGCTGGATACGCCCGGTATCCTCTGGCCGAAATTCGAGGATCAGAGCGTGGGTCTGAATCTGGCCTACACCGGAGCCGTGAAGGATGACATTCTGGACATTGAGACGCTGGGCTGCCACCTGATGACCTATCTGAGCAGCCATTATCCGGATTCTCTGATGCAGGGCTACAAGCTGCCCTCTCTGCCGGAACGTGAGAACGAAGAAAACGAGGTGGCCTACGGCTACCGTCTGCTGGAAGCGGCTGGCAGAAAGCGCGGATTTTTGATCTCCGGCGGCGAAGTGGACACGGAACGGATGGCAAAGATCCTGCTGGATGAGTTCCGCGGTGCAAAGTTAGGACGCTTTACACTTGAACTGCCCCAATAAGAGAGGTGCAACGGTATGGAACTTTGGCGCTACGAACAGGAACAGTGGGACAAAGGGTTTTGTGCGGTCTGCGGCGTGGATGAAGCCGGCGCCGGGCCGCTGGCCGGGCCGGTGTATGCCGCCGCCGTCATCCTGCCAAAAGGGGTGGATATTCCCGGACTGAACGATTCCAAGAAACTGACAGAGAAAAAGCGGGAGGCGTTATTTCCTGTTATTATGGAAAAAGCCACCGCGTATTCCGTTGCCCGTGTGGAAGCGGAGGAGATCGATGAGATGGATATCCTCAACGCCCGGATGCTTGCCATGCAGCGGGCGATTGATGGGTTGTCGGTAAAGCCGGACATGGCGCTGATCGACGGCAACCGCGACCACGGCAGCCGCTACGCCATCGAAACACCCCACGTCACCATCATTCAGGGAGACGCCAACAGCGCCTCCATTGCGGCGGCCTCCATTCTGGCGAAAGTGGCCCGTGACCGGTATGTGTCGGAGGAACTGGAAGCGGCCTATCCCCAGTATCAGTTTGCAAAGCACAAGGGCTACGGCACGAAGCTGCACTATGCCATGCTGGATACATACGGCCCCTGTCCCCAGCACCGCAAAACCTTCCTGAAAAAGTGGGAGGCCAGGCGATGAGCGGTGCAGGAGCAGCAGGACTCCGCGGGGAAGCGGAAGTGGCGAAATACCTCCGAAAAAAAGGGTATACACTGCTGGCCAGCCGTTGGCGCTGCCGGTTTGGAGAATTGGATCTGGTAGCAAAGGACAAGCGGGGGATGGTTTGCTTCGTGGAAGTCAAGCTGCGCAGCAACGATTCCATCGCGCTGCCCCGTGAATTTGTGGACAGCCGGAAGCAGGCGCGTCTGCGCGCTGCCGCGGCGGCATACATAAGCACCCACGAACTGGACGCCCCTGCCCGCTTTGATGTGGCGGAGGTCTATGCGGAAAATGACGGTTCGCTTCACATCGAATACCTGGAAGCGGCCTTTGAATAAGAAAACATAAAGAATCTTCCTTGAAAGTGAGGAACAGAAGATGAAATATTACAGCACAAGAGACAAAGCAGTTCGTCTGGAATCTGCGGAAGCCGTGAAGATGGGCTTGAGCCGCGACGGCGGTCTGCTGACCCCCGAGGCCATTCCCCAGATGGACGAGGCCTTCCTGACCGGTCTGGTGAGCGCCCGCTATCAGGAGCGCGCCGCAAAGGTCATGGGTCTGTATCTGACGGATTACACCTATGAGGAGCTGCTGACGTTTGCCGAGAACGCCTACGGCCCCGAGAAGTTCGACACCGAGGCAGTGGCTCCTGTCCGGAAAGTGGACAATACCACCCACTGTCTGGAACTCTGGCACGGCCCCACCAGCGCCTTCAAGGATATGGCGCTGCAGATGCTGCCCCAGCTGCTCTCTGCTGCTCTGCGCAAGACCGGAGAGGACAAGACCGCCTGCATCCTCGTGGCCACCTCCGGCGACACCGGAAAGGCCGCCATGGAGGGCTTTGCCGACGTGCCCCAGACCAAGATCATGGTGTTCTATCCCAAGGACGGCGTTTCCGCCGTGCAGGAGGCCCAGATGGTCACCCAGGAGGGTGAAAATGTGGGCGTGTGCGCTGTGGTCGGTAACTTCGATGATGCACAGGCCGGTGTAAAGCGGATTTTCTCCGATGTGGAGATGCGTGAAACGCTGGCAGACCGCGGCTATTTCCTGTCCTCCGCCAACTCCATCAACTGGGGCCGCATCCTGCCTCAGGTGGTGTACTACATTTCTGCCTACTGCGATCTGCTGCGTGACGGCCAGATCAAGATGGGCGACAAGGTGAACTTCTGTGTTCCCACCGGCAACTTCGGTGACATTCTGGCGGCCTACTATGCTAAGCGCATGGGCCTGTCTGTTGGCCGTCTGATCTGCGCCTCCAACAAGAACGATGTCCTGACCGACTTCCTGCGTAAGGGCATCTATGACCGCAACCGCCCCTTCCACACCACCATGAGCCCCTCTATGGACATTCTGGTGTCCAGCAATCTGGAGCGGCTGCTGTTTGACCTCTCCGGCGAGAATGACGCCGAGGTGCGCGGCTATATGGAAGCGCTGGCGAAGGAAGGTAAATATGAGGTCAGTAACGCCATCAAGGCGCGCCTGAACGAGGAATACTGGGGCGGCTGCTGTGATGAGGCCGGTACGGCTGTCACCATCGCCGACTATTACAAGAACCGCGGCTACCTGATCGATACCCATACCGCTGTGGCAGTTAATGTCATGGAGCAGTATCGTGCCGCCACCGGTGACGAGACTGTGACCGTGTTCGTCTCCACCGCATCCCCCTATAAGTTCTGCAATCATGTGATGGACGCCATCGGCGAGAAGCCTGCGGGCGACGGTGTGGAGCTGCTGGAACAGTTGAATGCGATTTCCGGTGTGACCATCCCCCGCAGACTGGCTGCCCTGAAGGGCAAGCAGCGCCGCTTCGATCTGACTGTCGAAAAGCAGCAGATGGACGCCGTGGTGCTGGACTTCTTAAAGTAAGATCCACAGACAACAGGAAGGGAGGGGTGACATGGCCCTCTACGCCATCGGGGATCTGCACCTCTCCCTGGCGGTAAACAAGTCCATGGAGGTGTTCGGCCCTGCCTGGGAGAACTACCACCAGCGCATCGAGGAGGCACTTGGCGCCCTGACGGAGGACGATGTCCTCGTTTTGGCGGGAGATACCTCCTGGGGCATGAATCTGGAGGAGGCGGAGGCGGACTTCCGTTTTCTGGATCGTTTTCCCGGGAAAAAGTACCTCATCAAGGGCAACCACGATTACTGGTGGGTGACGGCAGCCAAATTCCACCGTTTCTGCGAGGAAAAGGGGATCCAAAGTCTGGAACTGCTCCACAACAACTGCGTGTTCTACGGGGACTATGCCATCTGTGGAACCCGCGGCTGGTTTCTGGAGGAGGAGCAGAAGCCCCACAACGCCAAAGTCCTCGCCCGGGAAGTGGGACGGCTGGAGACAAGCCTCCGGGCGGCGGGGGAGAAGCCCATATTGTGCTTCCTCCATTATCCGCCTCTGTATCAGGGCTATGAGTGCCCAGAGATTCTGTCTGTGCTGGAAAAATACCATGTGCAGCTTTGCTGTTACGGCCATCTCCACGGGCCCACCATCCGCCGCCGGATGGAGGGGAAACGGGGAGAAACGGAGTTTTCTCTGATTTCTGCCGATCATCTTGGATTTGTTCCCAAAAAAATTTGCGATTCCTTGAAAAAAGACTAGCAATTTCAAGTTTTTTCTGTTAAAATATCAATTTGCATCGGCATCCAGTCGATGATGAACGGAGGAGTTAACATTATGACTGTCAAAAGCTGCGAAAAGATTGAAAAAAGCCAGGTTGCTCTGACCATCGAGGTCGGCGCCGCCGAGTTCGAGGCTGCCATCGAAAAGGCATATCAGAAGATGCGCAAGAACATCAACATCCAGGGCTTCCGTCCCGGTAAGGCCCCTCGCAAGATGATCGAGCGGATGTACGGCGCAGAGGTGTTTTTTGAGGAAGCCATCAATATCGCATTCCCCGACGCTTATGAGGCTGCTGTCCGTGAGCAGGAGCTGGATATCGTTGGCTATCCCGAAGTTGAGATGGTCGGCGAGTGCACTGCCGAAGGCTTCACCTTCAAGGCCGTGACTCCCGTGTATCCCGAGGTCACTCTGGGCCAGTACAAGGGCCTGTCCGCCGAGAAGGCAGAGGTCAAGGTCATGGCCGCTGACGTCAACGAGCGCCTGAAGGGCCTGCAGGAGCGCAACACCCGTCTGGTATCTGTTGACCGTGCTGCCAAGCTGGGCGATACCGCTGTCATCGATTTCGAGGGCTTCCTGAACGGCGTGCCCTTTGACGGCGGCAAGGGTGAGAACCATTCTCTGGAACTGGGCTCCGGCAGCTTCGTTCCCGGCTTCGAGGAGCAGGTCGTCGGCATGAAGGCCGGTGAGGAGAAGGATCTGGATATCACCTTCCCCGAGGCTTACACCCCCGAACTGGCCGGCAAGGCTGTTGTGTTCAAGGTGAAGGTCAATGAGGTCAAGGCCAAGGAAGTGCCCGAACTGGATGATGAGTTCGCTCAGGATGTCAGCGAGTTTGAGACTCTGAAAGATCTGAAGGCCGACCTGAAGAAGAAGATCACCGAGGAGCGTCAGCAGGCTGCTGACCGCGCCTTCGAGGATGCCGTCATGGAGATCGCCGCTTCCAACATTACCGCCGAGATCCCCGACGCCATGGTCGAGAGCCAGGCCAAGCAGTTTATTGAGAACTTCAAGATGCAGATCTCCCAGCAGGGCATTCCCTACGAGCAGTACATGAAGCTCACCGGCATGGACGAGCAGAAGCTGATGGCTGACGCTATGGAGCCTGCCCAGCGTCAGGTGCGTATGGATCTGACCGTTGCCGCTATCATCAAGGCCGAGGGTCTGGACGCTTCCGACGAGGAAGTGGAGGCCGAGTACAGCAAGATGGCCGAGCAGTACGGCATGGATATCGAGATGGTCAAGAAGTATCTGGTCGCCGACCAGATCAAGGATCAGCTGGTGAGCCGCAAGGCCATCGCCGTGGTCGTGGACAGCGCCAAGGCCGAGAAGAAGGCCGAGAAGGCTGAAGCCGCCGAGGGTGAGGAGAAGCCCAAGGCCAAGAAGACTACCAAGAAGGCCGAGGCTGCCGAGGGTGAGGAGAAGCCCAAGGCCAAGAAGACCACCAAGAAGGCCGAGAAGGCAGCCGAATAAGCGCGAATCTTTCCAGCCTACATTTTACAGATTCGACACATTCTCTCATGGTGCCTGTGGTATCATGAGAGAATGGTTTATTAGGCAACTCTGATGCACAAATGATTGGAGGTTTTCAACATGAGTTTAGTCCCTTATGTAGTTGAGCAGACCAACCGCGGTGAGCGTTCCTATGACATTTTCTCCCGCCTGCTGAATGACCGTATCATTTTTCTGGGCGAGGATGTGAATGCCACCACTGCCAGTTTGGTCGTGGCACAGCTTCTCTATCTGGAAGCACAGGATCCCGACAAGGACATCCAGCTGTATATCAACAGCCCCGGCGGCTCCGTGACCGACGGCATGGCCATCTATGATACCATGCAGTACGTCAAGTGCGATGTGTCCACCATCTGCGTGGGCATGGCTGCCAGCATGGGTGCGTTCCTGCTCTCTGCCGGCACCAAGGGCAAGCGCATTGCTCTGCCCAATGCAGAAATCATGATCCACCAGCCTTCTGCCGGTACCCAGGGTCAGATCACCGACATGGCCATCCACCTGAAGCGGCTGGAGACCATCAAGAAGCGTATGAACCGCATCATGGCCGAGAATACCGGCCGCAGCATCGAAGAAGTCACCGCCGCCTGCGAGCGTGACAACTTTATGAGTGCGGAAGAAGCGCTGGAATTCGGCCTGATCGACAAGATCATCACCGGCAAAAAGTAAACGGAAAGTGATGTGGCCGGTAAGGCCGCGCATCGCTTTCGGAAACCGAGGTACTCACCAATGAGTGAAGATAGCAAAAAGTCGCTGCGGTGTTCCTTCTGCGGCAAGCATGAAAATCAAGTCCACCGCATGATCCAGGGGCCCACTGCCCGCATTTGTGACGAATGTGTCCAGCTGTGCATGGGGATCCTGGGCGACGGCTTCGATGCCTCTGCAGAGGTGCTGGAGGATCTGCCCGAAGAACTGCCCAAGCCCCGCGAGATCAAAGCGGTGCTGGATCAGTATGTGATCGGACAGGAAGAGGCCAAGGTGGCATTGTCCGTGGCCGTGTATAACCACTATAAGCGCATCTATTTCGGCGGCGGAGAAGATGTGGAACTGCAGAAGAGCAACATTCTGCTGCTGGGTCCCACCGGTTCCGGCAAGACCCTCTTTGCCCAGACCCTGGCCCGGGTGCTGAAAGTTCCCTTCGCCATTGCCGACGCCACCACCCTGACCGAGGCCGGCTATGTGGGCGATGATGTGGAGAACATCCTGCTGCGATTGCTGCAGGCGGCGGATTTCGATGTGGAGCGTGCCGAATACGGCATCATCTATGTGGACGAGATCGACAAGATCGCCCGCAAGAGTGAAAATACCTCCATCACCCGCGACGTTTCCGGCGAGGGTGTGCAGCAGGCTCTGCTGAAGATCGTGGAGGGAACGGTGGCCAATGTGCCTCCCCAGGGCGGTCGCAAGCATCCCCATCAGGAATTCATTCAGATCAACACCAAGAACATCCTCTTTATCTGCGGCGGCGCTTTCGAGGGGCTGGAAAAGATCATCGAACAGCGGCTGGATAAAAAGAGCATCGGCTTCGGTGCCGATGTGCAGGGCAAGAAGGACAAGGATGTCAGCCGTATCCTACGTGAGGTGCAGCCTCACGACATCCTGAAGTTTGGCCTGATCCCCGAACTGGTTGGCCGTCTTCCCGTGATCGCAGCCATGGATGCGCTGCGCCGAGAGGATCTGGTTCGTATCCTGCAGGAGCCCAAAAACGCGCTGGTCAAGCAGTATCAGAAACTGATGGAGTATGATAATGTGGAATTGGAGTTCGAACCGGAGGCGCTGGATGCCATCGCCGATAAGGCCATCGCGCGCAACATCGGCGCCCGCGGTCTGCGTGCAGTCATGGAAGAACTGCTGACCCGCATCATGTACGACATTCCCTCTGACCCCACCGTTGTGAAAGCAGTCATCAACAAGGACTGCGTGGAGGGAAAGGGAGAGCCCGTTCTGACCCGCGACCCGGAAAAAGTCAGCTATTCCGTGAAACTGAACAGCGGTAAGGATGAACAGTCCGACAAAGGCACAAATCCGAAGTCGGCGTCTTAACGATTTGGGAAAGGGGACGCCGTCGCGCCCCCTTTCCTTTGTTTTACCCCAAGAAAGGATGACCCTATGGAACCTGTTACTTTGAATATTCCCGTTCTGGCCCTGCGCGGCCTGACGGTTTTTCCCCATATGACCCTCACCTTTGATGTGGAGCGCCCCGTCTCCATCCATGCGCTGGAACGCGCCATGGAGGGAGATCAGGACATTTTTCTGGTCACCCAGCGGGAGAGCGGCGTGAATGCTCCGCAGGAGAACGATCTTTACGAGATCGGCACGCTGTCCCACATCACCCAGATCCTGCGGCTGTCCAAGACTTCCGTCCGCGTGATGGTGGAAGGCCGCCGCCGTGCCCGGCTGCGCCGCCTGTGGCAGACCGAGCCGTTCCTGCAGGGCAATGTGGAATTGCTGGAGGAGATGGAGCCCTCGGAGGCTTTTCTCTGCAGCCCCCGGACGGAAGCGCTGCTGCGCCAGAGCTGGAATCTGTTCAGCGAGTACATTGAACTGGCCGGCAATGTGTCCGAGGAGGTTGTCACCACCGTGATGGACTGCCGCGATGTGGGCTATCTGGCAGACTTCATTGCCCAGAACATCGCCCTGCGGCATACGGACAAGCAGGAGATTCTGGAAGAACTGGCGCCATTTATCCGGCTTCGCAAGCTCAACGGCTTCCTTGCGCGGGAATGCAATGTCCTCGGCTTCGAGCATGAGATGGAGAGCAAGATCCGCGACCAGCTGGCGCAGTCCCAGAAAGACCAGATCCTGCGCACCCAGATCCGCGTTTTGCAGCACGAACTGGGCGAAGAGGACGCAGATGACGAGATCGACACTTACAGACAGAAGATCAAAGCGCTGGAGCTTTCCGAGGATACAGAAAAGCATCTGCTGAAAGAGGTCAGCAAGCTGGCCAAGCAGCCCTTCGGCAGCGCCGAGGGAGCGGTGATCCGCAACTATCTGGATGTCTGTCTGGAAATGCCGTGGAATACATATACCCGTGAGCGCGTCAGCGTGGATGCGGCCCGAAAAGTGCTGGAACGCGACCATTTCGGGCTGGAAAAGGTGAAGGAAAGAATTCTGGAAACCATTGCCGTCCGCCAGATGAATCCGAAAGGGAAGGGGCAGATCATCTGTCTGGTAGGCCCACCGGGCGTGGGCAAGACCTCCATCGCTATTTCTGTGGCCACGGCGCTGAATCGCAAGCTGGCGCGGCTCTCTCTGGGCGGCGTGCGGGACGAGGCGGACATCCGTGGTCACCGCAAGACCTATATCGGTGCTATGCCCGGCCGCATTATCGAAGCCATCAGCCGCAGCGGCTCTATGAACCCGCTGTTGCTGCTGGACGAGATCGACAAGATGGGCAATGATTACCGTGGCGATCCCGCCGCAGCTCTGCTGGAAGTGCTGGACAGCGAGCAGAACCACAGTTTCCGTGACCATTTTCTGGAGATCCCCGTGGATCTGCGGGGCGTGATGTTCATCACCACGGCCAATACCACCGACACCATCCCCAGACCGCTGCTTGATCGTATGGAGGTCATCCGTCTTTCCAGCTATACCGATGAGGAAAAACTGCAGATCGCAAGACGCCACCTGCTTCCCAAGCAGCTGGAGGAGCACGGATTGAAGAAGGGAAGCCTTCGTATCGGCGATGATGTGCTGCGCGCCATCATCCGGGATTACACCCGGGAATCCGGCGTCCGTCTGCTGGAGCGCCGTATTGCTGCCGTTTGCAGAAAGGCTGATATGCGCCTGCTGAAGGGCGATGTAAAGCGTATTACCGTTACAGAAAACGATCTTCCGAAACTGCTGGACTGCCAGCCCTATCCTCCTGCGCTCCACACAGAGAAGGAGGAGATCGGCGTGGTGAACGGCCTTGCGTGGACGGAAGCCGGCGGCGAGATCCTGGAAGTCGAGGTCAACGTCATGGATGGCACCGGCAAGCTGGAACTGACCGGAAACCTTGGCGATGTGATGAAGGAATCCGCCCATGCAGCGCTTAGCTGCCTGCGCAGTCGCTCTGCCGTACTGGGCATCGAAAGCGATTTCTACAAGACGAAGGATATCCATGTCCACTTCCCGGAGGGGGCAGTTCCCAAGGACGGTCCCTCGGCTGGCATCGCTATGGCGACCGCCATGCTCTCTGCACTGACGAGTCGTAAAATCAAGGCAGGGATTGCGATGACAGGTGAAATTACTTTACGAGGCAGAGTGCTGTCTATCGGCGGTTTGAAGGAAAAAACTATGGCTGCTCTGCGAAACGGCATCGAAACGGTGCTGATCCCGAAGGACAATGTGCGGGATCTGGAGGAGATCGACCAGACGGTTCGGGCAGCGCTGCGGTTCATCCCAGTGAGTACAGTGGACGAGGTGTTCGCCAATGCGCTGTGTCCCGAAGCGGCAGTGCTGTGTGAGGAGCGGCCGGCGGTGCTGCCGGCATTCGCTGCGGTGAGTCGTGAGAGCGGCGATGCCGCGCTGCGGCAGTAAAGGAGGCGCCATGTCTTTGAATTTTGTGAAAGCGGAATTTGTCTGTTCCGCCGCCAATCAATCCGGCTTCCTGCGGGATGGGCTGCCCCAGTTTGCATTTGCCGGGCGTTCCAATGTGGGAAAGTCTTCTGTCATTAATCGTCTGGTGAGCCGGAAAAATCTTGCCTATGTGGGCGCATCCCCCGGAAAGACCACCCAGATCAACTACTTCCTCATCGACAAGGGCGCTTATCTCGTTGACCTGCCCGGCTACGGCTATGCCAAAGTCAGTCAGGCGGAAAAGGAACGCTGGGGCCGTTTGATGGAAAGTTACTTTCAGGATGGCAGTGAACTTATCACGGTGGGCGTTTTGATCGTAGATATTCGGCACAAACCTACCGAAAACGACCGCATCATGCACGACTGGTTCCGCCAGACCGGCTGTCCCGAGATCGTTGTGGCCAACAAGCTGGATAAGCTGAAAAAGAGTCAGGTAGAGCCTGCTCTGGCGTTGATCCGGGAAACGCTGGAACTGACGGAAGAAGATGTTCTTGTTCCGTTCTCCGCAGAGAAGGGAAACGGAAAAGAGGAACTGATCGCGCTGCTGAACGGCGCCTGCGAAAAGTAAGCGTAAAAGCAAGCACAAAAGGAACGGCAAAAGCCGTTCCTTTTTCGTTTATTGCATTGCCTGCGGCGTTTGCGGCAAGGTGGCGCGTTTTTCGATGGGCGTTGTAAGATAAAGGTTCAGAAATTCTGCCCAGAGGGATTCTTTTTCAAGCAGCAGATGCTCCTGCTGTGCGGCGATGAGTACATCCAGGGCTTGCTGGGTATCTCCCGGATAAAGGTCTGCGTGATAGGCGGTGGCAGAAATGGCCCGCTGCATGGCAGGCTCTGCACCTGAACCACTAGAGGAAAGTGCTTTGACAAAGGTGAGCGGATCGGAACAGAATGCCTGAAACAGGACGGCCGAATAGCGGTCGGCGTAAATACCGTCTATTCCGGGATTGGATGCTCCCAACTGCAGCCACTGCATCTCGGAGGCGGTGTAGGTGCGCTGGGTTTCCAGCCAGACCATCAAAGCAAAGCGAGTTTCATCTTCCAGATTGTAGCCGCCGCAAAGTCCGAATTCCTGCCAGTCCATCATGGGCAGCAGGCTGAAAATGTCCCTGCGGTAGGTGTACCGTTCTTCTGCGGAGAGATTGTTGTTGGTTTCCAACTGATTCCATGCGATATAGACTCTGCGTGCGTCGTTCAACGTTTCTCGTTCCGGGTCCTGTCGCTGTGAGAAGTCAGGCTCGCCGTCCTTCAAAGGGAAACGGGAGGTGTTGTCTGGTGCAAAGGCGAGGTTTCCCTCATCTGCCATATGTTCCACGCGAATGCCGGCTACAACGCCATCCAGCATGAAGAATTGCAAACTTGCCCCGAAAGTTTCCGCTGTCTGGAATGCGTAATAATAGTCATGTTTAACGAGAGTGTAGCTGCCTTCCTCTTTCATGCAGTAAACCAGCTCATCACCGTAAGCGGAAATGACCTGTGCCTTGGTGCTGCCCGGATGGACGCCACGGGGCGTGCGGGCATCCGAAACGATAGTGGATAGACTGTATATAAATTCCCGCTCTGGAGATTCGGGATCCAGTTCCGTATCTTCTTCGATATGAAAATACCTGATGTTGATGATGCCGCAATCCGCCTGATGGCTTGTCATAATACCAAAGTCCGTATCATGGCTTTCGGTTGGCTCTGTCAATTTTAGTGTGGTACCGAAAGGAAAAAAGATTTTCTGTTCACCCAGTTCCAGAAATTCCTCGTCACCGCTGCTGCCGTACCAGAGCAGAGCGAAGTCGGTTTCGGGAGCGGGTGAGGGAAGAATATCCTCGCATTCAACATCGGGCGTAACAAGGTCTTTGTCTGGAACTTTGGAAGCGTCATGCTTCCAGATGCCGATTCGAAGCAGTGTGCCGAGAATCACTGCCAATACAGCAATGATTGCAAGCCGGCGCCGGTGTTTCTTGTAAAGGAACGACTGTGCTTGGGTGGAGTTGGGTTGTGGGGCGGCGTCTGCGATCTGTGACAGTTCCGGCGTTTCCGTCAGTTCTGCCACAGAGATGCCAAAGACACCGGCAAGTGCCAGGAGATTTTTCATGTCCGGTGTTGCGGCATCTGTTTCCCATTTGCTGACAGCCTGCCGACTGACGCCCAGATGCGCACCCAGTGTTTCCTGGGAAATGCCAAGGGATGTGCGATAGTGATGGATCCGCTGTCCCAAGGTCATAAGAACACCTCCATTCCTGCGATGATTATCTCATGTCCCGGGGGATAAAGTCTACCACCCGGATGTCAAATATCGGTTGCAATTTCTTTTTTCGTAAAATTCACAGATTTCCACTTTCCAAAAGCAAAAAAATAAGGTAAAATATATTCGTCATATTTTGGGATTTGCAGGAGGTCTTTTGAGATGGCAAAACCTGTGTACAAACGCGTTCTGCTGAAGATCAGCGGCGAGGCGCTGGCCGGCGGAAAGGGCTCTGGTCTGGACTTTGAGATGATCGGCAGCGTGTGCGACGTTATCAAAGAATGTCTGGACATGGGTGTTCAGGTCGGTCTAGTGGTTGGCGGAGGCAACTTCTGGCGCGGCGCAAAAAACAGCGGCGGCGGCAAGATGGAACGCACCCGTGCAGACCACATCGGTATGCTGGCCACTGTGATGAATTGTCTGGCTGTGGCGGACGTCTGCGAGCAGAAGGGGATCCCCGTCAGGGTGCAGACCGCGCTGGAGATGCGCGCTATTGCCGAACCCTACATCAGGTCCCGTGCCATCCGGCATCTGGAAAAGGGCCGTGTGGTCATCTTTGGTGCCGGTACCGGCAACCCCTATTTCTCCACGGATACCGCCGCGGTGCTGCGTGCTGCGGAGATCAGTGCCGACGTGATCCTACTGGCCAAGAATGTGGACGGTGTTTACAGCGCCGACCCGGCTAAGGACCCCACAGCCGTGAAGTACGACACCATCAGCTATGACGATGTGCTGGCACAGCATCTGATGGTGATGGACACCACCGCAACGTCCCTGTCCATGGACAACCACATCCCCGTTCTGGTCTTTGCCCTGAAGGAGCCCCGCAACATCGTCCGTGCCCTGTGCGGCGAGAATGTTGGCACCATCGTCGGGGAATAAACGGCAGACTGCGCATTTGCGTTTTCCAATAACACACACCGTGAAAGGAAGGAACACAACATGTTGAAGGAAGAATACAAGATTTACGAAGAAAAGATGCAGAAGAGCATCGATTCCGTTGCGGCCGATTTTGCTGCTGTGCGTGCGGGTCGCGCCAATGCCGGCGTGCTGGATCGCATCATGGTCGATTATTACGGCAGCCCCACACCCATCCAGCAGATCGCAGCCATCGCTTCTCCCGACGCCCGGACTCTGCTGATTACTCCCTGGGACGGCAGCGCCCTCAAGAGCATCGAGAAGGCCATCCAGAACTCCGATCTGGGCATCAATCCCCAGAACGACGGCAAGGCCATCCGTCTGAACTTCCCCCAGCTGACGGAGGAGCGTCGTAAGGATCTGGTCAAGCAGATCCATAAATATGCCGAGGGCGGCAAGGTCGCCATCCGCAATATCCGCCGTGACGCCATGGACAACTTCAAGAAGCAGGAGAAGAAGTCCGAGATCACCGAAGACGAGATGAAGCAGGTAGAAAAGGATCTCCAGAAGCTGACGGACGACAGCTGCAAGAAGCTGGACGAGCTGCTGGCCAAGAAAGAAAAGGAATTGATGGCAGTCTGATGGCGGGGATTTTCAGGAAAAACGATACGGCGGGGCGGGCTGCGGGCCTGCCTCGCCACATCGCTATTATCATGGATGGAAACGGCCGCTGGGCCACCCGCCGCGGACTGCCTCGCACTGCCGGACACAAGGCAGGGGCGGAGACCTTCCGCCGGATCGCCACCTATTGCAAAAACATCGGTGTGCAGTATCTGACGGTCTACGCCTTTTCCACGGAAAACTGGAAGCGATCTGCCGACGAGGTGGGCGCCATCATGGGCCTTTTGAAAAAGTATCTGCTGGAAGCAGTGGATACCATGGAGAAAGACCAGATCCGTCTGCGCTTTTTTGGCGACATGACGCCCATCGCACCGGAACTGCAGGCGCTGGCACAGCAGACGGACGCCATCAGCGACCAGCTTGCCCCCGGCGACTTTCAGGCTAACATCTGCCTGAACTACGGTGGACGGGACGAGCTTCTTCGCGGTATTCGCCGGTTTGCGGCGGAGTGTGCGGCGGGGGAGAAGAAGCCGGAAGAACTGGATGAGGGGCTGTTCTCATCCTATCTGGATTCTGCCGGCATTCCGGATCCGGAGCTTATCATCCGCCCCAGCGGTGAGCTGCGGCTTTCCAACTTCCTGCTGTGGCAGTGCGCCTATTCGGAGTTCTATTTTACCGATGTGCTGTGGCCGGATTTTGACGAAGCAGAGATGGATCGCGCCATTGCGGCATATCAGGCAAGAGACCGACGCTTTGGAGGCGTGAAGAAATGAGTTCATTGAAATCGAGAGTTCTGGTTGCCGTGGTGGGCATTCCGGTGCTTTTGTGGGTGCTGCTGTGGGCGGACGAGCTTGTGATGATGGCAGTCCTGTGTGTGCTTGCCGGTATTGGTGCAGCCGAATTGCAGCAATGTGTCAGCGGCGGGAAGAAAAGCGAACTGACAGGCATCAGTGCCGTTGCCGCAATCATGACGGTGGAGTGGTACTTTGACCGTCCGGCGTATGTGGCCATATTGTTTGTGTTTCTTGCGGTGGTGTTTTTTGGATATGCCATCATTCGGGGCGGTGAAGTGAAGTTTGCACAGGTCATGGCAGGGCTGTTCGGCAGCGTGGCCATCGGCTATGCGTTCTCTGCCTTTTTGCGCATCGATTCCATGGGGCTGCACCGAGCCTATCTGCTGCTGCCCTTTATTTTGAGTTTTGCCTGTGATACCTTTGCCTACTTCGTCGGCTGTTCCATCGGCAAGCATAAGCTGGCCCCCAAAGTCAGTCCCAAGAAGAGCGTGGAGGGCGCCATCGGCGGTCTTGTGGGAAATGTGCTGTGCGGCGTGCTGTTTGCGTTCGTCATGGAACGTTGGGTTGGCGTTGAAGTCGGCTACGGCGCTGTGGTCATTCTGGCGCTGGCCTGCGGTCTGGTGGCGGAGATCGGTGACTTGAGTTTTTCCCTCATCAAGCGGGAATACGGCATCAAAGACTACGGAAAGCTGTTTTTTGCCCACGGCGGCGTGCTGGATCGCTTTGACAGCGTGCTGTTTGTGGCGCCCATGATCGAACTGATTTTGAATTTCGTGAAATAAAGGACGAGTATGACAAATACGATTTCAATACTGGGCTCTACCGGCTCCATCGGCCGCCAGACGCTGGAAGTTGCCGAGCAGATGGGACTGCGTGTGGCAGCGCTCACCGCTCACTCCGGCGTGGAACGCATGGAGGCACAGGTTCGAAAATTTCATCCTGCGTTGGCGGTCATGACCGATGAGGCGGCTGCCGCGGAACTGACGGTTCGCCTTGCCGACACCGACACCCGGGTGCTGGGCGGCGCGGACGCTCTCTGCGAGGCTGCCGCTGTGCCGGAGGCCGATACCGTGGTCACTGCGGTGGTGGGCATGGTGGGACTGAAACCTACGCTGACTGCCATCGAAGAAAAGAAGCGCATTGCACTGGCGAATAAGGAAACGCTGGTCTGCGCCGGCGAACTGGTGATGGACGCGGCGGAGAAAAACGGCGCGGAGATCGTGCCGGTAGACAGCGAGCATTCTGCCATTTTCCAATGTTTGCAGGGCTGCGCTGATAAAAAGGAAATTAAACGGCTTATCCTGACCTGCTCCGGCGGTCCTTTCTTCGGGATGAGTCGGGAAGAAGTGGGAAAAATGACCCGTGAGGATGCTCTGCGGCATCCCAACTGGGCCATGGGGCCCAAGATCACGGTGGATTCCGCTACCCTGATGAACAAGGGACTGGAGGTCATTGAGGCTATGCGGCTGTACCGTCTGCCTCTGGAGCAGGTGCAGGTGGTCGTGCATCGCCAGAGCATCATCCACTCTCTCGTGGAGTACCGGGACGGCGCCGTTCTGGCGCAGCTTGGCACGCCGGATATGCGCCTGCCCATTCGCTACGCCATGACCTGGCCGGAGCGGGCATACAGTCCGGCGGAACCGCTGGATCTGCTGAACTGTCCGCCGCTTACCTTTGCGCAGCCTGACAGAGAGGTGTTCTCCTGTCTGCGTCTGGCGGAAGAAGCGGCGGCGGAGGGCGGCACGGCCTGCGCGATCCTCAACGGTGCCAACGAGGAGGCGGTGGGCTTGTTCCTTGCCGACCGGATCGGCTTCCATGACATTGCCCGACTGGTGGAAAAGGCACGCAATGCGGTCAAGGTGGTACAGCATCCCTCTCTGGACGAGATCCTGGCGGCGGATGCCGCGGCGCGGGAAGCGGTACTTCGGTAACTATTTTTAGGAGTTTTAGCATGAAACCTGTTTTTCTTCTGGTTGCGATCCTGATTTTCGGGCTTTTGATCGCCGTGCATGAGCTGGGCCACTTTGTGGTGGCGAAGCTGTGCGGCGTGCGGGTCAATGAGTTTGCCATCGGTATGGGCCCGCTTCTGTTTCAGCGGCAGAGAGGGGAGACTCTCTATTCGCTGCGCCTTCTGCCTCTGGGCGGCTTTTGCGCCATGGAGGGCGAGGATGAGGACACCGGCGACGAGCGAGCCTTTGTGCGGCAGAGCGGCTGGAAAAAGTTTGCCATCCTTGCCGCCGGCCCGTTTATGAATTTTGTATTCGGCGTGCTGATCATTGCCGCTCTTTTTATCGGAGCCAAGGGCTTTAATGTGGATCGCGTGGCCGGACTTGCACCGGAATTTGAGTATACCGGCGAAAACGGCCTGATGGAGGGTGATTTGTTCTACAAGGTGAACGGTTACCGCACCTATCTGGCCGGGGATACCCAGACATACCTTGCCTTCGCAGGAGATACCGTGGATATCGAGGTGGTGCGTGACGGACGACACATTCTGGTGGAGGATGTGGCGCGGAAAACCTGTACCGGTACGGATGGGAAGACCTATCAGGGATTTGGCGTTTTTTTGGGTTACCAGACGGTGCCGGCGGGCTTCGTCACCACACTCCGGTTTATCTGGTATCAGGCACTGGACTTTGTGCAGCTGGTGTGGTTCAGTCTGGCGCAGCTCTTTGGCGGCGGCGTAGGGATGCAGGATCTCAGCGGCCCCGTGGGTATCGTATCCACCATGACTGAAGTGGGTGAAGCCACGCAGGAGGCGGCGGGCATCGGCGCGGCGCTGTCCAATCTTGCCTATTTCGGCGCCATGATTGCTGTGAATCTGGCTGTGATGAACCTGCTGCCCATTCCGGCTCTGGACGGCGGCAGAATCTTCTTCCTGGCAGTAGACGCGATTTGTCTGCTGCTGTTCCGTCGCAAGATCCCGGAGAAGTATCAGGGCTGGGTCAATACGGCAGGCTTCGCGCTGCTGATGGGACTCATGCTGTTAATAACGTTTCAAGATGTATTCAAACTTTTTCGGTAAGAATTGAGGCAAATCATGACGAAGCAGTTATTTGTGGGCTCGGTTCCCGTGGGTGGCGGCGCTCCGGTATCCATCCAGTCCATGTGCAATACAAAGACCGACGATGTGGCGGCCACCGTGGCGCAGATCCATGCACTGGAAGCGGCCGGCTGTGAGATCGTCCGTGTGGCCATTCCCGATCAGGCGGCGGCCGAGGCGGTGGATCAGATCAAAGAGCAGATCCGCATCCCCCTGATCGCCGACATCCATTTCAACTACAAATATGCGTTGGAATGTGCTGCCCGCGGCATTGACGCCATCCGCATCAATCCCGGCAACATCGGCGGAGAGGAGAATGTCAGGGCGGTGGCAGACGCCTGCCGTGCCCGGAACATCCCGATCCGTATCGGCGTCAACGGCGGCTCGCTGGAAAAGGAACTGCGAGCCAAGTACGGCGGCGTGACCGCAGAGGCGCTGGTGGAAAGCGCCATGGGTCATGTACGGCTGCTGAATCAGTTTGATTTTGATGACATTTGCATCAGCGTGAAATGTTCCGATGTGCCGCTTACCATCGCAGCCTACCGGCTGCTTGCCGAGCGGACGGATTATCCGCTGCACCTTGGTGTCACAGAGGCCGGCACGCCCTCCATGGGCATGGTCAAGAGTGCCATGGGTATCGGTGGGCTGCTGTGCATGGGCATCGGTGACACTATCCGTGTGACCCTGACGGCAGACCCTGTGGAGGAGATCTATGCCGCTCATAAGATCCTGAGGGCTGCGGGGCTGCGCAAAGAGGGTGTGGATCTCATCGCCTGTCCCACCTGCGGCCGTACCCGCATCGACCTGATTCCTCTGGCGGAGGAAGTAGAGCGGCGGCTGGCAAACTGCCGGAAAAATATCTCCGTTGCGGTGATGGGCTGCGCCGTCAACGGCCCCGGAGAGGCGGCTGCCGCGGACATCGGCATTGCCGGCGGCAAGGGCGAGGGACTGATTTTCCGAAAAGGAGAAATCCTTTACAAGGTTTCGGAGGACAGACTTTTAGACGCTTTAATGGAAGAAATCGAAAAACTATAAGCAAGAGAGAAAGGGCGGAGATATGCTCCGCCCTGTTCCCATGAGTAATGACGGAAAGGGAGACACATGGCAGGAAATATTCCGTTTTTTAATATGTTTGCAGAGCTGCAGTCCTCCCCGGAACTGCGGCTGAAGCTGTCGGGTGCGGAGCTGACCGGCGCCAGTATCGACCAGTCCAGTATGTCCATTGTGTTGAAGTTGCAGACGAAGGGTCCTCTGCAGGAGGCAGATCTGACCATGGTGCAGGAGTTGATCTGTAAGGTCTACGGCTTCAACAGTGTGGAGATCGAACACACCTGCGTGGAGCAGGCGATCCCCGACGCCCAGAGTGCCCCCTCTGCCGCCCAGAGCGGCGAAAAGTCGGCCGGAAAAATCATTTTTGGTAAGCCCATCAAGGGCAAAGCCATGGCCATGAAGGACCTGACCCTGAAAACGGGAACTGCTTCTGTCTGCGGCAAGGTCTTTGGCTTCGAGTCCCGTGAGACCCGCCGCCCCGGACAGTGGGTGGTCTCCTTCGATATGACGGACTACACCAACTCCGTCACGGTGGTGAAATTTACCAACCAGAAGGAAGCCCTGCTGCTGGAGGGCGCCGTCAAGCCCGGTATGTGGCTTGCGGTGAAGGGCAGAGTGGAGGCGACCCGCGACGGGAAGGACATCCAGTTGAGCCCCTATGACATCAACGCCATCGACCACGCGGAGCGGCAGGATCTTGCCCCTGTGAAGCGGGTGGAGCTGCATCTGCACACGAAAATGAGCAACATGGATGCCCTGACCGACACCAAAGAGGTCATCAAACAGGCTATCAAGTGGGGGCACCCCGCCATCGCCATCACCGATCACGGCTGTGCCCAGTCCTTCCCGGATGCGTGGCACGCCGCCGGCGATAAAATCAAGATCCTCTACGGTGTCGAGGGCTATTTCGTCAACAACATCGATGACCGTATCGTGGTGCATGGAACGCAGGATTGCTCCCTCGACGATGAGTTTGTCTGCTTTGACATTGAAACCACCGGTTTGAAGGTGGATCGGGAAGCAATCACCGAGATCGGTGCCGTGGTGGTGAAAAACGGTGAGATCACGGAGCGATTCCAGACATTTGTAAATCCCAATCGCCGCCTGACGCCGGAGATCATCGGCCTTACCGGTATCACCGACGAGATGCTGAAGGATGCGCCCCAGGCAAAAGAGGCGCTGACGGCCTTTTTGCAGTTTGTGAACGGCCGTCCGCTGGCGGCCCATAATGCCGAGTTTGACATCGGCTTTATCCGTGCCGGATGCCGCGAGGCAGGGCTTGACTTTGCGCCTACTTATGTGGATTCCCTGATTCTGGCCCAGAATCTGCTGCCCGACCTTGGAAAATACAAGCTGGATATTGTGGCGGAGCATCTGGATCTGCCGGCCTTCAACCACCACCGCGCCAGCGACGATGCGGCCACGGTGGGCTATATGCTGATCCCGTTCTGGGAGATGCTCCGCGAGCGGGGCATTCACACGCTGCAGGCCATCAATCCGGAAATGGAAAAACTGCGCCCGCAGGGCAGTAAGACCAACCGTTTCCCCAAGCATATTATTTTGCTTGCCCGGAACAAGGTAGGTCTGAAGAATCTCTATCAGATGATCTCGGCGTCCAATCTGGAATATTTCAAGCGTGTGCCCACTATCCCCAAGAGCGTTTTGAACGAGCATCGTGAGGGGATCATCGTGGGTGCGGCCTGCGAGGCAGGCGAACTGTTCCAGGCGGTGGCGGCTCACAAGGATTGGGACGAGCTGAAGCGCATCGCGGACTATTACGACTATCTGGAGATCCAGCCTCTGTGCAACAATGCCTTCATGCTGCGAAACGGCGACGTGCAGTCGGAGGAGGATCTGCGGGAATTCAACCGCACCATCGTCCGTCTGGGTGAGGAACTGGGCAAGCCAGTGTGCGCCACCGGTGACGTTCATTTCCGGGAACCGGAGGATGAGATCTACCGCCATATCATCCTTGCTTCCAAAAAGTTTGCGGATGCCAACGAGTCTTTGCCCATCTACTTCAAAACCACGCAGGAGATGCTGGACGAATTCAGTTATCTGGGGGAGGAGAAGGCCTACGAGGTGGTGGTCACCAACACCCGTCTGGTGGCGGATCAGGTGGAGACCTTTGAACTGCTGCCCAAAGAGCTGTTCCCGCCCCGGCTTGAAAACTCCGAGGCGGATCTGGATCGTCTGGTGTGGGAAAAGACCCACCGGCTGTATGGCGACAATCCGCCCCAGCATATCGTCGACCGCCTGAACGTAGAGTTGGGCGGCATTCTGGGCAAGTATGACGTGGTCTATATGTCCGCCCAGAAGCTGGTGCAGCGCAGCCTTGAAAACGGCTATCTGGTAGGCTCTCGAGGTTCCGTGGGTTCCTCGTTGGTGGCCTATATGTCCGGCATTACGGAGGTCAACTCCCTGCCGCCCCACTACCGCTGTCCCAACTGCCGAAACAGCGAGTTCATTACCGACGGCAGCTACGGCTGCGGCGCCGATATGCCGGATAAGGATTGTCCCGTCTGCGGCACCAAGTATGTGAAGGACGGTTTTGACATCCCCTTTGAGACCTTCCTTGGCTTCGGCGGCGGCAAGGTGCCCGATATCGACCTGAACTTCTCCGGTGAATATCAGGCTCGCGCCCACCGCCACGCCATTGAGATGTTCGGCGAAACGCAGGTGTTCCGCGCCGGAACCATCGGTACGCTGGCGGATAAGACTGCCTTCGGCTTCGTACTGAAGTATCTGGAGGAGAACGGCATGGAGGTCGGCGGCGCGGAAAAGAAGCGCCTTGCCACCGGCTGCGTCGGTGTGCGCCGTACCACCGGCCAGCACCCCGGCGGTCTGGTGGTCGTGCCGGATGACAAGAGCGTGGAGGATTTCTGTCCTGTGCAGCACCCTGCAGATGACGATAGCTCCGACACCATCACGACACATTTTGAATATCATTCTATGGAGGACAACCTCCTGAAGCTGGACATGCTGGGCCACGATGACCCCACCATGGTGCGTATGATGCAGGATCTCACCGGCGTAGACCCCCAGACCATTCCGCTGGACGATCCGGATACGATGTCCATCTTCACTTCCAGCAAGGTGCTGGGCTATGAGAATGACGAGATTCTCGGTCCCACCGGTGCCGTGGCAATCCCGGAGTTCAACACCCGCTTTACCCGCCAGATGCTGATGGACACCCAGCCCAAGGACTTCAACACGCTGGTGCGTCTGTCCGGCTTCTCCCACGGCACGGACGTTTGGCTGGGCAACGCCAAGGATCTGATCCTGGAGCAGGGGATCCCCGTTACCAGCACCGTAGGCTGCCGTGACGATATCATGCTCTACCTGATCTCCATGGGGCTTGACCCCAAGATGAGCTTCAAGATCATGGAGTCCGTGCGTAAGGGCAAGGTGAAGAAGAACGGCTTTGACCCCGGCTGGCGGGAAGCCATGGAGGAACACGAAGTGCCGGAGTGGTATATCGAATCTCTGGCCAAGATCGGCTATCTGTTCCCGAAAGCCCACGCGGTGGCATACGTCATGATGGCCTTCCGCATCGCGTGGTTCAAGGTACATCGTCCGCTGGCGTTCTATGCCACCTATTTCTCCGTCCGTGCCAAGGCCTTTGACGCAAAGATCTGCTGCGCCGGTAAAGATGCGGTAAAGAAAAAGATCCGCGAGATCGAAAACAACAAGGATGCCACAGCCGTGGAGCAATCCCTGCTGACCACGCTGGAGGTGTGCTATGAGTTCTATCTGCGCGGCTTCCATTTTGACACCATCAGCATCTACGAGTCCGATGCGACCAAGTTCAAGGTGACGGAAAACGGCCTGCTGCCGCCCTTTGTGTCCGTTCACGGTCTGGGTGAGGCGGCGGCGCTGGATGCCGTGGAAAAGCGGAAGGGGAAGGAGTTTATCTCCGTGGAGGAGTTCTCCATGTGCTGCAACAAGCTGTCCAAGACCCATATTGAGCAGTTGAAGGAACTGGGCGCCTTTGCCGGTATGGCGGAAACGAGCCAGATAACACTATTCTAATATTGTGATATTTGCAACTGAATTACTTGCTGATCCTGCATATAATCATGTCATAAAGAACCCACAATGAATGGAAATGGAGGACATGAATATGCTGAATCCCAAGGTACGCGAACTGCTGAACGATCAGATCAACAAGGAATTCTATTCTGCCTATCTGTATCTGGATTTTTCCAACTACTATGAGCGGGCCGGTCTGGACGGCTTTGCCAACTGGTATCGTGTGCAGGCGCAGGAGGAGCGCGATCACGCGATGTTGTTCTATGATTATCTCCAGAACAACGATGAACTGGTGGAACTGGGCGCCATTGGCAAGCCAGACAAGGTGTTCACCGACAATATGGGCCCCCTGAAGGCCGCGCTGGAACACGAACAGTATGTGACGAGTCTGATCGATGCCATCTATGCCGAGGCTTACGAGGCCAAGGACTTCCGCACCATGGAGTTCCTGAACTGGTTTGTGAAGGAACAGGGTGAGGAGGAGACCAACGCCCGCGACATGATTACCAAGATGGAGCTGTTTGGCAGCGACCCCAAGAGCCTGTATATGCTCAACAGTGAACTGCTTGCCCGCGTCTATACTGCACCGTCTCTGGTGCTGTAAGAACAACAATAAACGCCCGGTGCATCGCACCGGGCGTTTTTGTCTGGTTCAACCTTCCAGCTTGGCATTGCACTTGTTCAAAAATCGCTGGCTGTCGATGACGGCGCGGGTGTGGGTGCCGTGGCCGATGGAGCCGCACTCGTCCCATGCCTGCAGGGAGAAGTCCACCATTTTGCCGTTTTCAGACACGGCGGTGATCTCTGCCTCCACGGTGATCTTCATGCCGATGGGGGTGGGGGAGGTGTGATGCACGTCCAGATGCGTGCCCACGCTGCCCTGTCCCTCGGCGAGGAAATGGGTAAGAACGGTCTGTGCCGCGTTTTCCATCAGGGCGATCATGCAGGGCGTGCCCAGAACGGGCAGTGCCCCGGAGCCAACGGCGGCTGCGGTGATCTCCTCCGTTACGATCTGTTCCAGCTGACATTTTGTTCCGATGTAGATCATACTTGTTCCTCCGATCTTGGTTTCAGGAAAACGGCGCCGGGTGTCCGGCGCCGTTTGATGGTTAAATGCCCAGCTCTGTCCAGAGCTTGTTGTAAAGTGCGCGGGTCTCGTAGGGGAGAACCACATACATTTCGCAGCGTTCAAGGGTCTCCTGCGAGGCGGCCATAATCTCGTAGACTTCCGGATCCAGAGGCTCCTCGTACAGCTCCTCGTAGTAGGCCGGATACTGCTCCAATGCCTCGCGGTTGGGGGAGGCGTACCAGATATAGTCCATGTTGGCAAGGTTTGCCTCGGTGGAGGCGATGAAGTTGATCCAGGCCTCGGCCTCCTCCTTGTGGGGAGCATCCTTCAGAACGCACATGGCGTCCACGAACCAGTTGGAGCCCTCCTCGGGAACGGCAAAGGCCAGATCCACACCGTCAGCCTGGTTGTCCACCATAGAGAGGTAGTCGCCGGCATAATAGGCGCCGATGACGGCGTTTCCGCCCTCCATCTTGCCGAAGATCTCATCCATGACGAAGGCCTGATAGACGCCCCGGCGCTTGGCATCCACCAGAAGCTGCTGGGCTTCCCGAAGCTGGGCTTCGTCCGTGGTGTTGATGCTGTACCCCAGATAGATCAGGGCGGTAGCCATGGCATCTCTGGAGTTGCGGAACATCAAAACATTGCCGGCGTAATCGTCATTGAACATCACATTCCAGCTGGTGATGGGTTCATTGACTGCGGCGGCATTGTAGATGATGCCTACTGTGCCCCAGGTGTAGGGAACGGTGTATTTGTTCTCGGGGTCATAGGGCAGGTTCTTGAACCGCTCATCGATGAGGGAGAAGTTGGGGATGTTGCTGTAATCCAGCTCCTCCAGCATGTCCTCCTCAATGAGTTGGGAGATCATGTAGTCGGAGGGGACGACCACATCGTAATCACCGGCGCCGCTTTTCAGCAGGGAGTAGAGCGCTTCGTTGCTTTCGGCGGTCTGGTAATTGACGGTGATGCCGGTTTCTTCCTCAAACTGTTCGATGAGGGATTCGTCGATATACTCGCCCCAGCTGCACACATTCACCACGGGCTTTCCGGCGTTGCGGCCCGCCACCAGAACGGCAGCCACGACCAGCGCCGTAGCAGCAATACCGCCGGCGATTTTGGGCAGAGGCCCGTCGAAAAAGTGCTTTCTGGAATAGCGCGCAGCTTCTGCGGCGGTGGCTTTGGGCAGCTTGCGCCGGCGCTCCGCCAGCTGTTCCTGACGAGCTTCCCGCACATTGGTAATGACCAGAAGCAGCAGCACGGTGATAAACAGCAGGGTGGAAATAGCATTGATTTCCGGGGTGACCCGCTTCTTGGTCATGCCGTAGATGGTCATGGCCAGGGTAGAAGAGGAGGAGCCGGCGGTGAAGTAGCTGATGATAAAGTCATCCACACTCATGGTGAAGGCCGTCAGCGCGCCGGAGACGATACCGGGCTTGATCTCGGGGAGGATGACCTTCCAGAAAGCCTGCAGCCAGGTACAGCCCAGATCCATGGCGGCGTCCACAAGGTTTTTGTCCATTTGACGCAGCTTGGGACTGACGGAGAGGATGACGTAGGGGATGTTGAACGCGATGTGGGCGATCAGCAGTGTGCCGAAGCCCAGTGTCAGGCGCTCGGGGAGCTGGAACACCGTCTGGATGCCGTTGATCCATGCAGCAAAATCAGACCAAAGGCCGAAGAATGCCACAAAGAACAGACACATGGCCACGCCGGTAACGATATCGGCGTTCATCATGGGGATGTTGTTGATGGTGTTCAGTGTATTGCGCTGCCGGCGCCGCAGGCTGTAAAAGCCGATGGCGGCAAAGGTGCCCGCAAAGGTGGAGATGATGGTGGCGATGACGGAGACCAGCAGAGTGGTGTAGACACTTCGCATAATCAGCCGGTCGCTGAACAGCTCTTTGTACCAGTGCAGGGAGAACCCGCTCCAGACCACATTGCTCTCGCCCGCGTTGAAGGAGAACACGATCAGCAGCAGGATGGGGGCGTAGAGGAAGAGGAACACCAGCGCCGTAAAGGTGCGGTTAAAGGCGGAATTCTTCTTTTTCACAGCATCACCGCCTGTTCCTCGCCCTCACCGAAGCGATTCATGACCACCATGCACAGCACCACGACCACCATCATCACAAGGGAGATGGCAGCACCCAGATGGGGGTTGTAGGCGCCGCCGAGGAACTGCTGCTCGATCAGGTCGCCCAGCAAAAGTTCGGTGCCGCCGCCCAGCATCTTGGAGATGGCAAAGGTGGAGACGGAAGGGACAAATACCATCGTAATGCCGGAGAGGATACCGGGGAAGCTGAGGGGTAGGATGACCCGGCGGAACACGTTGAAAGAGTTCGCGCCCAGATCACGGGCAGCCTCAACGAGGGAACCATCCAGCTTTACGATGACGGAATAGATGGGCAGGATCATGAAGGGCAGGTAGTTGTAGACCATGCCCAGCACCACGGCACCCTGGGTGTTCAGCATGGGGAAGAACTCCAGAGAAGTGCCGAAAATGCGGTTGTACAGGTCGATCAGTCCAATGCTCTGGAACAGACGGTTCAGGAGGCCGTTGTTTTCCAGAATGGACATCCAGGAGTACGTCCGCAGCAGGAAGTTGATCCACATGGGCAGCATGATCAGCACCATGGCCACACGCTGAAAGCGCTTGCCCTCCTTGCTCATCATGTAGGAAACGGGGTAGCCGATGGCAAGGCAGATCACCGTGGCGATAAAGGCCAGCTTGAAGGAGCGGCCGAAGACCACGGCATAGGTGCCCATGCTGCCGAAGTGGGACAGGGTAAAGCCGCCCTCCGCGGCGGTAAAGGCATAGATGACAACCATAACGATGGGTGCCACCACAAACAGCGCCATCCAGACAATGTAAGGGACAGCCAGACGGGAGAGCTTATTCTTCATCCTCGCTCTCCTCCTCGTCCAGCAATCTGGCGTCGTCCAGTTCGTCGTATTCCTCGGAGAAGGAGGAATAGTCGCCGAACATACCGGAGTATTTGCTCTTCTTCATGATGTGGATGCCGTCGGGATCGATCTTGATGCCGATGCGGGCCCCTTCGGGGGAGTAGTCCGTGGTCTGGATGAGCCACTTGAAGCCCTTGAAGTCCACGATGATGTCATACTGCATGCCCTTGAAGGTGACGGAGGTGACGGTGCCGGTGATCTGACCCTGCTCCACGGGGACGATGTCAATATCCTCGGGACGGATGACCACATCCACAGGCTCATTGGGTGCAAAGCCGCCGTCCAGGCAGGGGAATTTCTTGCCGTACATCTTCACGACATTATCCTCCACCATGATGCCGTCGATGATGTTGGATTCGCCGATAAAGTCTGCCACGAAGGCGTTTTTGGGTTCGTTATAAATATCTTCGGGCGTTCCGATCTGCTGGATGGAGCCCTTGTCCATGACCACGATGGTGTCGGACATGGTGAGAGCTTCTTCCTGATCGTGGGTCACATAGATGAATGTGATACCGACCTGCTGCTGGATACGCTTGAGTTCGATCTGCATATCTTTGCGCAGCTTCAGATCCAGTGCGGCAAGAGGCTCGTCCAGCAGGAGAACCTTGGGCTTGTTCACCAACGCGCGGGCAATGGCCACACGCTGCTGCTGACCACCGGAGAGAGAATCGGGGCGGCGGCGTTCAAAACCCTTGAGGCTGACGACTTCCAGCATCTCCATAACACGCTGGTCGATCTCCTCCTCGGGGAGCTTCACCATCCGCTTGCCGGTGGGGTCCTTGGGATCGGGCCTCCGCTGCATCCGCAGACCAAACGCAATGTTTTCGTATACGTCCAGATGAGGGAAGAGGGCGTATTTTTGGAACACCGTGTTGATCTGCCGCTGATGAGGCGGAACGTCATTGATTCTCACACCGTCAAACAGGACATCACCGGCCGTGGGCGTCATAAAGCCGCCGATGATCCGCAGCGTGGTGGTCTTGCCGCACCCGCTGGGGCCAAGCAGTGTGAGGAATTCTTTGTCATTGAAATACAGGTTAATGTGATCGAGAACCAGCTCGTCGTCGAAAGCCATGCAGACATCCTGCAGGCGAATCAACTCTTTGGACATGTATCCTCCCCCATTTCTCTATATAATGAGTGCCATCTTTCTGATCTATAGAAAAGACCCTCGGGTGGCAAAAAACAACACGGTGTCATCAAAAACGTTCCGTCGTATTGTGCTTTGCCATCCGAGGGTCCAATTCTCGTTGAAATTCGGCAATTTGAATATACCCAATCTATGCAGAAAAGTCAAGGGTCTTGCCTATATTTGCTGAACATTACAGGTTTGAAAAATATTTGCTGCGGAAAGGGACATCCTCCACAGTGAATGTTCTGCCCCGCAGGTAATTGAGCAATCCTGCATCGGTGGGGAAATCAAAGTGCAGTTTGTAGGAATAGAGGGCCTGTCGGGTCTCCTGATAGCGGCGGTTCACATCGCCGCGGCCGTACTTTCCGTCGCCCAGCAGGGGGCAGCCGATCTCTGCCATGGAAACGCGGATCTGGTGGGTGCGACCCGTCAGCAGACGGCACTCCACCAAAGCCAGTTCGCCCCGCTTTTCCAGCGTTTTGTAAAGGGTGGCGGCTGTCTTGGCGCCGGGGATCGGCTTGTGATGGAAAAAGACCTGCTTTTTCACCTCGTCCTTAAAGAGGAAGCCTTCGATTTTTCCTTCCGGCTTGGGCGGATGCCCGACGGTGATGCAAAGATAGCTTTTCTCCAGTTCGTGGTCGCGGATCTTCTCATTGATGATGCGCAGCGTCTCCGCATTCTTGGCAGCGATGACGATGCCGCCGGTGTTGCGGTCGATCCGGTTGCACAGGGCGGGGGTGAAGGTGTTCTCCCACTTGGGATTCCATTCCTTTTTCTGGTAGAGATAGGCCTGAATGTGGTTGATGAGGGTGTTGACCTTCTCGGTTTCGTCGGCATGGACGACCAGACCTGGCCGCTTGTCCACCAACAACAGATTCTCGTCCTCATACACGATGTGCAGCTGGGGATTGAACAGCGTGAGAAAGAGATTTTCCTCATTGGGCTTGTCAAAGAACTCGTCGTTGATATATAATTGTAAAATGTCGCCGGTATTCAGCCGTGCGTCCCGTTTTGAGCCCTTGCCGTTGACTTTGATCCGTTTGAGGCGGATATATTTCTGCAGCAGGGCAGGGGGCAGCAGAGGCAGATTTTTGGCGACAAAGCGATCCAGACGCTGTCCGGCATCGTTTTTTCCGATGGTGAATTCCCGCATGAGATCCCTCCTGTGGCGGATTCCGCATACTCGTATCATACTCGCTTGACCCAAACTTGTAAAGACGGGACAGGACTTTTCCCAAAAGGAGTGCGCAACGCATGAAGAACGATAAAAAGCAGACCGGCCGGGTAAATTATATCTGGGTGCTGGCCGGCGGTTACCTGATCTATCTTGCCGTTCAGATCTTCAAAACCGTGCTTGCCGGAGAATCTGATATGCCGGCAGTTGGCGTGACCGGCGGGGTCGTGTTTGCTGTGCTGGGTGCGCTTTTGCTGCTGCGGGAGTGGAAAGCGTATCGGTATGCGCTGGCGCATAAGGACGATCCCTCCACCTGGAGCGATGAGCCCGAGGAGCTGCCGGAGAACGAAGGGGAGGAAGAGGTATGACGGAGCAGATGCTTGCGGCGATCCGATGTGTTGACTTCCTGAAACGGTTTGACGGCAGAGAATACGGAAAAGCTTACAAGGAATATGTGCAGACCTACGCTCCGGTGTTTGCGGAGGCTGTGAGCGCAGCCTTGCAGACGGAGGAGGACGCCCCGCTCAACGGACTGGCGGAGGATCTTCTCAATGCTTTGGAGGCGGCATGGAAGAAGGAGCGTTTTTGGAATCGTGCTGCCGCAAAAACGAGCCATAAGCAGATGTTGATCTTTTATCTCTCGCCCATGCTGCTGGGGATGGAAAACCCCGACTGTACCCAGTTTGCAGAACTGCTGCGGGACGGCTGGGCGGCTCGCTGGCCCAAGGCTGCCTATCAGATCGCAGACCAGAAAACCATCAAAAGAGGCTTCCACAATGTGATTTTGGGTGTCGATCTGGACAGCTTGCGCCGTTCTTCCGATGACGATGATTAAATTCCGTGAAAATCATGGTGAAATTTTGAAAAAACTGTTTGACAACGCCGTTTCTTTCTCGTATAATACTAACCGTGTCATTGCGAGGTAGCTTATGTTTTTAGACGTAAAACCCATTCTTCGTGCGCCCGGAAAGCAGCTGGAATTCAACTTCACGCTGGATTTGTCCGATGTGGACTTTGCGGGTCGTTATCCTGTCAGCCGACCGGTAACGGTGGAAGGGCATGTGCGGAACTCCGCCGATGTTCTGACCATGACCATGGCTCTGCGCAGCACGCTAGATGCGGTCTGTGACCGCTGCGGGAAAGCGTTCCTGCAGGAAAAGGAGATCCCCTTTACCTGCGTTCTGGCGGAAGAAGTTGAAAACGACGACAATGACGAGATCGTCCTGCTGGAGGACGGAAAAGTGGATCTGGGCGATCTGGCCAGAACCATGTTCATCCTCGGCATGGACACCAAAACTCTGTGTTCAGAAGATTGTAAAGGACTTTGTCCCGGGTGCGGCGCCGATCTGAACCTCGGCCCATGTTCCTGTAAAAAGGAGACAGACCCCCGACTGGCAGTTCTTGCCAAGCTTTTGGAGAACAAATAAAGAATACCAGGGACAGATGAAAGTCGTCCGTTGAATGTCAAGGAGGTGTCGAAATGGCAGTACCTAAGGGAAAAGTATCCAAAGCAAGACGTGACAAGCGCCGCAGCTCCCACTGGAAGCTGGAGGTTCCCGGTCTCGTTGCATGCCCGAAATGCGGTGCGCTGCACCTGCCTCACAGAATGTGCAAGGAGTGCGGTACTTACAACGGCCGTGAGGTCAAGGTTGTCAAGTCCGTCGTTGCGAAATAAGGAATTGCATGCTTGCTTTAGGAGGGAAGAGGTTTCTTCCCTCCTTGCTTTTTGTGTTGCTATCGCGGAAGAAAGTGGATATAATATTAAAATGTGGGTTTCCTGCATTTTTTTACAGACAAGTCACAAAGCCGGCAGGCATTTGTGATATGATATGAAACACTGCAAACAAAGGAAGGATGTGAGCGCCGATGAAACCCGTGATTGCCATTGTTGGACGGCCCAACGTGGGAAAATCCATGCTGTTCAACAAGCTGATCGGCAGAAGACTCTCCATCGTGGAAGATACGCCGGGCGTCACCCGCGACCGTATTTACGGCGAGAGTGAGTGGTGCGGCAGAAAGTTTACGCTCATCGATACCGGCGGCATTGAGCCCCGTACCGACAATATGATCCTGGCCTTCATGCGGGATCAGGCTCAGATCGCCATTGACAATGCCGATGTGATCGTATTCCTGACGGACATCAAGACCGGTTTGACTGCCTCCGATCAGGAGGTTGCCACCATGCTGCTGCGCAGCGGCAAGCCCATCGTTCTGGCAGTGAACAAGATGGACTCCACCGGCTCCGTCAATCCGGATTTTTACGAGTTCTATAACCTCGGCATGGGTGATCCCATTGCTGTTTCCGCCATCCACGGCCACGGCACCGGCGACCTGCTGGACGCCTGCGTGCAGTATTTCCCCCCCGAGGAGGAAGAGGAGGAAGAGGACGACGCCATCAAGGTGGCCGTCATCGGCAAGCCCAACGCGGGCAAGTCCTCTCTGGTCAACCGGATCCTGGGCGAGGAGCGCGTGATCGTTTCCAATGTGGCAGGCACCACCCGTGACGCCATCGACTCCCGCTTTGAAAACGACAAGGGCAGCTTTGTCTTCATCGATACCGCCGGCATCCGCAAGAAGTCCAAGGTGGAGGAGGATATCGAGAAGTACAGCGTTCTGCGCGCGACCATGGCCATTGAACGCAGCGATGTTTGCCTCATTATGATCGACGCCACCGAGGGCGTCACCGAGCAGGATACCAAGGTGGCCGGCATGGCGCACGAGGCCGGCAAGTCCAGCATCATCGTCATCAACAAGTGGGATCTGGTGGAAAAAGACGGCAAGACCATGGACCACATGCGCGAGCAGGTGCGTCAGGATCTGGCCTTTATGCCCTATGCACCCATTCTGTTTATCTCGGCCAAGACCGGTCAGAGAGTAGATCGCCTGTTTGAACTGATCGACTATGTGTCCAATCAGGCCAGCACCCGCATTACCACCGGTATGCTGAATAACGTTTTGGCAGATGCACAGACCCGTGTGCAGCCGCCCACGGACAAGGGGCGCCGCCTGAAGATCTATTACATGACGCAGGTGGGCATTCGTCCTCCGCACTTTGTCATTTTCTGCAACGATGCAAGACTGTTCCATTTCTCCTATCAGCGGTATCTTGAAAACTGCATCCGCAACACCTTCGGTCTGGAAGGCACGCCTATCATTCTGTCTATCCGGCAGAAGGGCGATAAGGAGGAGTAAGAATGTTGGACTTCCTGTTGAGCCTGTATCAGACAGGGGATACCGCGGTTCTGGGGATGGCGCTGCTTTTGATGCTTGCAGTGGCAGTTGTCGGCTATCTTCTGGGATGTTTTAACGGCGCCGTCATCGTTTCCAAGTACATTCTGCGGGACGATGTGCGCAACCACGGCAGCGGCAATGCAGGTCTCACCAATTTCCACCGCACCTTTGGCGGAGGACTTACCTTTGTTGTGATCCTGTGCGATGCGCTGAAAGCGGTGCTTGCCGTGCTGATCGGTGCCGCGCTCTTTCGGTTGATCGGCGCGGAACGCTTTTTGGTGGAGGGCAAATACTGGGCGGCATTGTTCTGCCTGCTGGGGCATATGTTTCCCTGTATGTTCCATTTCAAGGGCGGCAAGGGCATCCTCTCCGGCGGCGCCATCGCGCTGATGATCGACTGGCGCCTCGCGTTGGTGGTCTGGGGCGGCTTTATCGTTCTGGTAGCGCTGACCCGGTATGTGTCCCTGGGTTCGGTGTGGGCGGGAGGCAGCTTTCCCTTTACCACATGGCTGTTGTTTCCCGATCAGCCGGCGATCATTGTGCTGGGCTTTTTGTGCGGCGGCCTTGTTGTGTGGCAGCACAGGGCGAATATCAAACGACTGATCCAGGGCAACGAAAACAAGTTCAGCTTCCATCGGAAGAAATGATGAGAGAGGAGTGCGCGCATGAAGGCAGTGGTTTTGGGCAGCGGCGGCTGGGGGACAGCCTTGAGTCTGGTGCTCTGTGACAACGGACACGAAACCATTCTGTGGTGCCGCGATTCGGCCAAAGCTGCAAAAATGGCTGAAACGCGCACGAATCCGCTGTTAAAAGACATCCGTTTACCGGATGAGCTGCACATCACGGGAGATCTGACCTGTCTGCGGGATGCAGACCTCGTGGTCTGCGCGGTGCCCTCCTTTGCGGTGCGCGGGACGGGCGAGAAGATGGCGCCCTATCTGAAGCAGGATGCGGTTCTTGTGGTTGCCTCCAAGGGCGTGGAACGGGATACCAACCTGCGGATGAGTCAGGTTTTGCAGGAAAGTACGGAAAGCAGATGTAAAGTGGCAGCACTTTCCGGCCCTTCTCACGCAGAGGAAGTTGTTCGCCGTCTGCCCACCGGCTGCGTGTCTGCCTGCCCGGATAAGCAAGCGGCTCGTTTTGTGCAGGATGCCTTCATGAACGAATATTTCCGGGTCTACACCAGCTACGATATCGTCGGCGTGGAGCTGGCTGCCGCCATGAAAAACGTGGTGGCTTTGAGCTGCGGCATCTGTGCAGGTCTCGGGTTTCAGGATAACACCAAGGCGCTGCTGATGACCCGTGCCATGGCGGAACTGACCCGGCTGGGCGAGCAGATGGGCGGTACGCGCCGCACCTTCGGCGGTCTTGCCGGGATGGGAGACCTGATCGTGACCTGTACCTCTATGCACTCCCGCAACAACCGTGCCGGTATGCTGATCGGACAGGGAAAAAGCGTACAAGAGGCTATGGAGGAAGTAGGCGCCGTGGTAGAAGGTTACTACGCCGCCGAGAGTATCTTCCAGCTGGCACAGCGAGAGGGTGTGGAGATGCCCATCTGTCGATGCGCTTACGAGGTGCTGTATCACGGCAAGCAGCCCAGAGATGTAGTGGGTGAACTGATGCTGCGCGCCAAGAAGGATGAACTTCTGGAACAGACCTGGATGTGAGGCCCCTTTGAAAAGAAAAGACGAAAGCGGACGGGATGACCCTGTCCGCTTTTTTACTTGCAATTCGCCCCGTCGGGCGATGTAAACGGGGCAAAAAGAGTTGACGATCCCGAAAGCGGGGAAAGAGAAAAAATAAATCCCGGACCGAAGTCCGGGATTGTTGTTTGTCCAAGTTAGACCGCTCTGGTGACCTTACCGGAACGCATACACCGGGTACAAACATACACATGGCGGGGGGAACCGTTGACGATTGCCTTCACACGCTTCACATTGGGCTTCCAGGGACGATTGGTCCGACGGTGAGAGTGGGAAACCTGAATGCCAAAGGTAACACCCTTGTCGCAAAACTCGCACTTAGCCATCCGTTGCACCTCCTTGCTGTTGCGTACTTCCATGCCACTTTTCATAGGCACAGGTGATATAATAACAGAACGATTTCAAAAATGCAAGAAGAATTTTCAAAAAAAACAAAGTTTTTTGAAGTTTTTTTCTGCCGTGCCGATCACGGTGAAAGTATTGCGGAATGGGGGAAAATCATATATAATGATTAAAAACCTGGAATAGCTTTTTTTGACACCGCAGCCGGGTGTTCGACAGGCTGCAAGGATAGGTACGGGAGACGCCCGCACCGGAAAGAAGAGGGACGCGCTATGAATGAAATCGGTTTGAAGATCAAAGATTTTGTCAAGGTTTTTGATCTGGAAGTCTTGAACCATGGCAGCGACTTTGAGACGATGCTGCTGACCATCAAAGATGTGAACCGTCCGGGTCTGCAGTTTCATGATTTTTATGATTATTTTGAGCCTCGCCGTCTGCAGGTGATCGGCAAGGCGGAGGTTACTTATCTGGCAGGACTTTCCTCCGAGCGGCGGCGCAAATGCTTTGATGATCTGTTTTGCTATGACATTCCTGCGCTGGTCATTGCCAGAGGGCTGGAGTGTTCCGAGGAATGTCTGGAAAGTGCCCGCGAACATGGAAAGACGCTGCTTCGCACATCAGAGGTGACGGTGGATTTCACCAGCCATGTGATCGAGCACATGAACCGGATCCTTGCCCCCTGCATCACCCGCCACGGTGTGCTGCTGGAAATTTACGGCGAGGGCGTCATGATTACCGGCGATTCCGGCGTGGGCAAGAGCGAGGCGGCCATCGAGCTAATCATGCGCGGCCACCGTCTGGTGGCGGACGATGCTGTGGAACTGCGGCGCGTTTCCGATCAGCTGATTGGCACGGCGCCGGAGATCATCCGCCACTATATCGAGCTGCGCGGCATTGGCGTCATCGACTTGCGCCAGCTCTTTGGTATGCGGGCCATCAAGGTGGAGACCCAGCTGGATCTGGTGGTTCATTTTGAGCCCTGGGATCAGAGTAAATTCTACGACCGTCTGGGCATTGAGGATCATTATATCGAAATGCTGGACGTGAAGGTACCTATCGTCACCATTCCGGTGCGTCCGGGACGAAGCCTGGCCAGTATCGTTGAGGTGGCAGCTATGAACAACCGTCACCGCAAGTTCGGCTACAACGCGGCGCAGGAACTGGTGCGGCGTGTGGATATGCACGCGGATGCCAGCAGCGGAAAAGCCTGACAGGGAAAGCAGCCTAAAGCAGCCTATTTGAATTTGTAAGGAGGTCCTTTATGGACTGGTGGATAGCGTTTGACCGCTCGATCAGTGAATATATGCCCGATTTGAAGGTGGTTTGCGATGAAAGCATGAGCCGCCATACTTCCTTCCGGATCGGTGGACCCGCCAAGCGGATGGCTTTCCCCAACAATGCGGAGCAGCTGGTGCTGCTGATGAATTTCGCCGCAGAGTGCGGTGCAAGGCCTCTGGTCATCGGCAACGGTACCAACCTTCTGGTGCCGGACGAGGGACTGGACCGGCTGGTGATCGACACTTCGGCGGCCATGGCCCGTCTGAAAAAAGGGGAAGGGGATACGCTGATCGCCGAGGCGGGCGTGCCCCTTGCCAGACTGGCGGATTTTGCCTGCAGGGAAGGCCTGACAGGTCTGGAGTTTGCCCACGGTATCCCCGGTACGGTGGGCGGCGCGGTGTGCATGAACGCCGGCGCCTACGGCGGCGAGATGAATCAGGTGATCGAAAGCGTTACCGTCCTGTTCCCGGAGGAGGGCGTGCGGACGCTTTCCTGTGAGGAGATGGCCTTCGGATATCGCCGCAGCCTGCTCAATGAGCGTCCCGACGCGGTGGTGCTGCGCGCGGTGTTCCGTCTGCAAAAGGGCAGCAGTGCCGAGATCCGGGAAACCATGCGGGACTTGATGGAACGCCGCAAGACCAGTCAGCCGCTGGAATATCCCAGCGCCGGCAGTACCTTCAAGCGGCCGGAGGGCTACTTCGCCGGCACGCTGATCGACCAGTGCGGATTGAAGGGCTTGACGGTCGGCGGCGCGCAGGTCAGTAAAAAGCACGCCGGATTTGTGATAAATATCGGCGGCGCCACCTGCGCCGATGTTCTGGAGCTGATCGCACAGGTTCAGACGCATGTTTTGGAGGAAAAGGGCGTCCGGCTGGAGCCGGAAGTAAAGATCATGCGATAAGAGAGGGAAGCATATGGAGATCCTTGTCATTTCGGGACTGTCCGGCGGCGGAAAGAGCAAAGCGGCTTCTTATCTGGAAGACATCGGTTTTTATATTGTGGATAATATGCCGGCGGCCATGATTCTGAAATTCGCGGAATTCTGCGCCGCAGGCAACGGCCGGTATGATCGAGTGGCGCTGGTATACGATGTGCGTACCGGCAGTTCCTTTACGCAGTTGTTCGATGTGCTGGATCAGCTCAAGGAGGGGAATGCCCACTGTTCCATGCTGTTTTTGGAGGCAGCGCCGGAGGTCATCATCAAGCGCTATAAAGAAACACGCCGCCGCCATCCTCTGCTGGACAGCGTGGATACTCTGGAGGAGGCCGTCCACCGGGAGCGGGAACTGATGGCGCCCGTCAGAGCTAGGGCGGATCACATTATCGACACCTCCCGGACGACCACAGCACAGCTGCGCGGAGAATTGCTGCGCATTTTCGGACACGAAAGCGATGCAAGCGGCATGGCAGTCAGCCTGACCTCCTTTGGCTATAAATATGGGATCCCGCTGGAAGCGGATCTGGTATTTGACGTGCGCTTCATGCCGAACCCCTATTACATGGATGAATTGCGCCACCAGACCGGGCTGGACGCCCCTGTGGCGGAGTACGTATTCTCTTTTCCGCAGACTACGGAGTATCTGAAACGGCTGGAGGATCTGCTTTCCTTCTCCCTGCCGCTTTATGCGGAGGAGGGGAAGGCTGTTCTGGTCGTCGCTGTGGGCTGCACGGGCGGACATCACCGCAGCGTGGCCGTGACCCGGGCATTGACGGAGTACATCCGCGGTCTGGGCTATCCGGTGACGGAGAATCACAGAGATATCAACCGCGGAGGACATTGACCCACAGCGGGTGACTGTTAGAAAACCAACGATAGAAAGGGAAATGGGATGTCTTTTTCCTTTGACACGAAAAATGAACTGTGCAGACTGCCGGTGCAGCGCCATTGCTGTGCCCGGGCGGAAGCCTACGGCATCCTGCTTTACTGCAACACCTTCCATTCCACAGAGGTGCGGATCATCACCGAAAACCGCAACTTTGCCGCCCGGCTGCCGAAACTCTTCCAAAGAGCCTTCAATCTGCGGTTCGACCGCCAGCCGGAAGAGGATACCCCCGGCAAGCTGGTGTTTCAGATCACGGAGCGGGAAAAGCTGGACAGCATCATCAACCATCTGGGCTATGCGCCAAGACAGAATCTGGCGCTGCACATCAACTTCGGGATCTTGGAAGATGAGTGCTGCCGGGCAGCGTTTCTGCGGGGCATATTCTTCGCCGGCGGCAGCATCACCGACCCGCTGAAGCGCTACCATTTGGAACTGACCACCTCCCATTTGCAGGTGAGCAGGGAACTAGAGGTCTTGCTGCGGGAGTCCGGCTATCCCCCCAAGAGCATCAGCCGAAACGGCAGCTATATCACCTACTTTAAGCAGAGTGACCAGATCGAGGATTTCCTCACCCTCATCGGTGCGCCGGTGGCCGCCATGAATATCATGTCCGCAAAGCTGGAAAAGGATCTGCGCAACAGTGTGAATCGCCGGTTAAACTGTGACAGCGCCAACCTGGACAAGGCTGTCTTTGCGGCGCAGGAGCAGCTGGAGGCCATTCGAAAGCTGGAGGCCGCGGAGCAGATGGAACTGCTGCCAAAAAAACTGCAGGAGACTGCTGCGCTGCGGAAACTGCGGCCGGAGCTGACCTTGTCGGAACTTGCGGAGGAATTTGACCCGCCGCTGACCAAATCCTGCCTGAACCACCGCCTCCGCAAGCTGATGGAGCTGGCGGCAGAACTGAACATAGAGACAGAAAAGGAGACAGAAACATGAACCGTATGGAACGATCCGTTGCCTATCATAAGCAGGGCTTCAACTGCTGCCAGAGCGTTGTGGCGGCATTTTCCGACCTTACCGGCCTGAGCGAACAGGAGAGCTTCAATGTTGGTGGCGGCTTCGGCGGCGGCGCCGGCACCGGCGAGCTGTGCGGCGCCATCTCCGGCGCGGTGATGACTCTGGGGCTGCTGACTCCGGTGGATCCCGCCGACCCCGTGGGCAGCAAAAAGAGAACCGTGGCGTTGAGCAAGGAGTTCCAGAAGCGCTTCCGGGAAAAATTTGGTGCTCTCCGCTGCCATGATCTTCTGGCCAAGGGGCTGCCTGCGGAGGAGATCCCTGCCTCTGCAAAGGCGCTGGGCCTGACCGGCCACTGCGACATCATGATCGCAACGGCAACGGAGATCGTGGAAGAAATGCTGGCAGAGCGGGAATAAGGAGGAACCAATCATGGCGAAAAGAGAAAAGAAACCCTTTTTTGTGACCTTGCAGTTGGCTATGGTGGTGTCCAATGTTCTGTTTTATCTGGGCATCGTGATGATGATCCTGACGGTGTTTTCCCTGATCTCGGCCGGGAAAATGGGAATCATCCAGTATGTTTTAGCTGTGCTGGGCGTGGTGGGAACTGCCGGCGGAGTTATGTTCGGTATGGTGCATCTCAACTGCCCCAGCTGCGGCGAGTCCCTGATGCCCGGCGGCCGTCTGCCCACCAAACTGCCAAAATGCTGTGCCGCGTGCGGCAGCGAGGTCAAGGGAACGGATTAAACAACAGGAGGGAACGGAATGTCCTTCGTTCATTTACATGTGCATACGGAGTTCAGTTTGCTGGACGGTGCCTGCCGCATCCGCGATCTGCCGAAGATCGTCAAGGAGATGGGGCAGACTGCCTGCGCCATCACGGACCACGGCGTCATGTACGGTGCGGTGGACTTTTACCGCGCCTGTAAGGCGGAGGGCATCAAGCCCATCATCGGCTGCGAGGTGTATGTGACGCCCCCCGGGCGTTCCCGCTTTGATAAAATTCACGAATTTGACGCGGAAAGCCGCCATCTGGTACTGCTTTGCGAGAATGAGGAGGGCTATCGCAATCTCTCCTACATGGTCTCTATGGCGTGGACGGACGGTTTCTACATCAAGCCGCGCATTGATATGGCGTTGCTGCGGGAACATTCCGGCGGCCTGATCGCTCTGTCTGCCTGCCTTGCAGGTGAGATCCCCAAGCGGCTGCGGAACGGAGAGTATGAAAACGCGAAGAATTATGCGCTCCAGTTGGCAGAACTGTTCGGCCCCGACCGGTTCTATCTGGAACTGCAGGATCACGGCATTCAGGAACAGACCGTTGTGAACCGGCAGCTCCTGCGGCTCCATGAGGAGACCGGGATTCCGCTGGTCTGCACCAACGACGCCCACTATCTGCGGAAAGAGGATGCCGAGGCGCACGATGTGCTGCTGTGCATCCAGACCGGAAAAACGCTGGACGATGAAAACCGCATGCGCTACGAGCCGCGGAACTTCTATCTTCGCAGTGAGGCGGAGATGCAGGAGCTGTTTGCGGAGTATGAGGATGCGGTTGCCAATACGGAAAAGATCGCAGACATGTGCAATCTGGAATTTACCTTCGGCAAGTATCACCTGCCCGAATTCCAACTTCCACCGGGCTATGACAGCTTCTCTTACCTGAAAAAGCTGTGTGACGAGGGCTACCGCCGCCGCTACGGCGATGACGATCAGTACCGTTACCAGCTGGAATACGAGCAGGATATGATCGAGAAAATGGGCTTTACGGACTATTTCCTCATCGTGTCCGACTTTGTGCGCTACGCAAAAAGTGTGGATATTCCCGTGGGCCCCGGGCGTGGCAGCGCGGCGGGTTCCATGGTCAGCTATTGTCTTGATATCACGGATATCGACCCCATGCAGTACAGTCTGTATTTCGAACGGTTTCTGAATCCGGAGCGCGTGTCCATGCCGGATATCGATATGGACTTTGGCGATACCCGCCGCGGGGAAGTGGTGGACTATGTTCGCCGCAAATACGGCGACGACCATGTGGCGCAGATCGTCACCTTTGGTACGATGGCAGCCCGTGGCGTGATCCGCGACGTGGGTCGTGTGATGAATATCCCCTATGCCGAAGTGGACCAGATCGCCAAGCAGGTGCCCAACACCCTGCACATTACGCTGGAGGACGCCTTGCGTCTCAGCAAGCCCCTGAGCGAGCTTTACGACACCGATGAGCAGGTCAGAAAGCTCATTGATACTGCCAGAGCATTGGAGGGCATGCCCCGCCATGCCTCCACCCATGCCGCCGGCGTGGTGATTACCAAGCGCCCGGTTTATGAGTATGTGCCCCTTGCCAGAAACGACGAGGCGGTGGTTTGCCAGTATGTGATGACCACGTTGGAAGAGCTGGGCCTGCTGAAAATGGACTTCCTCGGTCTGCGAAACCTGACAGTTCTGGACGACGCGGTGAAGATGGTACGCCAGCAGCTTCCGGACTTCCGGATGGAAGATATTCCGGAAAATGACCCGGAGACCTTTGAAATGATCTCCCGCGGCCAGACCTCCGGTGTGTTCCAGATGGAATCCACCGGTATGACCGGCGTGTGCGTGGGACTGAAGCCCCAGAACATCGAAGATATCACGGCCATCATCGCGCTGTATCGCCCCGGCCCCATGGACTCCATCCCGCGGTTTATCGCCTGTAAGCATGATCCCAGGCTGATCTCCTACAAGCATCCCAGTCTGGAGCCAATTCTCTCCATCACCTACGGCTGCATCGTCTATCAGGAGCAGGTCATCCAGATCTTCCAGCAGTTGGGTGGCTACTCGCTGGGACAGGCAGATATGGTGCGCCGCGCCATCTCCAAGAAAAAGGCTGCCCAGATCCAGCGGGAAAAGGACGCCTTTATCCACGGCGACGCGGAGCGGGGGATCGCTGGCTGTGTGGCCAACGGCATCCCCGAGGCATCGGCAGAGGCCATCTATCAGGAGATCTATGATTTTGCAAACTACGCCTTCAACAAGGCACACGCTGTGTCTTACGCGGTGGTGGCCTATCAGACGGCGTGGTTCAAGTGCCACTATCCCAAGGAGTATATGGCGGCGCTGCTGACCTCTGTACTGGACAACTCCGACAAGGTGGCCGGCTATATCAACGAGTGCAAGGACTGCGGCATCGCACTGCTGCCGCCGGACATCAACGCCTCTGCCGACCGCTTTACGGTGGAGGAGGGGGGCATTCGCTTTGGCCTGGTGGCCATTAAGAACATTGGCCGTGGCTTTATCCAGTCCGTGATGCGGGAACGGGAAAACGGCGCTTTCACATCCCTGCACGATTTCTGCACCCGCATGATGGGCAGTGATATGAATAAGCGGGCGATGGAAAATCTCATCCGTGCCGGCGCCTTTGACACCACCGGGGCCCGTCGTTCCCAGCTGATCCGCGTCTATGAATCCGTGATGGACTCCATTGCCGCCCAGCAGCGGCAAAATCTGGAAGGACAGATGGATTTCTTCTCTCTTTCCACGGGAAATGCTGCTAATTCAACGGGTGTAAAGGAAATTAACCTGCCTGACATTCCGGAGTTTAGCACCCAGGAATTGATGATGATGGAGAAGGAGACCACCGGACTTTACCTTTCCGGCCACCCCATGGATCAGTATCGCGACGTGGTGCGGCGGATGAAAACGCCCTCCATCGGCACCATTCTGGAGGATTTTTCACAGGAGGGCGGGCCCAAGCACTTTGCGGATAACCAGCGTATCACTGTCTGCGGCGTCGTGTCCTCCACCAAGACCAAAACCACAAAAAACAACTCCCTGATGGCCTACGTCGTGATCGAGGATGACACCGCTTCCATGGAGATGCTTTGCTTCTCCCGTGTGCTGGACACCTGCGGCGCGTACCTGAAGGAGAATCAGGCGGTCGTTGTCAAGGGCAAGTTGTCCGTGCGGGACGAAAAAGCGCCGCAGATCATGTGCGACTCCGTCTATCCCCTCTCCGTGGCGGAAAGCGAGCTGCCGCCGGTGGAGGCACCTGTCAGCGGAGAAAAGAAGGTGGAAGGAAGCACCCTCTTCCTGAAATTCCCCTGCATCGATCACCCCTCGGTGCGCCACATGAAGCTGGTGTTCAATATGTTCCCCGGCAATACACAGGTCAAAATGGTCATGGCGGATACCCGCAAGGTTTACGGAACGCAGGTGCTGCTCCACAAGGCGCTGATCGACGAGGCAAAAGAGCTTTTGGGACCGGAAAATGTGGTAATCAAGTAATAAAAAGCACCCCAACCGCGGTTGGGGTGCTTTTGCGTCAATTGGATTCATCCGGCATTTCCGAAAGCATGAGTTTCATGATCTCTGTGAAAATGTATTCGGGATTTTTCTGGAAGCGTTCCATAAAGACCTGCGCCATGTTTTCCTGAACGGCCATCAGTTTCAGATCCATGATGTTGCCAAGATCATCGTCCAGCGCCATGTGGACGGTGTATGTGCCGTTCTCTCGCTTTGCGGAGGAGGCGCGCACCTGATGTTTGCGGCGCAGCTTACGGTTCCAATTTTCCAGATCTCTGTCGCAGCGCAGGCGCACGGAATAGGGAAGGCTGGATTCACAGATCTCGCTGTTGCGGATGCCCTTTTCCGTGATGGCGTAGAGACCTTCCTCCGAAAGGGTCAGGTGATCGGTCGCCACCAGATCCCGCATACATTCGGAAAAATCGAAATACTCCACGCCGTCGTCGCACAGCGCCAGCTCCAGAATCGTGTTGAAGGGCACCGGCTCAATGATGCGGGCGGCAATATATAAAATCAGAAATTTAATGTCCAGCTTGTCGTGGATAAACCCGCGGCCTGCCATGTGTATTACCTCCGATAGGATGATCTGGATCCAGTATACTCTGTCCCGCAGAATTTGTACAGACTGAAATCGAAAAAGGTCGAATTTTACCTTGACGCTTTTCTCGCAGATTGGTATCATGAGTTCAACAACTCTGAGAGGAAGCGACAACAACATGAACAAGCGTTTGGCAGCAGCAATTCTTGCGGTGTGGATGATCTTTTCTTTGGTCGGATGTGGCAAGAAGGAGGAGATCCCTCCGGTCACGGATCCGGTGGAGAAGGAAGATGTCGTTACCCCCGATCCCGTTCCCGAAGTCGATCCGAATCTGCCCAAGGGTCTCAACCCCCTGACGGGGATGCCCATGGAGCCAGAGTATGAAAACGATCGTCCCGTTGCGGTGATGCTCAATAACCTCAAAGCCGCCCAGCCTCAGCTGGGTGTCAGCAAGGCAGACATCATTTATGAGATCCCGGCGGAGGGTGCAGTCACCCGTATGATCGGCATTTTCCAGTCGCTGGAAGGCGTGGGCAATCTGGGCAGCATCCGTTCCACCCGCTCTTATTATCTGGAAGCCGCGCTGGGGCACGATGCGGTGCTGGTACATGCCGGTGCCAGCCCCCAGGCCTATGAGGAGATCACTTCCTGGGATGTGGACAACATCGACGGCATCAAGGGCGGCAGCATGGGAGAGGCATTCTGGCGGGACGCTGAAAGAAGAAAGACCGCCGGCTATGAGCACAGCCTGCTGACCTCTGGTGAGAAGATCCTTGCATATCTGGCCGGCGGAAACTACGCCACGGAGCATGCGGAGGGTTATCAGTACGCACAGGCGTTTGTCGAGGACGGCACCCCGGCAGGCGGCAGCGCGGCGGAAGTCGTTACGCTGAAATTTTCCAGCTATAAGACCGGCGTGTTTGAGTATGACGCCAACATCAAACAGTATCTGGTGAGCCAGTACAACGGTCCCTATGTGGACGGAAATACCGGCGAACGGGTGGGTGTGACCAATGTGCTGGTTCTGGAAACGGACATCAGCCCCATCCCCGGTGATACGGCCGGCCGCCTGAACGTTCGCATGACCGGCACCGGCAACGGCACCTATTTCTGCGGCGGGAAGAGTATTCCCATCACATGGAGCAAGGCAGATCGCAACAGCCCCTTCGTGTATCAGCTGCAGGATGGTACATCCCTGACCCTTGGAAAGGGAACGAGCTATGTCTGTATCATGGATCCCGACAACAGCACGCTGAACATCGGATAAAACAAGAGAACAGCCGCTTTTTAGGCGGCTGTTCTTTCATTTTACTCTCCGCAGATGCAGCAGGCTTTGGCGTCCTCGTAGTTTTCCGGAAGACTCACCGTATTGGGCGGGAAAAACTCTCCCACAGGGAAGGCGATGTTCCGGAAGATGCAGCAGGGATCTTCGTTGCGGTTCGTGCCGCAGGAGCAGTCCTTCTCCGGCATGCAGTAGTTGTATACCGGGATGAGCAGCTGGGTATCCCGTTCCAGACGGACAATGGAGAACTGACCCAGGGTGACATAGATGTGGCGCGCTTCGTCACCGCCGCACAGCTCGCCGTCGAAGCAGCTGCTGACGAAGGCAGGCACCTCGCACAGGTCGCAGTCGCAGCCGCGCTTGCCGCAGTGGTCGGTGATCCTGGCATCCAGCACAATGGGATCTACAGCTTCCACCACGGCGATGGGGGAATTGGCACGGCGCATCAACTGGTGGTCGGGCTCTCCGGTCTGCATGGAGGAGGAGAAGATCTTGGCGTTCCCCTCGCTGCCAAAGAGGATCACCCGCTTATCGAACACGCACAGACCCTCCACGTTGACGGGAGCGGGGCTGCTGAGATAGGCCTGCAGCGTCACGGCATAGAAGAAGCGCATATCCACCGTATAGAAGCCGCGGTTGAAACTGACGGGCTCCACATCCACATAAACATGAAGCAGCTTTGCGCTGCCGCCCTTAACGGACAGCGCGCGGTTGATGACATCCATATACTGCCGCTTCGGATAAAAGCGCAGATCCTCGATACAATCTTTGTCCCGGCAGGAATCATAGATCTTTCGGGTATGGATGCAAACCGCCTCTCGGATGCCGCTGAGATCCGTAACCGGACCGGGCACAACTTTTTCGGGCATTGCAATACCTCCTAATAAGTAGCTGTGAAAGAAAGACTTCTTTCAATCCAGTGTATGCAATTTGCGTAAATGGGTGCGGCGGAACGGTGCGCATCTCAAATTTGCCGGACAGATCACCTCTGTGAGGGTGATCTTTTTTTCTGCCGCTGTCATACCTGCGGACGAGCCGTCATAGAGTGGAATCACAAAAGAAAAGGGAGGGACCCCCTTGGAAAAGGATTTTCGAATCGTGCGGTATGAGGCTGCGGCAGCGGTACTTCCGTTCAGGCTTCGCAAGGCAGCCATGGCGCTGTCGGAGGAACAACAGGTGGAGGCAGAGGAATTTCGCTTGCGGTGCGGGAGGGAGATGACGGTACTGCTGCCGCGGGGAGAATTGCCCTTGAGCGTCACCGTGGAGCCGGAGGAACTGGAAACGCTGTGCGATCTGGCTACGGAATTTTCGCGTTATGCCGCGGTGGAAACGCTGCGGGAGGGCTTTGTTCCGGTACAGGGCGGTTTTCGTGTGGGACTGTGCGGAACGGCTGTGATGAAAGAGGGAATGAACACCAATTTGAAGAATTTTTCCTCCGCGGTGATCCGTATCGCAAGGGAGCATAAGGGAATCGCGGATTCTCTGGCGGAGCGGTTGTTTTCCGGCGGAATCTTTGTCAGTACGCTTATCCTTTCGCCGCCGGGCGGCGGTAAAACCACGCTGCTGCGGGATCTGGTGCGGGCGCTGTCGACAGGGGGGGGAACATACGCTCCTCAGAGGATCTCACTGATCGACGAGCGGGGCGAGGTGGCGGTCTGCTATCGGGGAGAGCCGCAGATGGATGTTGGCCCCCATACCGATGTGCTGGATGCCTGTCCGAAAGCCATCGGGATCCCCATGGTGCTGCGGGCTATGAATCCGCAGATCATTGCCGTGGATGAGATTACAGCTGCGGAGGATCTGAAAGCGCTGTCCATGGCTGCCGGCTGCGGCGTTGGCCTTCTGGCGACGGTACACGCAGCGGATCTGGAGGATATGCAGAGAAAACCGCTGTATCGCAAACTGCTGGAGGAGCAGGTATTTCGCCGGATCGTCCGGATCGCCCCGACAGCGGAAGGGAGAAGTTACGAGATCGAGGAGCTGCCATGCTGAAGCTGACGGGATGTCTTTGTATTCTGGCAGGCGGATTTCTTGCGCGATGGCAGCAGATGACCCAGCGACGTCGGCGGAGGGACACGCTGTCCGATCTTCTGTGTGCACTGCGGCGGATGTGCGAGGAGATCCGCTGTACCAGAACCCCGCTGCCCGCACTTCTGGAACGGTTGGGCGGGGACTGCGGGGAGGATGCGGCTGGGCTGTTTTCTGCCGCCGCAAAGGCATCTGCAAAGGGGGAGCAGCTGTCGGATGCGTGGAAGCGGGCCGCGCAGTCCCTGCCGCTCTCCCGGGAAACCGGCGCTTCGCTGGCAAGACTGGGGGGAGATCTGCGTGGAGATGAGGAACAAATCTGTAATGCGATTTCACTTGTCATGCTGTGCCTTTCAAGGGAGGCAGAAGAAATGGACAGGAACGTTCGGGCAGATGGGCAAAGGGTTTCGGCCTTATGCCTTTCCGGAGCAGCTCTGCTGGTGATCCTGTTGATTTGAGGAAAAAACATGGATGTTGATCTGATTTTTAAAATTGCAGCCATCGGGATCCTGGTGTCGGTACTCAACCAACTGCTGGTGCGCAGCGGCCGGGAGGAGCAGGCCATGATGACCACTTTGGCAGGACTTAGGAATACAAGATAGAAGTGTTATGATCCCTATTATCACGAACCACTACAGCAAAGAAGTTTCATATTATAGGGAATATGTGTATAGATTGCATATAATTGTAGGATAAAAGTTTGAAATT
>SVLH01000010.1 GCA_015068025.1 Oscillospiraceae bacterium | reverse complement strand
AACTATGGGTTCCACGATGTTGTTTGGAATGACAGTCAGAAAATCATCGAGATGAATGGCATTCAAATTGAATATGTTCCTGGAAGCAATGGCAACACTTTTTATTTTAACTAATTGGTTGACATAGGCTCGTTAATCATAAGTTGATTATGGTTATAACTCGCAGTCGCTTTTTATAATAAGCGCCTTTTGCATATCACTTTCGCCATTGCTTCTCTTTAATACCTTAAACGCGAACACCCCCGGTGTCTTACGACATCGGGGGTGTTGCTATAGAAAAGAGGGGATTGAGTTAATTATGGCACCAGTGGTTTTCCTGCCAGTTATATCCCTTGCCCTTTTATGTACATAGCCCTTTCGGGCCTGCTTACTATATGCTATGGTTTCTGGCCGTGGATTACTACTCAAAGCTGCTCTACCCCTCACTTTATGACGGAGGGAGCCACCCCGCCAAACAAGGTACGGCGGGTGTCAAAGAAGTGGAACGTCACCTGCTCCCGTGCCGTATCGGGCAGGGCGTATTCGGGGTACTGCTCCAAGGCAGCATATACCTTGTCGGCATAGTCGGTGTCCTCTGCCCCGTGGCTGTATATACGGATGCTTGACCCGCTGTCATTCTGCAAGGTGCTTTCTATGACCCGCTTGGCTTCTATGATGTAGGCCGCCATCTTCGCTGGGGGCAGGTCGGACACATGGTATATATCAACGATGCCCTCTATCTCCATCCGCCCGTGGGTATTTTCCCGTTCCCTGACCCCCGAAAGGTAGATGTTCTTACATTCAAGGGTGTATAGGTCTGGCTCCTTTGGGAGGCATAGTCTGTGGCTGCGGTCATACTGGCTGCGGAAGTCGTGCTCCATGCGTTTCTCCGCGCGGGCATACTGGTAGCGCAGGCCATCCGTATCAAGCCCCCTTGCCTCAAATGCCTGCATCAGGGTATATAACTGCCTCATGTGCGCCTCGCCAGAGGACACAAAGGCCAGAGCCGCCGTCTTCTCCATCCGCTTGCGCAGGGCCATGGCTGGCTCATCCTGCTTCCACACCCCTTGCCGCAGGTACTTCTCCATGATAAGGGCCGAGATTTTCAGCCGTGTTCCGTTGATGTTCGCCACGCGGTTGATGTTCAGATAACGGAACACGGGGTAGGTCAGTATCAGGACGTTGCTTGTCCCGATGCGCTGTACCTTGACCAACTTGCTATCCACCAGTTTCTTGACCAGTGCGTCCGCCTGTGTGCAGTCGGTCTTGTTCTTAAACAGCAGGCGGGTAAGCTGCTGCCGCATGATACAGCCGCCCAAGTAGGCTATGACCCTGAACAACTCCTGATACTTGGGCAGGTAGTAACTCTGCAAGGCGTAGATGTATTCGCTATCCATGCTGACACCCCCTTACTGCCGAACAAGGCGCAGGGAGGCCCCCAGCGTCTGGGCGCAAAGGTCTTTTGCTGTCAATATCTCCGCTGTGTAGTTGTCGTTGTATATCTCTATTGTGTATAGCTGGCCGTCCTCATAGTAGCCCCCGTCTGGCACGGACAGTTCGCCCCGTTCCAGCTGGCGCAGCAGGGCAAAGCGTTCCTCTCCCTCCGTGCGCTCGATACGCTGCATCAGTTCCTGCCGCAGGTCGCGCTCGTTGAGCCATGTATGGCCGCGCTCCATGGTGTGATACATGACCTGCTCCGCGAGACGGATATTGTGGCGCACGGCTGTACCGCTAACGTAGAAGTTTGGCCCAAGCTGGGGCAGATTCTTTCTTATCCAACTGCGGCCCTTGTCGGTCAGTTCGTATGCGGTTTGCTGCTTGCTGTGGTAGATATAGTGAAGCTTGCGTATCAGCCCTTGGTTTTGATAGGCCAACAGGCGGTGTTGGCTTATGACCTCCAATACCTGCTCACGGCTCATGTGGTGGCAGTTCTTCATAATGTAGCAAAACTTTTCGTCACGGTAATTCAGACGTTGTATGTATTCCTTTTTTCGCATTTGCGTTTCCTCCTTTGCTGGGCGGGGATTTGTGATCCGGCGAAGCCGTCTCACAAATCTATCCGCCGAGGCTCCTGCCAGACCGAGCCGAAACCGCAGCAAAAAGCGTTTGGGACAAACGCGGTGGCGCAGCCATTTTCCTGCGGCGTAGCGAAGCGAAGTCCCCCCTACCAGTCATGGCAGGGGGATGTAGGCGAGGTCTGGCGTTATCATTCGGCGGTTATTTCCCCCATCGTTATTTTTCTATATTGTAGTGTTTTCAACGCTTTGCTTATCACTCAGAACGGGCCGAGGCATAAAACGACCCAGCGGGGAGGGCACAAAGGCCGCAACCCGCTGGGTCGTGGTAGGGGCATGTATTATCATCCAGCCATTACAAAACCATATTCGCGACAAGCACGCATAAGGAGCATATTTACCGCCGCCTCAAGGGCTTCGTGGCTATCGTCATATTCCAAAAACTTAAAGGGGGCTGCATAGATATAGTCAAAGCCATCATCAAAAATAGTGTTCTTGCGCTTAAGCCACGCCTGAAATTGTTTGAAGTTTATAGGCTTGGTAATACCACCCATAATACCGTTGTTGCTGAATGTAATTGTGAGCACGATATGTTCATCGTTTTCCGTTCTGAGGAGCGCAAGCAGCCGCTTCGCGTTGGTGTAATTTATTGCGTATGTATCATAGTAAGCCTCTAAAAAATACTTCATATCGGCTATCTGCTTTTTATACTTTACTGAATAATTCTCCATAAAAAAGTCTCCTTTAATAATTTGTTTTATTGTGATTTGCACGCTGAATATGTGTTATGTATCAATCGTGCTGATGATAAAGTCCAACATCTCGCGGATGAAATACTCAACCCGAGTTTCCTCTGGCATTGTCTGGGCTGTGTTGTAAGCTTGCTTTATACAACGAACCAAAGCATCGCTCTCTACTTTGGAAATACCTGCCTTTGCGGAAGATTTGCGTCCAGCCTGCGCCAGTTCTCGATAGAACCGATTATTTCTTTTTGACGCTGGTAACCCATCAATCGCAAAATAAACTTCAACAATGCTATCTATCAGTTTTGAGAGTTCAGTTTTATATAGATTAAAAATATCCATGGAAAAATCCTCCTAAATAAAAATGTTTTGTTTGTTGGGAGTGATGGCCCGGCGTTGCCGATCCATCACTCCCGTGATTGGTCAATAAATGACCGATGCACGGATAATGGGGTAGCGCAGCTTGTCCCTGAGGGCCTTTAGGCGGCGCGTCTTTGCGTTGAAGAAAACAAACCGATGTTTGCGACTGCGCTGGACAAAGGTTACGTTGTCCTCTCCGTAGAAGTCGATAAACTCTGACTTGGGAAGGCCATGGGCCAGACTGGCATGGTGGCCTGTGCGGCCCTTTACCACGGGAGAGGTGTGTTTTCCAGTTACCCCCGTGTAGTAGAAGCCTGCAACCTGCAAGGGGGCAACTCCATCCCTATAACTGGTGTCGACATAGGAAACGATGATTTGCCGCTTGACCCTACGGACAGTGTTGGCAATCAGGTAAGCCTCGCCGCCAGCTGGGACGCTGGAATCAACCCAAACTCTATTGAGTTCGTACACGTTGTGTTCCTCTTCTTTCCCGCAAATGCCGCGCCGCAGCGTGGGCGAGTGAGGTACACCGTACGTAACGACCCCAACGCACTTGTCGGTGCTTCGCTCGAACAGGCCGAACGCCTCCGAGCAGGGACACTTTGTGTGCAAGTGGTGGTGCGTAACCACCATCTGTAGCGCCAATCCATTACTGATTGGCTTGATACAATAATCAGAATACATATATAGTTGAAGCGTTACCCGCCTGTACACAGCGGGTCGCTATTCCTTTCGTAATATTTTCCGACCCACTGCAGACGGGTCTGTGTCAGCTGACGTAGGAATAATTCAACATTTTTTGGCAAAAGGAAAGGAAGTTCCGTTTTCGTAACATAACTGTAACATTCCTCAACGCTTGGCTTTTCCGAAAAAAGTTGAACGTCAGGCACTATAACGCACTCCCAAAAATCGGTCTAGAGGGGTGCCTGTTTCTGTAACACAACTGTAACAAAAGAAAAACGGGCTTGCCGGAGCAAGCCCGTTGTGGTAACATGAAACGGTAAAAATATGGTGCGGTGAGCCTTTGTGCCCCATCGACCTATCTAACGAGTTTTCTAAAATCGGGGCAAAATATAGCGCAAGCCTTGTGCCGCAACGCTTTGAAAAACACCCTGTCCCTAAAACGCTCCAAACGCTTGATATATCAAGGTTTTTTAACGGTGAGCTACGGGAAAGCACGGGCTGTGGCAAGAAATTCTCATATGATTTAGGTTCCCGTGCTTTTAGCGTGTGGGTTCGAGTCCCTTCAGGCGCACCAGAAAGGCTGATGCCCGACAGGGCATCAGCCTTTTATCTGTTTTGTTTAAATTGGCTTGGGCGCGGAGATGCCCTTGCAGGTGATCTGGCGGAAACACAGGAACTTCCGCAGACCGAACGCCACAGTCTCGCTGTAATCCAGCGGGAACTTGGGCAGCAGCACTTCGCCGACCTCGGTTTCCACCACACGGTACTGTTTCTGGGTCACAAATCGCTCCCGCGTCCGCGCATCCGCCAGACGGATGGACAGTTCTGTGATCTCCAGATCCGTGTTGTTCAGTTCGATCAGCTCCACAAGGATGGTGGAGCGGTTTTTCTGTTTCATGTATGCCAGTAGTTCCGGCGTGTAAGTAAACGTCATACGGCCTCCGTTGTGTGCGGAATGGATGAGAATATTGTACAATGCCGGAAGCTGTGTTACAAGCAAAAATTTCATGAACCGCAGAGAGATTCGGACTGCGTAGTGATTGCGTATTCCGCCTGTATATGATATAATTATTTAATTAAAGACATAAAAACGAGAATGGGAAGACACGGATATGAAAGACTTTTTTCGATACTTTTTCGGGCAGGGTGACACGGCGGAGTTTTCGCTCCTCACACCGGCGCATCTTGCGCCGATCCTGGTGATGCTGGCGGTGATCTTCCTGATTTACCGCAAGCGGGATGCCCTGCGCCAAAGCCGCCATGAGGAGAACATCCGCTATGTGCTGGCCTTTGCGCTGATTGTTTCGGAGATGAGTTACTACTGGCGGTTGGTGGGCATGCCGGTGCTGCAGCCCAACCCGGTGGATCATCTGCCCATCGCCGTGTGCGGCTGGGCTGTGATTTTTTGCAGTTATATGCTGGTGGGGAAGAAGCAGTCCCTGTTCGATATCGTTTATTTCTGGCTGCTGTCCGGTTCTCTGTTTGCGCTGATTACCCCTACGCCGCTCACCTATGCCGGCCCTACCCGCTTCCGCTATTATCAGTTCTGGGCCGAGCATACCCTGGGCTATGTTGCCATTTTTTACATGATCTTCGTCCACGGAATGCGCCCCACAGTGCGCGCAGCAATCAAGTCTTTCTGTGCGCTGGTGATCCTGGCGGTGATCGCCTACGGCGTCAATGTCATGCTGCCGGGCGCCAACTACCTGTACATGGCGCGGCCGGAGGCGGCGCCCTCCGTGCTGGACATTCTGCCGGCCAATTTTGCGCTGCGGCTGGCGGTGATGACGTTTATCATCGCGGTGATGTATGTGCTGGCCTATCTGCCCTGGTATTTCAAGGATAAGCGGACGGCCGCCTGCCGTGAAGAGGAAGCGGCGGCCGTATGAGCGGCCCGGAGGCAAAGGTGTATTTTTCCGAAACCGACAGAGGGAGAGAAAACAGAGTGGATCAACAGACATTGGGAATGATCGCGCTGCTTCGAAGCGCGCTGAATGACGAGGCGTGTGCGCTGCCGGAGGGATTCGATCTGGAACAGGCACTTCCGGTGCTGTGCCGCCAATCTCTGGCGGGGCTTGCGCTGCGTGGTGCCGTGCGCTGCGGCGTGCCGAAAACGGGGAAAGCGTTTTCCCGGCTGATCGCGGTCTTCCGGCAGGAGGCTCTGGTCAGCGGCAGGCAGATGCAGCGCATTGGGGAGCTGACGGCCTTGTTTGATGCGCATGGTCTGGATCTTCTTTTTGTGAAAGGCGCGGTCATGAAGCCGCTGTATCCCCAGCCGGAACTGCGCGTTATGGGCGATGCGGATGTGTTGATCCGGGAAGAACAGTATCCCGAAATCCGGCGTGTGCTGACTGAAAACGGCTGGAATAACGATGGAGACTGCGGGTATGAGTGCCAGTGGAGCTGCGACGGGCTGAGGATCGATGTGCACAGATGCCTGTCGAAACCGGAAGAAAATCTTTATTATGACTATTATCGGGATGGCTGGCGGCTGGCAGAAAAAGGACCCTCCGGTTCTTTGCATCACATGCGGCCGGAGGATCACTTTATTTTCATGCTGATACACTTTGTCAGACATTATCGGGGAGGTGTGGCTCCCGTAAAGAGCATCTGCGATTTCTATGTATTTTACAGAGCGCATCCCAACATGGATCAAGCCTACATGGAGCAGGAACTTGAAAAACTGCGGCTGTTGGCATTCTATCGGAACATCCTGCAGCTGCTGGACTGCTGGTTCCGCGGCGCGCCGTTCAGCGCTGTTGCCGAGCAGATCACCGTAACGGCGCTGCGCGGCGGCATTTACGGCAAGGAACAGTCTGATGTGGTGTCCGCTGCCATCCGGATCTCCGACGGGGAAAGCTCCATGCTGCGGAAGAAGCTGCGGTGGTTTTTCTGGCGTGTGTTCCCACCGGCATCCTATTTGAAGCATCGCTATCCTGCGTTGCAGAAAGCACCTGTTTTGCTGCCGGTGTTCTGGGCGGTGCGGGGCTGGGAGATCGCCACCCATCCGGAGCGGAGAGACCGGGCGATCGAATCCTCCAGGCTGATGCTGGAGACGGACGAGGAAAAGCTGACCGCCTATCAGGAGCAGCTTCGGGGGATCGGGCTGGACATCAGCGAACTGGAGTAAGGCGGAGCCAAAGGGTGCGGAGGATTCCTCTGCAAAACAGGGGAAGCGCTTTTGCGGCGGAGTTGTCCGCGCTTTCAAGCCGGGCAATGTACCAGTGCCGCCGGATGCGGTGCTTCCGCTCAAGGGCGGTGCGGCTGGCCTCCAGGAGCTGCACGAGGGATTCTGTTTCCTGCCGGGAAGGGAAGAAGGACAGCACGTCTTCGCCCAGCGGCTGCAGGGAAAGGGTCTGGTAGACCTCCAGCATCACGCGGAGCTGACGGGCGCTGCCTCGCCCGGCTGCAAGGGCGGCGACAGTTTTCCAGTCGGCGCCGGAGGAAGCGGCGTGCATGTCCAGCGTCCAGCTGACCAGCCGGCTTCCGGGATTTGCGCTGCGCAGAAGGAGAAATCCGTCCTCCAGCAGACTGACCAGCAGCCGATTTTTTTCAGGGCGGAGAAAGTCTGTGCCGCCGATGCGGACGGGCTCTGCGCCCTCCCACAGAAATGCCTTTGCGGAGGTGTTTTTGCGGATCAGGACGGCTTCTGTATTCTGCCGTTTGATGGTGGCGCCGAAACGGGTGGCTGTCACGCAGCAGCCCGCTTCCCGGGCGAGAGAGAGAAAATGCGCATAATGTTCGGCGGGAACGGAGAGTTCCGCGGTCCATGTGTGCTGGCGAAGCGGGATGGAATAGCCGAAACGGATCGCGGTGGAATCCGGCAGCAGCACGGGGAGGGAGGCGTTGTTGCACAACTGCCCCAGTGCGCACAGCCCGGCCGTCATGCCGGCGTACAGCGTGTGGGCGTACTTCACGATGCCCCGCAGGCGGGGGATCGCACCCGCGGGGACGCCGGCATAATCGGCGGCAGCGGCCTCCAGAGCGAGAATGCCGGAGATCTGGGGCGGGAGCCGCTCAAGATCCATGGCGGACAAAACGGCTGCCGGGCCGGCTCCGTCGGCGAGACCGGAGCAGCAGCCCTTCAGCAGCGCCCGAACCGTGGGGCCGATGCTGCAAAGCGTGGACAACCGTTCGTTGTAGCGGTTCATGTGCATACCTCTTTTCGGAAAATAGAAGTGGGGGGGGAGCTTGCATTGTGCGTTGCCGGGACAGACACAAACCCCTTTGAAGAGGTCCGTGCGGCGCCGCCGCACGGGAGCTGATAGCTTATTGTACCATAAGCGGAGGATTTATCCAATGGAGAAAATAACAAACCGGGCAGGGGAAAAGGTTCCTCTGACACAGGTTTTTCAGGCGCTGGACCGGAGACTTGCGAGAAGACCCATCGTCTGGGAAACCTTCCGCATCAGAGTCTGCGGCCGGCTGCTGGAATTGTGCTTTGAAGATCGGGACATGCGGGATGCCGCCATGCGAAGCGTGCAGAGTCATGTGGTGCAGGAGGCAGGCACGCCGGACGCCGTGTTCTTCTACTGGTACGGTGTCAGTACCGAGATCCTGCCGGAAGAGATGACGCAGCGTCCCGGTGTCTGGGAGAGCCGGGATGACACCGGCCTCCTGAAGGTCAGTGAGGCGCAGATGTACGGCGTCGATACTGTGCGCAGACACTTTTATTTCACCAGACAGAAGCCGGACACGGTGGATTACGCCGTCTACGGACACACGCTGGTGGGATTGGTTTCCCGCTGGGCCAGTGAAAGCGATTTGATTTTGCTGCACGCGGCCGCGGTGGGTGCGGGCGGAAAGGGCGTTCTGGTCGTGGGCCGGGGCGGCAGCGGAAAGTCCACCTTCTCCGTATCCTGCATGACCGAGGGGATGGACTTTGTGTCCGATGACTATACATTGATTTCCGCTTCGGGGTCGCTGCGGGCCATGCCGATTTATACCACGGTGGCGGTCAATCCCGATATGTATGCCCGCCTTCCGTCTCTGGGTGAGCCCAGCGTTCCGCCCGACGCGGAGTGGTGCAACGGAAAACTGCAGTTCTTTATCCCGGGAGAACGCTTTGCACCGGAATTGGAGATCGGTGCGGTTGTGATGCCGGTGATCGGACCGGATGACGGAGAGCCGGCCATTCGCCCCATAGCGCCGGGGGCGGCTATGGTGCAGATGCTCCACACCAGCGCGATACAGGTCAGCCGCAACCGGGACGCTGCGCTGGTGCGGCAAATGGCGCAGCGGCTCTCCGGACTGCCGGTTTATGAAATGCGGATGAGCAGAGATCTTAAAAAAAATCCTGCGGCTTTGCGCAGGTTTATTGAAAAGGAGTTATGAGTATGTACAAGCTGAATGAACAGAAGATGTTTTATGACATGGCAGAAGGTCAGGCCATCGTAATCAATTTTACCACCGGTATGTATTACGGCACCAGCAGCCTCGGCTCCGCGGTGCTGGACGCGCTGGTGGCCGGCGCCGAACCCGCACAGATCCTCACTGCGGTGCAGGCGCTGCCCGATTGCCCTGCAGACATGGCGGAGCAGCTGGATGCCTTCATTGCCGCCCTGCTGGAAAAGGAGATCATCGTGGCAGCAGAGGGCGGCGCGGCAGCGATGCCCGAGATCGGCGCTGCCTCCCTGCAGGACGGCTTTGTTCTCTCTGTGGATGAGTTCTCCGAGGTGCAGGATCTGATCCTGGCCGATCCCGTTCACGATGTGGATGTGGAGATGGGCTGGCCCATCCTGAATGAGCAGTGATGCCCCGGGTCTCCGTCCTCATTCCCGCCTACAACAGCGCGGCCTTTCTGGGACAGGCGCTGGACAGCGTATTTGCCCAGACGTATCGGGATTTTGAGGTCATCGTTGTGGATGACGGGTCCGAGGATGATACGGCGGCGGTGGCCGCCGCCCGGCCGGAAGTGCGGTATATCCGCAAAGAACACAGCGGAATCTCCGCCACCCGCAATCTGGCGATTGCGCAGGCGCGGGGCGAGGTCATTGCCTTTCTGGATGCAGATGATCTGTGGACGCCGGACAAGCTGGAAAAGCAGGTGGCCTATCTGGATGCCTGTCCGGACTGTCAGGTGGTGTTTAGCCTTGTAAAAAACTTCTTTGACGGGCCGGAGGCGGCCATGACCGAACGGCAGCGGCAGCTGCTCAATGCAAAGGTCGAGTATTGTCTGCCTGCCTGCTGTGTCCGCAAAGAGGTGTTTGAAACATGCGGCATCTTCCGGGAGGATCTGGCATACGGGGAGGATACCTACTGGATCACGCGGCTCTGGACGGCGGGGATTCATATGAAGCACTGCATTCAGGAACCGCTGTACCTGCGCCGGATTCACAACGACAATATTTCTCTCACCCATCGGAAGGTCGGGAGAGAGAACGTCATGGCGCTGATGGCAGATGCCATCCGCCAACAGAGAAAAGAGAGTAAAGAGCATGATTGAGATCGGAAAACTCTATCTGCAGCGCGTGGAAGAACAAACCCGCCTGTGTGCCGACGTTTCGGTAAACGGACGGGGCACGACTCTTTGGTTTGGGGTGGAGACAGCACAGGAGGCATATCTCTGCGCCGAACGCAGCGATGCCTTCGTGATGGCGCTGCTGCCCATGGCCATGCGCAGCGGGCAGGACATTGCGTGTGTCACGGCCATGTCCGAGCGGCTGCACTATCAGCTGGAGGGATACCTCATCCCATCTCTGGCGGCGGCAGAGACGCTGTACCGGCCTGTTTCCGTCCGTGCGCCCCTTGCGGCGGAGCGTGTCAGAAACAGGGGCGCTGTGGGCACCGGTTTTTCCGGCGGGGTGGACAGTTTGTATTCCGTCATGACCCACGGGAAGGAAAGCGCGTATCCCCTGACCCATCTGGCGCTGTTCGATGTCGGCGTGTTTGAGGGGGCGGCCTTCCGTATGAATTTCCGCCGCTCCTGTGACAACGCCCGCCGCTTTGCGGCAGAAAACGGGCTGGAGCTGGTGGCGCTGGATTCCAACCTGCCCGAGGCGCTGCCGGAGCGGTTTCTGGATGTGTACAGCTTCCGGAATCTGGCGGGTGCCATGGCGCTGCAAAGCCTGTTTTCCGTGTATCTGCTTTCCTCCGGGCACGATGTTGCCCAGTTTACATTTGATCTGCACAACAGCGCCACCTACGATCTGCTGACGGTGCACTGTGCCCAGACGGAATCACTGGCCATCTACCTCTCCGGTTCTCAGGTTCAGAGATCGCAGAAACTGGCGGCGCTGGCGGAATGGCCGCCGTCCTGGCGATGGCTGCATCCCTGCGTCTACGGACGCGTGGGGGAGAAAAACTGCGGACACTGCAAAAAGTGTGCCCGCGATATGACGACCCTGTACGCCCTGGGCGCGCTTGGGCGTTACGAGGCAGTATTCGACCTTGCCGCCTACGAAAAGGCGCTTCCCCAGCGTATGGGCTTTGTCCTGGCGAACCGGGGCAATCATCTCTATGATGAAACGCTTCGTCTGCTGGAGGAGCGGAACGTCTCCATCCCCCCTGCGGCCTACGCCTGTGAACAGCAGTTCCGGCGGGCGATGAAGAATCTGGAGGAGGGCTCTGTATGATCTGCATCGGAAAACCCTATGTCGAAACCGTAGACGGACAGGCACGCCTTTGTGCGCCGGTCAGCATCGGAGACAGGGGAACGATCCTCTGGTTTGGCGTGGAGGAGCGGTATGCCCGCTTCTTTACCCGCCGGGCAGATCCCTTCGTCATGGCGCTGCTGGCCATGGCGTTTCGGAGGGGGCTGGATATCCGGTGTGATGCACCGGTATCGGAACGGCTGCTGCATCAGCTGGAGACCTACCATATTCCCACCATCGCCAATTCCGGCATCGGAAAGCGCTTTCGCATCCATGCGGAGGCTGCGCCGGGAACGGAGCCCGGCGCCGGCGCGGTGGGTACCGGCTTTACCGGCGGCGTGGACTCTCTGTATACCGTGATGCAGCACATGCCCGGCAGGGTGCAGCCCGGCTTCGCCCTGACCCATCTGACGGTGCTGAATGTGGGTGCCTTCAAGGGGAAGCGCTATCGGGAGAATTTTGAAACGGCCTGCGGCTTTGCCCGCCGTTTTGCCGATGAGCAGGGGCTGGAACTGGTCTGCATCGACACCAACTTCAACGAGGATTTGGTGGATGTGATGAGCGTCAACGGACTGCATTACATTTCGGATGCCGTTACCTACCGGATCTTTTCTGCGATCCTCGCGCTGAACGGCCTTTTTTCCGTCTATTATCTCTCCACCTCCAATCCCTTTAAAAAGTTCATGCTGGATCCGGAAAAGGTGAGAGGGGATGCCTGTTACTATGATCTGCTCACGGTGATGACCTGCTCAACAGGGGGGACGACATTCTATCCGATCGGCGGTGAAGTTACCCGCCTTCAGAAGCTGATCGCCCTCTCTGATTGGGAGCCATCCTACCGCTGGCTCCATGCCTGCTTCACCTCGGAGGGGAATTGCGGTGTCTGCAGGAAATGTTCCATCGCCCAGGTCGTGTTTGACTGTCTGGGAAAGCTGGATCGGTACGCGGCGGTCTATGATCTGGAACTGTACCGAAAAAACCGGGAGGAGTTTATCGCCCGGGCTTTGATGCGCACCGGCGGAATCCATGAGGAGGGGCTGGAGGAACTGGTGCGAGCCAGTATTCCCATTACGCCGCAGCTGGAACGGCGGGCCAGATTGCTGTCGGCGGCTGTGCGCGTCACGGATACGTATTTTCGGGATCAGGACGCGGATATACCCTTTGCATGGAAGTGAGAACGTATGGCCATTCGAATTGAAAAGCCCTATCTGCGCCAAAATGGGGACTCTGTGTCCCTCTGCGCGCAGATCACCATTGGAGCGTGCCGATCGGAGGCGTGGTTTACCGTGGAATCGGAATACGGCGCCTGTCTCACCGATGACCGGCTGGACGCCTTTGTTGTCGGCGTGCTGACCACCGCTATGCGTATGGGGGAGGATATCGTCTGCGAGGCGCCCCTGACCCGGCGGCTGAAATATCAGCTGGAGCAGTACCTGATCCCGCCTATGGCGGCCAATATGGAGATCTATCATCCCATCGCCATTCATGCGCCGGTGACGGACGAAGCGCTGTCCTGCGCCGGGGCAGTGGGCACCGGCTGGACTGGCGGCGTGGACTGTATGTACACCCTGATGCACCACATTGCGGCGCAGGAGAAAAGCCGTCGCCTGACCCATCTGCTCATCGCCAGCAACGGTGCGCTGGAGTCCGCCGATAACGAGGCGATGCTGCGCACCATGGCTCGGCGAGCCCGGCAGGGGATCGCGAAGGAGTATCCCCTCTCTGTGGTCACAGTCAGTTCCAATCTGCATTTGATCCAGGATGAAAACTATCTGGCGGTGGCCGGCTTCCGGCTTCCTGCGGTAGTACTGGCACTGCAAAAGCTGTTCGGGACGTTCCTGAACTCCGGCGCATACGAGTTTTCCCGCTTTTCCTTTGTGCAGGAAAACAGCGCCTATTATGAATTGCTGCCCCTGTTTTGCTTTGAAACGGACAACACGGTGTTTTATTCCTCCGGCGGCAATGTGACCCGGATCCAAAAGCTGCAGGAGCTTTCGGAGTTCCCGCCGGCGCGGAAATACCTGCACCCGTGCATTTATGGGAGAGAGCAAAACTGCGGACAGTGCGGCAAGTGTATCCGTACTCAGGCCGCATTGTATGCACTTGATAAACTGGAAGTGTTTGCGGAGGCCTTTGATGTCGCCGCTTTTTATAAAAACAAGGACGAGATTTTGGCGAAGGTCGCTGTCAGCGCCCACAGCCAGCATTATGCCGAGGTGCTGCAGGTCATGAAGCAGCGGGGGATGGAACTGCCGCCCGCCGCGCAGCGCCGTGTTCGTATTCTGCGTGCAGCCAAAGCCGCGGCAGAGAAAGCCCGGAACGAAAAGGAGCTGATCTGATGGGATCCTTATCCGTTATCATTCCTGCTTATCAGGCAGAGCGGTACGTGGCAGAGGCGGTGGCCTCCGTACGGGCGCAGAACTGGCCCGGAACGGTGGAGATCATCGTGGTGGATGACGGCTCTGCCGACCGCACGGCCGAAGTGGCGCGGCAGCTGGGCGTTACCGTGCTGCAAAAGGCGCAGGGCGGTGCGGCCTCTGCCCGCAATGTCGGTCTGCGTGCGGCAAAGGGCGATTTGATCGCCTTGCTGGATGCCGACGATCTCTTTACCGCCGGTGCGCTGGATGCGCTGTATGCGGCCATGACAGAGCAGAAAGCCGACGCGGTGTTTGCCATGGCGGAGGATTTTGTTTCCCCGGAACTGACGGAGGCGCAGCAGGCGGAACTTCGCCCCCGAAATGGAGCCTACGGCGGTGTGCTGCCCGGGTGCAGCCTGATCCGCCGGACCGTTTTTGAAACGGTGGGACTGTTTGATGAGACCATGAAAAGCGGCGAGACTGTGGACTGGCAGATGAAGCTGCGGGACGCAGGCATCAAAACTGCGCAGCTTTCCGCCGTGACGCTGCGCCGCCGCCTGCACCTGACCAATACGGGTCGCCTGCAAAGAAGCAATGAAATGGCAAATTACGCGGCGCTGCTGCGCAAAAGGATGAAGAGACCATGAGACCGCTGGTGACGCTGGTAACGCCTGTTTATAACGCCATGCCGTGGCTGCGGGACTATCTGGACTGTGTGGCCGCCCAGACCTGGCGGCCGCTGGAGCTGATTTTGGTGGATGACGGATCTTCGGACGATTCGGGCGAATGTATGCGCCAGTCTGCCGATATGCTGGCAGCGGCGGGGGTCGAGACTCGTCTGCTGTTCTGCCCCCATGGGGGACAGGCCGCCGCCATGAATGCCGCCCTTCCCCTGATCTCCGGAACGTTTTTTACATGGTGCGACGCCGATGATCTTCTGACGCCGGACAGCGTGGAGAAAAAGGCGCTTTGGCTGATGGAGCATCCGCAGGCGGGTATGGTGCGCAGCAACGGTACGGTGCTGGACGCGGATACGGGAACGGTGCTGGAAGAAAGCGCCCGGGCGGCGGACAGAGCCGACCAGAATGTGTTTGAGGCGCTGCTCACCGACCGGACCTATTGCTATGCCGGCTGCTATATGGTGCGGACGGAGCTGTTTTTTGCCTGCTATCCGGAAAAGCAGATCCCGGAGTCGCCGGAGGGGCAGAATCTGCAGCTGCTTCTGCCGCCTGCCAGCAGAACGGTCTGTGGGTATCTGGATGAAAAGCTGCATACATATTGCCGCCGCAGCGGCAGTCATTCCAGCCGGAAGCGATCATATCAGGATATGCTTCGCCGGATTGAAAACTTTACCGTCCTGCAGAAAGAGATTTTGAAGTACTGTGACTGTGACCGCAGCAGATGTGAACAGCAGATCGCCCTTGTGGAACGCAGGGCGAAAGCTGCGTTGGTTTACAGCGCGGTGCAGCAGGCGAGAAAGGACCTTGGAAAATGAAAGTTGGTATTCTGACCTTCCATGAAGCGGACAGTTACGGCGCGGTGCTGCAGGCGCATGCGCTGCAGCATACGCTTTCCGTTTTGGGTGCGGACAGCGAGTTTGTGCAGATCAATGCACCGCAGGGGGCGGAGTCTGCTCAGCCGTCTGCCGCACAGTCCCTGTTTGCGCGGCGGATGCAGGCGGCGGGACAAAAACGCGCCGCCCTGTTTGCGGCGTTCCGGAAGGAACGTCTGGAGATCTCTGCGCCCTATGCGCCGACAGATCCCATTGCAGAGAACTACGATCTGTTTGTGGCGGGCAGCGATCAGATCTGGAATTTCCGGATCCCCGGCGCCGACGCCAGATATTTTCTGCCCTTTGCACGGCCGGAGCAGCGCTGCAGTTATGCCGCCAGCTTCGGCGCCGATGCCCTGCCCGAGAAGGCGGAGGTCTGGGCGGCAGCCCAGCTGGCCGGCTTCCGCGCCATCTCCGTGCGGGAGGAAAGCGGCTGTCAGCTGGTAAAAAAACTCACCGGGCGGGATGCGGTGGTCTGCCTGGATCCCACCCTTCTGCCGGACAGAGCCCACTGGCGGGAACTGGCAGCGCCGCTACCGGCAGAGGACTATGTGCTGCTGTTCCTTCTGAAATATGACGAAGCGCTGGTGGAAAAGGCCCAGGCCGAGGCACAGGAACTGGGGCTGCCCCTGCGGGTAGTTACTGCGTCGTTCGTGCCGCAGCTGGGCATGGAGGCGTGGAACGGCACCGGTGTAACGGAGTGGCTGGACGCCATCCGCGGTGCCCGCTGTGTGTTTACCAACTCGTTCCACGGTATGGTGTTTTCCATGATTTTTGAGCGGCGTTTTCAGGTACAGCGCCTTGGCGGGGAATTGAGCAGCCGTAACGGCCGCATTGAAGAATTGCTGGCATATCTGGAACTTTCCGATGCGCTGGATCATCCGGTACAGCCGGAATATGAGCGTGTCTGGGCAAAGATGGAGCAGCGGAGAGCGGCTTCTCTGAACTATTTGAAGGGTTTGGTGTGCGATGATTCGGCTGTTTGAGAATAAAGCAGACTGCTTCGGATGCGGGAGCTGCGCGGCGGTCTGTCCTGCGGGTGCGATTGCCATGACGGCGGACGAGGAGGGCTTTTCCTATCCCGTGATCGATGCGGAACGCTGTGTGGATTGCGGGAAATGTCAGGCGGCCTGCCCGGCGCTGTCCGCTCCGGAGGGCTGTGCGGGTCGTGCCTTTGCGGTGCGGGCCGAAGAGGAGGCGCTTTTGCGCGCCAGCACCTCCGGTGGGGCTTTTTCCCTGCTGGCGGAGCAGATCCTCGCACAGGGCGGACTGGTCTGCGGCGCCGTGTTTGACGAGAAATTCCGGGTGCGTCATGTGCTTTCCGACGACATTGCGCCCATGCGCAAGGCCAAGTATGTACAAAGCGATATGGACGGCGCATACGCTGCTGTGGCGGAAGCGCTGGCGGCGGGGCGTCGGGTGCTGTTTACCGGCACACCCTGCCAGTGTGACGGAATGCTCCGTTATTTCGGGGAGAAGCCGGCGGGGCTGCTCCTTGCGGCGCTGGTCTGCCGCGGCGTGCAGTCTCCGGGACTGTGGCGGGACTATGTGGCATACCTGGAAAAGGGAGGGCCTTTGCAGGCCTACTGTTTCCGGGATAAACGCAGCTGCAACGACGGACACACGGTGGCCTTTACCGTGGGCGGACAGGAGCGGGCCATGCCTATGGGGCGGGACGCCTTCTGCCGGATCTATCTGAAATGTCTGGCGCTGCGACCCAGCTGCCATCGGTGTCCCTATACCCGCTGGGAACTGCCCTTCGATCTTACCATCGGTGATTTCTGGGGCATTGAGAAAACGCGTCCGGAGCTAGCGGACGGAAAAGGCACTTCGCTGGTGATCGCCCGAACGGAGGCCGCGCTGAAACTGCTGGATGCTGCCGGCGCCCGTGCCGTTGTGCTGGAGAGCAGCCGGGAGGATGCACAGCAGGAGGCGCTGCAGACCCCGGCGAAGGAAACGATCCTGCGCAAGCTGCTGTTTCGTGACTATGCCCGAAAAGGGGAGGACGGCTGCTGCGATATTCCCCTGATTTTGAAAAAGTACGGAGGATGATCCAATGAAAAGGAAAAAGGACGGCGGCACCCTTCGTTGGATCTGGACGGTTTCCGGATCGGCAAAGTGGTGGATCCTGCTGCTGGGTCTGATCCGCGTTGCACAAAGCTGCGTGTGCATTTCCTTTGCCTTTGCACTCAGCGATGTGGTGAACAGTGCGGCCGCAGGCCTGCGCGACGCCTTTCGCCAGGATCTGATCCTGTTTGTGTCGCTGTCGCTGCTGTCCATGCTGCTGATGATCGCGGGTCGCTATGTGGAGGAGCGGGGAAAAGTGGCGCTGGAACGGCGGTTCCGGCTGCGGACCTTCTCCCAGCTGCTTCGCCGTGACTATGCCAGGGTCTCCGGGGTTCATTCCAGCGAGTGGATCACCCGCATCACCTCCGATGTGCAGGTGGTGGAATCTGCTCTGGTGCAGATCGTGCCGAATGTGAGCGGCATGCTGGTGCGGATTTTTGGCGCGGTCATTGCACTTTTTCAGATCATTCCTGCTGTGATCTGGCTGCTGATTCCCGGCGGGCTCCTGATCCTGACCGGATCGCATATCTTCCGCAAATGGGTGGGAAAGAACCACAAAGCGGTGCAGCAGGCGGATGGCCGGGTGCGCGTGTTTTTGCAGGAGCGGCTTTCCAGCCTGCTGGTGATCCGCACCTTTACGCAGGAAGAGGCTGCGGTCGGTCAGGCCGGTGACCGCATGAAGGAATTGGGCGAGGCGAGAATGCGCCGGGCAGGCGTGCTGCTCTTCGGACACAGCGCGGTAAGCGGCGCCTTTGCTGGTATTCAGGCGCTGGGCGTCGGCCTGTGCGGCTGGGGGATCCTGCAGGGAACGCTGACCTACGGCACCATGTCCAGCGTGCTGTATCTGGTCAATCTGCTGGATGCGCCCCTGAGCACCATCTCTTCTGTGCTGGGGCAGTATTCCATCATGACAGCCAGCGCCGAGCGGCTGATGGAAGTGGAGGCATATCCCCTCGATTCCGCACAAAGCCCCTTCCCGCAGGAGGAGATCCGAACCTACTATGCGGAACGGTTCGATGCCATGGGTCTGGAAAATGCCTGCTTTTCCTACGAGGAGGACGGCAGTTCTCCGGTGCTGCAGAACCTGAATCTGGAGATCCATAAAGGAGAATTCGTTGCCTTTACCGGCGGCTCCGGCTGCGGAAAGAGCACGACCCTGAAGCTGCTGCTGAAATTGTATCCCCTGCACGAGGGAAGTGCATATCTGCGGGATGCGGATGGGACCCAGCGACCTATGGAAGCTGTGTGGCGGGGATTGTTCGCCTATGTGCCGCAGGGGAATCACCTTCTCTCCGGCACGATCCGGGAATGCCTCGCATTCGGCGATCCGAAGCTGATGAAACAGGAGGATGCCATTCGGCAGGCGCTGCGGATCGCCTGTGCAGAGAAGTTTGTGGATGAACTGCCCGATGGACTGGAAACGTTCCTCGGCGAGCGGGGAAGCGGTCTTTCGGAGGGGCAGATGCAGCGAATTGCCATCGCCCGCGCCCTGCTGTCGGATCGTCCTGTTCTGCTTCTGGATGAGGCCACCAGCGCGCTGGACGGACAAACCGAGATGCAGCTGCTGGAAAACCTGCGCTCCATGACCGACCGTACGCTTCTGATCGTGACCCATCGGGAGGCGGCGCTGGAAGTCTGCGACAAGCACATCCGCTTCGAAAAGATGCAGCAGAGCTGACCTGTTTGGCGGGGTCGAGAAGAAATGGCAAAAAATCGCACATTCTACTTTGAAATGGATAGTTTCCAGACAAAATACACACTTTTTTGCAGAAAATATAAAATAATATACAAAAATAAAGAGAATCCATTGACGGAAGGAAAGAATCCTGCTATCATAATTTCGGAAGAACTGGAAACGTTACCGGTAACGATTTCGGAAGCAGTACCGGGCCCGTTTTGCGGCAGGGAGGACCCTTTTGACGATCAAAGATATTGCCAAAAAGTGCGGAGTCAGTGTCAGCACGGTTTCCCGTGTTTTGAATGACCATCCGGATGTAAGTGCCGCAAACCGGGAAAAAGTGCTGTCTGTTGTACGGGAACTGCACTTCGTCCCCAACAGCAGCGCCCGGGATCTGGTAAGATCCCCATCGGACACCATCGGACTTGTGGTGCGCGGCGTTGGCAACCCGTTTTTTACCGACATCATTTACGCCGTGGAAGAAGCTTGCGAGGCAGCCGGCTATACCATGGTGCTGCATCAGATCCGGTCCGGTGAGGATGAACTGCGCGCCGGTGCGGAGCTGGCTCGGTCCAAACGCCTGCGGGGACTGATCCTGCTGGGCGGCCAGTTTGACTATGCGCCGGAAAAGACCGCCGCGCTGGGGATCCCCTTTGTCTGCTGTACATACACCAACAGCTTCGGCACGCTGCCGCCGGACACCTATTCCTCGGTGTCCATCGACGACCGGAAAGAGGCCTATAAGCTGGTCAGGCTGCTGACGGAACAGGGTCACCGGAAGATCGCCGTGATTCTGGACTCCGTGGAGGATCACTCCATCAGCCAGCTGCGTTATAACGGCTATTGTCAGGCGCTCGCGGACAGCGGGATCGAGCTGGACCCAGGCCTGATCGAGGAGACCGATACCTTTGAAATGGCCGACGGCTATACGGCCATGGAAAGACTGCTGCGGCGCAGAGATGACTTCACGGCGGTGTTCGTGGTCGCGGATGCACTGGCGGTGGCTGCCATGAAGGCGCTGCACGACCACGGAATGCGGGTGCCGGAGGACTGCTCCGTGGTAGCCATTGACGGCATCGAGATGTCAGCTTATACCGTGCCTACCCTGACCACATTGGTCCAGCCCCGGAAAGAGCTGGGCCGGGAATCCGTGGGAATTCTGGTGGACATGATCGAAGGTCGCGGGAAGAATCGGCACCTGCTGCTGGATACCTCCACCCGCATGGGCGGAAGCGTTCGCTGTTTTTGATTTTTACATCGGGACCGATGTGAAAATATATTAAAAAATGTGGATCGAAAGGAAGAAACAACATGAAGAAGTTTTTCGCAATGCTGCTGGCTCTGGCTATGGTTCTGTCTCTGGCTGCCTGCGGCGAAAAGAAGGACGACACCGCCGCTACCGGCTCTGTCTACTACCTGAACTTCAAGCCCGAAGCCGATCAGGCCTGGCAGGATCTGGCCAAGCTGTACACCGAGAAGACCGGCGTGGAAGTCAAGGTTGAGACCGCCGCTTCCGGCACCTACTCCGAGACCCTGACTGCCGAAATGGGCAAGAGCGCTATGCCCACCCTGTTCCAGTGCGGCAACGCACAGGGCCTGCTCGACTGGGGCGACTACTGCCTGGACTTCACCGGCAGCCAGGTCCTGGGTGAGATGACCACCTCCGACTTCAACCTGACCGACGAGAACGGCGCTGTCAAGGCCATCGGCTACTGCTACGAGGCTTTCGGCATCATCGTCAACAAGGCTCTGCTGGCCGAGGCCGGTTATGAGCTGGCCGACATCAAGGACTTCGAGTCCCTGAAGACCATCGCTGAGGACATCCACGCCCGCAAGGACGCTCTGGGCTTCGACGCCTTCTCCTCCGCTGGTCTGGACGGCTCCTCCTCCTGACGTTTCTCCGGCCACCTGGCCAACATGCCCCTGTACTATGAGTTCCGCGATGACAATGTTACCAAGCAGCCCGCCGAGATCACCGGCGCCTATCTGGACAACTATCGCAACATCTGGGATCTGTACATCAACAACGCTTCCATGGACAAGACCTCTCTGACCTCCGGCACCGGCGACATGTCCACCGGTGAGTTCAAGGCCGGCAAGGCTGTGTTCTATCAGAACGGTACCTGGGAGTATGCTGGTCTGATCGAAGCCGGCCTGAAGGCCGAGGATCTGGCCATGATCCCCATCTACTGCGGTGTTGAGGGCGAAGAGAAGGCCGGTCTGGCCTGCGGCACCGAAAACTGCTGGGCCGTCAACGCCAAGGCTTCCGAGGCTGACATCAAGGCCACTCTGGACTTCCTGTACTGGGTCGTGACCTCCGACGAGGGCACCACGATGATGGCCGAGCAGTTTGGCCCCATCCCCTTCAAGAACGCCAAGGAGTCCGAGAACGTGTTCTTCAATGACGCCAATGCCTACATGGCTGACGGCAACTACACCGTGACCTGGGCCTTCAACCACACCCCCAACGTTGACAGCTGGCGCGCCGGTGTTGTCTCTGCTCTGGCTGCTTACTCTGCCGACCAGACCGATGCCAACTGGGAAGGCGTGAAGACCGCTTTCGTTGCCGGTTGGGCCAACGAGTACAAGACTCAGAACGGCTGATCCTTCAAACAGCGGTTTGACGAACGTTAAAATAGGGCGGGCGATTGCCCGCCCTATTTTTTCCAAACAGTTTTTTGCAGCAAACGCTGTCTGTTTTGTATGGGATACGGTATGATGGTATCAGGCCATCCTGTGTGAGGCAAAGCGTCCTGTGATACGGAACGGATGTTTTGCCCTGCACAGGCAGGCGGATTTTTCAGAAAGTGAGGAGAAACGATTTGCGTAAAAGAAAAAAAGATCATTCGGATGTGAACAGCGTTCTGCTTCGCCGCTCCGTCCAGAAGTGGTTCCCGCTGTTCATCCTGCCGACCTTTCTCTGCTTCATCATCGGCTTTATCTGGCCGTTTTTGCAGGGTATCTATCTTTCCTTCTGCAACTTCAATACACCGAAAGACGCCAAGTGGGTGGGCATCACCAACTACATCAAGGCATTTTCCGACCCCAGCTTCGGCAAGGCGTTCTGGAACACGGCGGCCTTTGCGGCAGTCTCCATTGTGGTAATCAACGTTCTGGCTTTTGCCATCGCCTTCGCCCTGACCCAGCATATGAAGGGCGCAAATTTGTTCCGCACCGTGTTCTTCATGCCGAACCTTATCGGCGGCGTGGTGCTGGGCTACATCTGGCAGATGATCTTTGACGCCATCCTCAAGCAGTACAACACCTACATCACCGCCAATGCCACTTACGGCTTCTGGGGTCTGGTGATTCTGGTTGCATGGCAGCAGATCGGCTACATGATGATTATTTACATCGCGGGCCTGCAGGCCGTTTCCGGCGACATGCTGGAAGCCGCCAAGATCGACGGTGCTGACGGCTGGAAGACGCTGTTCCATGTCACGATCCCCAACATCATGCCCACCATCACCATCTGCACTTTCCTGACGCTGACCAACTCCTTCAAGCTGTTTGATCAGAACATGGCGCTGACCGGCGGCAATCCCATCATCACCATGGCGGACGGCAGCAAGTTGAAGATGACGGAAATGCTGGCGCTGAACATCTACTCCACCTACAACATCAACAAGAACTGGCACGGCGTGGCACAGGCCAAGGCCGTGGTGTTCTTCGTCCTGGTGGCGACGCTTGCCATCATCCAGCTTTCCGCGACTCGTAACAAGGAGGTGCAGCAGTGATGAAATCCCGTTATACCCTCGGCAGTAAGATCCTGACAGCCTGCTTTGTCATCCTGTCCCTGGGCTGGCTGATCCCCGTGTTTGAAGTGGTGATTAACTCCTTCAAGGAGAACTCCTACATCAATATGGAGGCCTTCGCCCTGCCCAACAGCGAGTCTTTCATGGGGTGGGCAAACTACCTCAAAGGCCTGACCTTCGGCAACTATCCCTTCATGAAATCCGCCTTTTACAGCGTGCTGATTACCCTGCTCTCCGTGGCGCTGATCCTGGTGTTCTGCTCCATGAGCGCCTGGTACATTGCCCGCGTGAACAACCGGGTTTCCAAAATCTTCTATTACCTGTGCCTGTTTTCCATGATCGTGCCCTTCCAGATGGTCATGTTCACCCTGACCTTCACCGCCGACCGGCTCAAGCTGAATACCCCCTGGGGCATTCCGGTGGTGTATCTGGGTTTCGGTGCGGGCCTTGCCATCTTCATGTTTGTCGGCTTTGTCAAGGGTCTGCCCCTCGCCATTGAAGAGGCGGCCGCCATCGACGGCTGCGGCCCCGTGCGCACCTTCTTCCTGGTGGTGCTGCCCATGCTCAAGCCCACGCTGATCTCCGTTGGCATTCTGGAGACCATGTGGGTCTGGAACGACTATCTGCTGCCTTATCTGGTGCTGGATCGCACCGAGTACCGTACCATCCCCATCCATGTCCAGTACCTGAAGGGAAGCTATGGCACCGTGGACTTGGGCGCCACCATGGCCGTTATTATGATGAGCATCATCCCCATCATCATCGTCTACCTGTTCTGCCAGAAGCATATCATCAAGGGCGTGGCAGCCGGCGCTGTGAAGGGTTAAGGGTGTTACCGGCATGAAACGAAGCTGTGGCATCCTGATGCCCATTACCTCGCTGCCCTCGCCCTACGGCATCGGCACGCTGGGCAAAGCCGCCTATGAATTTGTGGACTTTCTGGCGGCGGCAAAGCAGTCCTGGTGGCAGATCCTGCCCGTGGGACAGACCAGCTACGGCGACTCCCCCTATCAGTGCTTTTCCACCTACGCCGGCAACCCCTATCTGATCGATCTGGATCTGCTGCGGGAGGAAGGCCTCCTGACGGCAGAGGAGATTGCCGCGGTCAACTGGGGCAGCGACCCCGAAAAGGTGGACTACGAGGCCATCTATCGCGGCCGGTTCTCTGTTTTGCAGCTGGCGTTGCAGCGCGGCTGGGAGAAAGAGCGGGCAGAAATCGAAGCGTTTCTGGCGGAAAACCGGGACTGGCTGCCGGACTATGCCCTGTTCATGGCGTTGAAGCGGCATTTCGACATGAAGGGATGGCCGGACTGGCCAGACGAGTCCATCCGCCTGCGTAAGTGCGAGGCACTGGGGCGCTATCGTCAGGAACTGGCAGAGGACGTCCGCCTGTTTACCTACATCCAGTATCTGTTCTTCAAGCAGTGGACGGCGCTGCGCGCCTACGCCCGGGAAAAGGGCATCGGCATCATCGGCGACCTGCCCATCTATGTGGCGCTGGACTCCGCCGATGTCTGGGCCGACCCCGCCAGCTTCCAGCTGGATGAGCGGAATGTGCCTGTGGAGGTCTCCGGCGTCCCGCCTGACTATTTCAGCGCGGACGGTCAGCTGTGGGGCAATCCCCTCTACGACTGGGACGCCATGAAAAAGGACGGCTACGGCTGGTGGATCCGCCGCGTTTCGGGTGCATCGAAACTGTATGACATCCTGCGGATTGACCATTTCCGCGGGTTTGAGAGCTACTGGGCCGTGCCCTACGGAGAAACTACAGCCCGCAACGGCCGCTGGGTCAAGGGCCCCGGCATGGATCTGGTGGGCGTGCTCACCGGCTGGTTCCCCCATATCCAGTTCATCGCCGAGGATCTGGGCTATCCCACGCCGGAGGTACGGCAGCTGCTGGAGGATTCTGGCCTGCCCGGCATGAAGGTGCTGCAGTTCGGTTTCGACTCCCGGGAACCCAGCAACCACCTGCCCCACACCTATACGCCCCATTGTGTCTGCTATCCCGGCACCCACGACAACACCACCCTGGCAGGCTGGAGACATGACGCAGATCCCGCCGATGTGGACATGGCTGTGCGCTATCTGGGACTCAACGAGGAAGAGGGCTTCCACTGGGGCATCATCCGCGGCGGCATGAGCAGCGTAGCAGAGCTGTTTGTGGTGCAGCTGCAGGACTATCTGGGTCTGGGCGCATCTGCCCGCATCAATACCCCCGGTATTCTGGGCGGCAACTGGCAGTGGCGTGCCCTGCGCGAGCAGATCACCCCCGAACTGGCGGCAAAGATCGCCGACATGACCTGCCTCTACGGCCGTGCGCCCAATTGAGGAGGCAAAACAGTTTCACACACCTGTCGATCAGACACTCACGCAGGTGGGTGTCTGATTTTTCATCGGAAGAATGGAGAGCATTATGGCAAAGCAAACGAACATCAGCCTGCGCCGTGACGTGATTTACTCCGTCTATGTGCGCAGCCACACACCGGAGGGCACCTTCCGCGCCCTCATCGGCGATCTGGACCGCATCCGCGCGCTGGGCACGGACATCATCTGGCTCATGCCCATCCATCCCATCGGCGTCAAGGGGAAGAAGGGCTCTCTGGGCTGCCCCTACGCCAACCGGGACTACCGCACCGTCAACCCGGAGTACGGCACGATGGAGGATTTCAAAGCGCTGGTGGAGGAGATCCACCGCCGGGGGATGAAGTGCATCATCGACGTGGTCTACAACCACACCTCTCCGGATTCCGTACTGACGCAGGAGCACCCGGAGTTCTTCTACCGCAAGAGCGACGGCAATATGGGCAACCGCGTGGGCGACTGGACGGATGTGGTGGATCTGGACTATGGCTGCCGCGAATTGTGGGACTATCAGATCGAGTCGCTGGTCATGTGGGCCGGCATCGTGGACGGCTTCCGCTGCGATGTGGCCTCCATGGTTCCTGTGGAGTTCTGGTGCGAGGCACGGGAAGCTGTGGAGAAGGTGCGGCCGGACTGCATCTGGCTGGCGGAGACCGTCCACAGCGGATTCTCCCAGATGAACCGCAAGCTCGGCCTGTACTCCTCCAATGACTACGAGATGTTCCGCGCCTTCGATATGGAGTACGATTACGACATCCGCGAGGTCTTCGACCGCTATTTGAAGGGCGAGTGCGGCCTGTCCAACTATATCGACATGCTGAATTTTCAGGAGTGCGCCTACCCCGAAAATTACATCAAAATGCGCTGTCTGGAAAACCATGACCAGCCCCGGATCTGCTCCTTTGTGAAGGATGCAAAGGCGTTGGAGAACTTTACCGCCTTCCTCTATTTCCTCAAGGGCAGCACCCTCATTTATGCAGGACAGGAGTTCTGCAACGACCATACTCCCAGCCTGTTTGAAAAGGAAGACATCCTGCGGACGGCGGCGGACATCACGCCGTTGCTGCGAAAGCTGTATGAGGTGAAAAAGACGGTGCTCTCCGCAGAGGACTATTTCAAAGGCAGCGCCGACGATGCAAATGACATCGCCATTCTGGAACGGGATGACACCCGCACCCTGAAAGTGGGTGTGTTCAGCTTAAAGGGCAAGGCGGCGGAGGTGCAGGTATCTCTGCCGGACGGCACATACACCAACCACCTTGACGGCAAGACCGTACAGGTGGCGGGCGGACGGCTGCGTTGCACAGGTGCGCCCATGGTGCTGTCCTGCGTGCTGTAAGAAAGGAGAACCAACGATGAAATATGTATTTGGCGCCGACATCGGCGGAACCACCGTGAAGCTGGGCTTCTTTACCGCCGACGGCGCGCTGATCGAAAAGTGGGAGATCCCCACCCGCACGGAAAACGGCGGCGAGGCCGTGCTGCCCGATGTGGCGGCGTCTGTGCGGGCGGTTATGGCACGCCACGGCATTACCGGCGAACAGGTGGAGGGTATCGGGATCGCCGTGCCCGGCCCGGTGGATGCGGAGACTGTGGTGTACAAGTGCGTGAATCTGGGCTGGGGTGTGTTCAATATCAAAAAACGCATGAATGAACTGCTGCCGGAAATCCCCAACGTTGCCGCGGGCAACGATGCCAATGTGGCGGCGCTGGGTGAGCTGTGGCAGGGCGGTGGTCGCGGATACGGAAGCGCCGTCATGATCACGCTGGGAACCGGCGTGGGCGGCGGCGTGGTGCTGGACGGCAAGATTGTGGCCGGCAAAAACGGCGGTGCCGGCGAGATCGGCCATATCACGGTGGAGCCGGAGGAAACGCTGGTTTGCACCTGCGGCAAGCGGGGCTGTCTGGAACAGTATGCCTCCGCCCGCGGCGTGGCCGACATGGCCAAGCGAATGCTGGCATCGTGCAATACGCCCTCTGCTCTGCGTGATATGGGCGACTTTACCGCCAAGGAACTCTGCGAACAGGCAGAGCAAGGCGATACCATGGCGCTGTCCGTTCTGGAGCGCTTCGGCGACTATCTGGGCCGTGCTATGAGCTTCATCTCCTGTACCGTGGATCCGGACGTGTATATCATCGGCGGCGGCATGAGCCGGGCAGGAAAAACCGTTCTCAATCCGGTGATGAAGGCTTACCGCAAATATGCCTTCCACGTTTCTGCAGCGACCGGCGCGGTGATCGCCGATCTCGGCAACGATGCCGGCATTTACGGCTGCGCGAAAATGGCCCTTCCCAAATAAAAAGCGCCCCTCGGGTCGAAATTTCGACCCGAGGGGCGTTTTCTGCCTGCGGGAAAGGCTGTTTTCCGGACAAGGGTTTCGTCCGCAACTGACAGCTTCTTCAGGAGAAAAATGGAGAAATCTGTTGCAATCTGGGAAGGAGTATGAAATAATGAAAAGCATAAGAGTGCGATTTTTTATCAGCGAACGGATATATGACCGAATATATAGAAAAAGGAGACGTTTCAATGGAAGTCATTTTTTGCCCGAATTGCGGAGAGCGGTTGGGTGAGGGGTATCGTTTCTGCAGAAAGTGCGGAACTCCTGTGGAGGCACTGCCTGCGGAACAGGTAGACAATGTGGTTGCCCAGGAAGCGGAGTGGGCGCCTGAATACATCCAGCCTGTGGAAAACGTGGTCACAGAGGAACTTGTTGAGGCAGAACCTGAGGTGACGGCTGAAGTGCCGGCTGGGGTGAATCCCGAGGTGAATCCCGAGGTGAAGCCCGAGATGAAGCTTGAGATGAAGCCTGAGGTGAATCTCGAGATGAAGCCCGAGACAAAGCCTGAAGTGAAGGCCGAGGCAAAGCCTAAAAAGAGCAAGACACCGCGTGTTCGCCGCCCGCGCAGCGCAGGGCAAACCGTTCTGGCGGTGATCCTGTGCATCGTTGTTTTCCTGTTTTCCTGGATCGCCACGGTGTTGGGCGGCTTGCGCAATGCTACCTCGGCGGAAACTTTGCAGAATTTCTTTGAGGAGAGGCTTCAGAATCTGGATGAGGTTCCGGCAATCGACCTTTCCGGGGCTCTTGAGGATGACGCCACGATGGTGGATATGATCGTCGAAATTGCGCGAGAGGAAGGCGTTGACCTGAGAAAGCGCGATGTTGAAAAGCTGGCGGCGGATTCCGCTTTGATTGATGGGATCTGCAAAAATCTGGCCCTTTGCGTGACGGATATTCGTATGGATACGAGAACGGCAGCGATGGATGTAGAGGACATTGAAAAGCTGCTGAAAAAGGACCGGGAACTGATTGATGATGTTCTGGGTGTATACATGAGCGACTATACGATCCAAGTGGTCGCGGAAACGATCGAAGATACCGGCGTGCTGGACTACACAGATGTGAGAACGTTAAAGAAAGACATCCCGGTGGTGTATTACGGTCTGCAGTATGGTCTCTCTTATTGGGTGACCGGTGTGCTTTGGGCCGTGGTGCTTCTGCTGACCATTCTGCTGGCAAGAGTTAACAACTGGAGCATGATCCGCACCACGGGCGATGTGGGAATCACGCTGACTGTTTCCGGTTCCATCGCCGCCCTGATCTCTCTGATCGGTTCGATTCTGGTCGGTGGTGCATTGAGCAGCATTCCCGGCGGAGAACTGATCGGTATGGTGTCTGGCCTGCTGCTGAAAGGCTGGCTGCTGAACGGTTTGATCGTGCTGGGCGTGGGTGTCCTGTTGATTATCATCAGCTGTGTGGTGAAAGCCATTGTGGCAAAAGTGCGGGCAAGAAAGGAAGCCAAGAGCTTCAGTATTGCATAAATGATAAGAAAAGGGGGCGGCGCTCCGCAGGGGGATGGATCCGCTTTAAAAACCCTTTCAGGCGATCCTTCGTCAAAAAGCCGCGGCAGGCGTCAGCCTTGCTGCGGCTCTTTTTCTTGCCGTGCGCAGAAAAGCACTCTTTTTGGAGTTTTTTACAGATTTACGATGCAGATCTTCTGCAAAGTGTTGTTATAACAACACCCTTTCGGTTTTGATTGTAGTATGATAAGACCGTAAATGGGGCCGAAAGGCCGCACAATCGATTAAAACCATCTGAAAAGGGGATATGAATATGCTATTGAGAAAAATTATTAAAATCGATCAGGAGCGCTGCAACGGCTGCGGCGCCTGTGCTGCCGCCTGCCACGAGGGCGCCATTGAAATGATCGACGGAAAGGCCGCCCTGACCCGGGAGGATTACTGCGACGGGCTGGGCGACTGCCTGCCCGCCTGCCCTGTGGACGCCATCAGTTTCGAGGTAAGGGAAGCCCCTGCCTACGATGAAGCCGCCGTGGAACGGGCAAAGGCCGAAAAGGCCGCCAAGGCGGCAGCGCTGCCCTGTGGCTGCCCCGGCTCTCAGGCCAGAGCGTTGGCTCGTCCGCAGGAAGCAGCGAGCGCGGAAAGCGCCGTCAAGCCCCAAAGCCAGTTGATGCAGTGGCCGGTGCAGATCAAGCTGGTGCCGGTGAATGCGCCCTGTTTCGACGGTGCCGACCTGCTCATCGCCGCCGACTGCACCGCCTACGCCTATGCGGCGTTCCATCAGGATTTCATTCGCGGCCGCGTTACCCTCATCGGCTGTCCCAAGCTGGACGAAGGCGACTATGCGGACAAGCTCACCGCCATCCTCACGAACAATGACATCCGCAGCGTCACCGTTGTCCGCATGGAAGTGCCCTGCTGCGGCGGGCTGGAACACGCTGCCAACCGCGCCATTCAGGCCAGCGGGAAGCTTCTGCCCCGGCAGGTGGTGACCATTACCGCGGATGGCCGGATCATGGAGGCCTGATACGGAAAAACGGGTGTGTTTGGAGGAGATTTTTTTATTTGAAGTTTCTGGGATCTGTGGTATAATTCTTGGTCAGGAAACATGAAAAACACCCGTTCCGGAAAAGAGGATAAACCAATGACGATTTCAGACACGATTCAATATGTGGGCGTGAATGACCACGAAATTGACCTTTTTGAGGGGCAGTATGCCGTTCCCAACGGTATGGCCTACAATTCTTATGCCATTCTGGATGAGAAGATCGCGATCATGGACTCCGTGGACGCGCACTTCACACAGGACTGGTTTGCCAACATCGACAAGGCGCTGGATGGCCGCAAGCCGGACTATCTGGTGGTGCAGCACATGGAGCCGGACCACTCCGGCAGCATCCGCCGCTTTGCGGAGCATTATCCGGAGGCGAAGATCGTGGCCTCGGCCAGAGCGTTCGTGATGATGAAGAATTTCTTCGGCACGGATTTTGCAGACCGTCAGGTGGTGGTCGGTGAGAACGATACCCTGTCTCTGGGCAGCCGGACGCTGACCTTTGTCACCGCCTCCATGGTTCACTGGCCCGAGGTCATTATGACCTATGACAGTCAGGAGAAGGTCCTCTTCTCTGCAGACGCCTTCGGCAAGTTCGGTGCGCTGGATGTGGAGGAGGACTGGGCGTGTGAAGCCCGCCGCTATTACATTGGCATCGTGGGCAAGTACGGCGTGCCCGTGCAGGCTGTGCTGAAAAAGGCCGCCGGGCTGGATATTCAGACCATCTGCCCCCTCCACGGCCCCGTGCTGACCGAAAATCTCGGCTATTATCTCAATCTTTACAACATCTGGTCGTCCTATGCTGTGGAAGAGGAGGGCGTGATGATCGCCTACACCTCCGTCTACGGCAACACGAAAAAAGCTGTGGAGCAGCTGGCGGAGCAGCTTCGTGAAAAGGGCTGCCCCAAGGTGGTGGTCAACGATCTGGCCCGATGCGACATGGCCGAGGCTGTGGAAGATGCGTTCCGTTACAGCAAGCTGGTACTGGCGACCACGACGTATAACGGCGACATTTTCCCCTTTATGCGCACCTTTATCGACCACCTGACCGAACGGAATTACAGCAACCGCACCGTTGCCTTCATTGAGAATGGCAGCTGGGCGCCTGCTGCCGCCCGGATCATGAAAGGCATGCTGGAAAAGAGCAAAAACCTGACCTACACCGCCGCCGGCGTGAAGATTGTGTCTGCCTTGAACGAGGAGAGTTCCGCCCAGTTGACCGCTCTGGCGGAGGAGCTGTGCAGCGAGCCCGCGGCGGCAGAGGCGGCAGCGCCTGCGGCAACCGAAGCCGGCAGAAAGTTCGTGTGCAAGATCTGCGGCTATGTGTACGAGGGGGAAGCGCTTCCTGCGGATTTTCTCTGTCCCCTCTGCAAGCGCGGCGTTGAGGACTTTGAAGAAGTAAAATAACCACCATCTATTTACATACAATTAATTCAAGGAGGAACATGTATGAACGAACTGCAGTTTTTTGTTTGCGAGCATTGCGGCAATATCATTGAGAAGATCCACGATGCGGGTGTTCCCGTGATGTGCTGCGGCCAGAAGATGACCCGGCTGATCCCCGGCACGGTGGAAGCCAGCGCCGAGAAGCACATCCCCGCCGTCACGGTGGAGGGCGATCTGGTCAAGGTGCAGGTGGGTTCTGTGCTGCATCCCATGCTGGAGGAGCATCACATCGCCTGGATCTGGCTGGAGACCACCTCCGGCGTGCAGCGCAGAGCGCTGGTTCCCGGCGCGGAACCCACTGCGGAATTTGCGCTGGCTGACGGGGAGAAGCCCGTGGCCGTGTACGAGTACTGCAACCTCCACGGTCTGTGGAAGGCTGACGTTTAAACATCACGCCGCCTGTGCCGATCGGCACAGGCGGTATTTTTCTGCCTGCCAAGGAGGAACCTTCTGCAGGCAGAGGCGTGTTTTGGCGGCACGAGCAGGGAGATATAAGGAATAAAAATAGTGGGATTCAGCAAAAATACAAGCAAGAGTGCAATTTTTTTTCAAATACCGATTTACAAGCGAACATTTTCTTGGTATTGTAGTATGGTTGAGAAGGTTGTTTTGATCCAATTTGTCTATTGATACAAAAAGGAGTGTTCTTATGAGTCGTATGGTCGGCACTGTTTCCCGGGGCGTTCGTGCCCCCATTATCCGTCAGGGCGACAATCTGGCGGAGATCGTTACGAATTGTGTGCTGGAGGCCGCCGCTGATGACGGCTTTGCCGTGCGTGACCGCGACATCGTTGCCATGACGGAGGCCATCGTGGCCCGTGCTCAGGGCAACTATGCCTCTGTGACCGATATTGCCGAGGATGTCCGCGTTAAGCTGGGCGGGGAGACCGTGGGCGTCATTTTCCCCATTCTCAGCCGCAACCGCTTTGCCATCTGCCTGCGCGGCATCGCCATGGGTGCGAAGAAGGTCGTTTTGATGCTCAGCTATCCCTCTGACGAGGTGGGCAACCATTTGGTCAGCCTGGATGCGCTGGATGAGAAGGGCGTGGATCCTTACAAGGATGTCCTCTCTCTGGAGAAGTATCGTGAGCTGTTCGGCTACGAGAAGCATCCCTTCACCGGCGTGGACTATGTGGAGTATTACGAGAGCCTGATCCGCGCGGCAGGCGCCGAGGCGGAGATCATCTTCGCCAACGATCCCCGTGCCGTTCTGGGCTACACCAAGAACGTCATCAACTGCGATATCCATACCCGTGCCCGCACCAAGCGCCTGCTGAAGGCCGCCGGCGCCGAGCGCGTGTTCGGCCTGGACGAGATCCTGACCGCGCCCGTCAATGGCAGCGGCTATAACGAAAAGTACGGCCTGCTGGGCACCAACAAGTCCACGGAAGATCAGGTCAAGCTGTTCCCCCGGGACTGCCAGGATCTGGTGGAGGACATTCAGAAGCGTCTTCTGGAAGCCACCGGCAAGCACGTGGAGGTCATGGTCTACGGCGACGGCGCCTTCAAGGACCCCGTGGGCAAGATCTGGGAGCTGGCCGACCCTGTGGTCTCTCCCGCCTACACCGCCGGTCTGGAGGGTACGCCCAACGAGCTGAAGCTGAAATATCTGGCAGATAACGACTATGCCGATCTGTCCGGCGACGCCCTGAAGGAAGCCATCAAGAGCAGAATTCAGGAGAAAGACGGCAATCTGGTGGGCAACATGGTGTCCGAAGGCACCACCCCCCGCCGCCTGACCGACCTGATCGGCTCCCTGTGCGACCTGACCTCCGGTTCCGGTGACAAGGGCACGCCCATCGTCTATATTCAGGGCTATTTCGACAACTACACCACGGAATGATCCCAGCAAAATGCCCCGCAAGGCTGCGGGGCATTTTTGTGGGGAACCGAAAAATATTTTCAAAAAAGCGGGAACTTTTTTTCGCGCGGTTCGTCTATGAATACTGTGCCCCTTAAAGCATAAAAATTTGGTGCCCCGAGCGCCTGAAATTGTAAAGGAGAATTACATTATGAAGAAGATTCTGACTCTGTTCCTGACCCTGGCCATGCTGCTGAGCCTGGCTGCCTGCGGCAATAAGGAAGACAACACCCCCGTCGAGGACGACAAGACCCAGGAAGAAAACATCCAGGAAGACAACACCCAGACCGAGACTGCCGAGCAGGTGGATCTGGCCGCCTTCTACACCGCTGTGTGCGAGAAGTACGGTGAAAACTTCCCTGCTACCGTGAACCTGACCGAGATGCCCGAGTCGATGGACGGCTTCTTCCCCGGCCTGAGCGCTATCGAGGCCAAGCAGCTGATGATCTATCAGCCCATGATGGGTGCTGTGGTCTGCGAGATCGCTCTGGTGGAAGTGGCCAACGAGGCTGATGTGGCTGCCGTGAAGGAGATCCTGCAGGCCCGTATCGACGCCCAGGTGGACGGCGGCGCCTGGTATCCCGAGAGCATGGAGGGCTGGCAGAAGAACTCCCGCATCGTTGACAACGGCAACTATGTGATGATGATCGCCTACAGCGAGTGCGATGAGATCGTTGATTCCTTCAACGCTCTGTTTGCCTGATCGAATCTGAGTAAAAAGAGAGGACTTCCGAAAGGAAGCCCTCTCTTTGTTTGCTGTTAGATCTTGACCAGCTCGTATTTCCGGCTGCCCAGACCCAGCTTTTCGGCGTGCTCCAGACAGACCTGCCAGTCGGTGACGGGATGGACGGCGTGGAAGACGTCGGCATCGTTGCAGTCGCAGCCCTCGTCAAACAGGGCGGAGTTGGGGACCTTGGGCTGTGCCATAACAGCGTCGGCACAGGCCTGATCCAGCGCCACGGGGTCGAAGGAGGCGAACATACCCACGTTGGGAACAATGGGGATGTCGTTTTCGGCGTGGCAGTCGCAGTTGGGGGAAACGTCCAGAACGAGAGAGATATGGAAGCAGGGACGGCCATCCACCACGGCCTTGCTGTATTCGGCGATCTTCTTGTTCAAAATGGCGGGCGCTTCATCCCACTTGGTCTGGATGGCATCCTTGGGGCAGATGGCAAGGCAGCGGGCGCAGCCCACGCACTTGTCGGTGTCGATGGAGAACTTGCCGTCCTCGCCGCGGATGGGGGCGCCGTGGGCGCAGATCTTGGCGCAGGAGCCGCAGCCGATGCAATTCTTGGCCTTGACGAAGGGTTTGCCGGCGTTGTGCTGCTCCATCTTGCCGGCACGGCTGCCGCAGCCCATGCCGATGTTCTTCAGCGCACCGCCCATACCGGCCTGCTCGTGACCCTTGAAGTGGCTGAGGGAGATGAACACATCGGCGTCCATAATGGCGCGGCCGATTTTGGCGGAGGTCACGTATTCGCCGCCTTCCACGGGGACTTCCACCTCGTCGTTGCCCTTGAGACCGTCGGCAATGATGATGTGGCAGCCGGTGTTGTAGGGGTTGAAACCGTTCTGGTAGGCGGATTCCATGTGATCCAGCGCGTTCTTGCGGCCGCCGATATACAGCGTGTTGCAGTCCGTCAGGAAGGGCTTGCCGCCCTTGTCCTTGACCAGCTGCACCACCACCTTTGCCCAGTTGGGACGCAGGAAGGCCATGTTGCCCGGCTCACCGAAGTGGGTCTTGATGGCCACGTATTTGCCTTCCAGATCCATGTCGGCAAAGCCGGCGGTCATGATCAGGCGGGCCAGTTTCTGGGGGATGGTCTCCCGCCAGGAGGGGGCGCGGAAGTCTGCGAAATAAACTTTGGATGTTTCTGCCATACGTTCTTCTCCTCTGTGTAATTTTATGATGAGGTCTTTTTTGTCATTTATGAGCCGGCCTTACTCGTCCAGTTCCACGGAGATGTGATCCGTGCCGTGCTGGTTAAAATCGGCCATGTAGCGGTCGATGCGTTCCATCAGCGTGCCGTAGTTTTCCGCCGTCAGAGGGAGGCCGTCCAGATCCCGCAGGGCCATTTCCTCCGCCAGGATCTCGTAAAAGATGATGTCTTCGTAATTTTCAATGACCTCATGGATGCCGCCGTCGGCAAAGGCGCGGGAGGGGATCAGCTCGCCCTGATACAGCTCTACCAGCTTGCGCATTTTGTGCTGCAGGCAGTGGGAGAACACCAGACTCTCCACCTGATCGTATTCTTTGATGCGGTCATTTTCCCGGGTGGAGTTCATCACCCAGTTTCCTATGTATACCAGATCCAGCAGATAGCGGAACTGCTGCTGCGTCAATTCGATGTTCATGGGCCCACCTCCCAGTTGTTTGTTTCTATATATGATGGATTATAGCAAAGGTGACGGGAAAATGCCATACAAAAAACAGGGTAAAAAGACTAAAAACTGTCTTGCGGCAAAAGCGCTTGCATAGTATAATATATAATCCTAGTGTAATTTGGTGCGTTATGCGCCGGAAAGGGGAACCTGATATGGATATGCGGCCCATCGGCGTGTTTGATTCCGGCCTTGGCGGACTGACAGCCGTGCGCTCCCTGCGGCAGATCCTGCCGGAGGAAAACCTGATCTATTTCGGCGACACCGCCCGTGTCCCCTACGGCGGACGATCCAAGGAAACGCTGCTCAAATACGCCCGGCAGGATGTGCGCTTTCTGCGCTCCTTCGATTTGAAGGCCATCCTCATCGCCTGCGGCACGGTATCCACCACCTCGCTGGATACGCTGCGGCAGGAGAATGACCTGCCCATCGTCGGCGTAGTGGAGCCCACCTGCCGCCGTGCAGTCAATGCGACAAAGAACAAAAAAATCGGCATGATCGCCACGCTGGCCTCCGTCCGCTCCGGCGCCTACGAGGCGGCGCTGCGGCGGATGGACGAAGGCGTGGAGGTGTTTTGCGCGCCCTGTCCGCTGTTCGTCCCGCTGGTGGAGAACGGCCGGTTCCGCCGGGGCGACGTGGTGATCGAAACGGTGGCCCGGGAATATCTGGAACCGTTGAAAGAGGCAGGTATCGATACGCTGATCCTCGGCTGCACCCACTATCCGCTGCTGACGGAGATAGTGTCCGACGTGATGGGAGCGGAGGTGACGCTGGTCTCCGCCGGAGAGGAGTCCGCCTTCGAACTGAAACGCCTGCTGAATGACGGCAGCCTCCGGGCAGACAGCGCGCAAAAGGGCGCGGCGGAGTTTTACGTCAGCGACCGGCCGGAGGACTTTGAGCGCATCGCCTCGGTCTTTCTGCAGGAGGAGCTGCGCAGCGGCGCACGGAGGATCGACATTGACAGGTATTGAACAGAACAAACTGCCCGTGACGCTGTTTGTCCGGGGCGAGCAGTATTTTGACGACATTGACCCGGACGCCACGGAACTGATGACCGAAGGCACCATGGAACTGCGGCAGGACGCCATCATTCTGGAGTATCAGGAAACGGCGCTGACGGGCATGGAGGGCACGACCACCACCTTTGAGATCGCAGGACCGCGGGTGACGCTGCGGCGCAGCGGCAGCGTGAACTCCCAGATGGTGTTTGAGGAGGGGCGGCAGCACACCTCCCTGTACGAAACGCCCTTCGGTGAGCTGACGGTGGACATCCAGACCAGCCGCCTGCGGCATAATATCAGCGCGCGGGGCGGCGTGATGGAGATCCGCTACTCCATCGCCGTGGAGCATACCGTCACGGGACGGAACTGCTTCAAGATCCGCGTGAAGCGGAAAGACTGATCGGGAAACAATACGAATGAGGAGATAGATGGCATGATTAACATGATTCAGAATGCGAAGGATCAGGTGGCGGCGCTGGCCATGGCGGCATACCATGCTGCGGTGGCAGACGGCTCTCTGCCCGAAGCGGAGGTCAAGACCGCCCCCGTGGAGATCCCCAAGGATACCGCCAACGGCGACTTCACCACCACCTTTGCGCTGGCCGCCTCCAAGGCGCTGCGCCAGCCCCCCCGCAACATTGCCCAGACCCTGCTGGATCACATGGCGCTGGAAGGCACCTATTTTGCCTCCGCCGAGATCGCCGGCCCCGGCTTTCTGAATTTCCGCCTGAATGACAGCTGGTACGCTGATGTCTGTGCCGCCGTGGAGACGGAGGGCGAGACCTACGGCACCAACGACAGCCTGAAGGGCAAGAAGTACATGGTGGAGTTCGTCTCCGCCAACCCCACCGGCCCCATGCACATGGGCAACGCCCGCGGCGGCGTGCTGGGCGATACGCTGGCGGCTGTTCTGGCACACTGCGGCGCCGAGGTCTCCCGTGAATTCTACGTCAACGACGCCGGCAACCAGATCGACAAGTTTGCCCATTCTCTGGAGGCCCGCTATCTGCAGATCATTCAGGGTGAGGAGAACGTGCCCTTCCCCGAGGACGGCTATCAGGGCGGCGACATCCGGGATCTGGCGCAGGAGTATTATGACATCAACGGCGAGAAGCTGCTGAACGTGTCCGAACAGGAGCGCCAGAGCGAACTGGCGCAGTTCGGTCTCAGCCGCAACCTGCCCAAGATGAAGACCGATCTGCAGCGCTACAAGATCAACTACGATCTGTGGTTCCTGGAGTCCGACCTGCACAACAGCGGCTATGTGGCCGAAACCGTGGACATGCTCACCGCCAACGGCTGGACTTACGAGAAGGACGGCGCGTTGTGGCTGCGCACCGCCGACATCATGCGCGAAAATCTGCTGAAGAGCGGCAAGAAGCAGGCCGACGTGGACAAGCTGGATCTGAAGGACGACGTGCTGCGCCGCGCCAACGGCTTCTACACCTACTTCGCCGCCGACATCGCCTATCACCGCAACAAGTTTGCCGTTCGCGGCTTCGATAAGGTCATCAACATCTGGGGCGCCGACCACCACGGTCATGTGGCTCGTTTGAAGGGCGCGCTGGACGCGCTGGATCTCAACGGCACCGAGCGTCTGGATATCGTGCTGATGCAGCTTGTGAAGCTGCTGCGCGACGGCGCTCCCGTGCGTATGAGCAAGCGCACCGGCAAGGCCATCGCGCTGGCCGACCTGCTGGACGAGATCTCCGTGGATGCCGCCCGCTGGTACTTCAACGCCAAGCCCGACACCCAGATGGAATTCGATCTGGGTCTGGCCGTCCGTGAGGACAGCGAGAATCCCATCTACTATGTGGAATACGCCCACGCCCGCATCTGCTCTCTGCTGCGTGCCATGGCGGAGGAGGGCGTCGCCGTTCCTGCCCAGCGCGAGGTGGATATGAAGTTGCTCTCCGGCGAAACCGAACAGGCACTCATCAAGCAGCTGGCCCAGTTCTGCGAGGAAGTGAAGCTGGCTGCCCGGGACTATGATCCCAGCCACATCAACCGCTACCTGCAGGAGCTGGCGGCCTGCTTCCACCGTTTCTACAACGCCTGCCGCATCAAGGGCGAGGCACCTGCCGTGCAGAGCGCCCGTCTGAAACTGGCAGACGATACCCGCATCGTGCTGAAAAACGGCCTGAAGCTCATCGGCGTGGACGCCCCCGAAAAAATGTGATCTTAACAGCTGTGCCCCTTGCGGTGCGGCGCTGTATATGCTGCTCTTGCAGGCGGTTTTTGCATAGCAGCGGGGAAACTGCATAAAATGGGACTGCGGAATTTCCGCAGTCCTTTTTTTGTGGGGAGGGTCTGATGCGTAAACGGTTGTTTTTCTGGGAGGCAGGAGGCGTTTTCTTTGTTTCCGCAGTGGGTACATTACTGCATTTCCTCTACGACTGGACGGGGGGCAGCACCCTTGCCGCGGCATTTTCAGGAGTGAACGAGTCCACATGGGAGCATATGAAGATCTTCTTTTTCCCTATGTTCCTCTGGTCGCTGGTGCAGCTGTGCGTGCTGGGACGGAACTACCCCAACTTCCCTGCGGCACGGTTGGTCAGCACCCTGACGGGGCTGCTCCTCATTCCTGTGCTGTTTTACACCTACGGCGGCGTGCTGGGCTATCTGGTGGACTGGGTCAACATCTCCATCTTTTATGTGTCGGCGCTGATCGCCTTCTGGGTGGATTTCCGATTGCTGCGCCGGGGACGGCTGAATGCGCCGTGGCTGCAGCTGGTGGCCTTTGCGCTGATGTGGGCGCTGGCCTTTGTCTTTGTCTGGTGTACCTTCCATCCGCCGCAGCTGGGCCTTTGGCGAGATCCCGTGACAGGTCTGACCGGCATCCAATAAAAAAGCACCTCTGCCGAAAGGCAGAGGTGCTTTGCGTTATTTCCGCTTTTCCATCTCCAGCAGGTGCAGTTCGCCGCCCCGCTGACGGTAGCCGTAGACATACTGCCAGCCGGTCTTTTCGTAAAAGTCCAGCGCGTTCTCGGAGGAGGTCAGCCAAATGCGCCGGGCATTGACGCAAAGCGCGTCCGACTCCAGCGCTGTAAACAGCTTCCGCCCCAGTCCGCGGCCGATGGCCTCCGGCAGCAGGAATGCCGCGATGATCTCGCACTCCGCCTCGCCGGTCTCAACCACCGTGCCGGTGCCAACGATGGTCTCGCCCTCGGTCATCACATAGGTGTGGCCGCCGGACGCGATCTCCGCCACCATTTCGGGGGTGTAGCGGTTGTAGAGCCATTCGATCTCATCGGCAGGACAGTGGCTGGCATTGACCTCCAGCAGTGTGCGGCGCAGCAGGATGGAAAGCGCCGTCTCGTCGCCGGGGCGGTACAGTCTGATCTCCGCCATACGTTACACAGACAGGGAGTCCGCCAGCACCAGACCGGGGTTGTGCTTGGTCAGGAAGCCCACGCTCCACTCGCCGTCCAGAGCGATGAGCAGACGGCCCTTGAAGTCCTCCAGCAGGGAGGCACCGGTGCACAGCACCAGATCCTCCGGCTTGCAGGGACACTCGGCGATGAGCCGCAGATGGTCGTAGGGCAGAGAAGTCATATACATTTCCACGCCGTATTCGCTTCTCATACGGTGCTGGAACACGTCAAACTGCAGCGTGCCGACGACGCCCACGATCACTTCTTCCAAGCCTGCGCCGGGGATCTTGAAGATCTGGATGGCGCCTTCCTGTGCGATCTGCTCCGTGCCCTTGATGAACTGCTTGCGCTTCATGGTGTCCTTGGGGGATACCCGCATGAAGTGTTCGGGCTCGAAGGTGGGGATGCCGGAATACTTGAACTTCTTACCGGGTACGGTGATGGTGTCGCCGATGGAGAACATACCGGGATCGAACACGCCGATGATGTCGCCTGCATAAGCCTCGTCCACGATCTCGCGCTCGGCCGCCATCATCTGCTGGGGCTGGCTCAGGCGCATCTTCTTGCCGGATTGCATGTGGTAATACTCGGTGTCCCGCTGGAACTTACCCGAGCAGATGCGCATGAAGGCAAGACGGTCGCGGTGCGCCTTGTTCATGTTAGCCTGAATCTTGAACACGAAAGCGGAGAAATCCTCGCCGAACACGTCCACCTCGCCGCAATCGCTGACACGGGGCAGGGGAGAGGTGGTCATGCGCAGGAACTCCTCCAAAAAGGGCTCCACGCCGAAGGTGGTCAGAGCGGAGCCGAAGAACACGGGGGAGAGGGTGCCGTTGCGGATGGCTTCCATGTCAAAGTCGCGGCCTGCGCCCAGCAGTTCCACTTCCTCCCGGAGGGTCTCGGCCTTCTTGGCACCGATCATCTCGTCCAGAGCAGGATCGTCCAGCGCCACTTCGGTGGTGGAGGCCTTCTTGCCCTTGCCCTCGGCGTCGAAGAAGATGATGCGGCTCTTTTCCCGGTCGTAAACGCCCTGGAACTCCTTGCCGCAGCCGATGGGCCAGTTCATGGCATAGGTATCGATGCCCAGCTCCCGCTCCACTTCCTCGCACAGTTCGAGGGGATCCCGGGTCTCGCGGTCCATCTTGTTGATGAAGGTGAAGATGGGGATGTTGCGCAGCGCGCACACGCGGAACAGTTTGCGGGTCTGGGGCTCCACGCCCTTGGCGCCGTCGATGACCATGACGGCGCTGTCGGCCGCCATCAGGGTGCGGTAGGTGTCCTCGGAGAAGTCCTGATGTCCCGGGGTGTCCAGAATGTTGATGCAGAAGCCGCTGTGCTGGAACTGCATGACGGAGGATGTGACGGAGATACCGCGCTGCTTCTCAATCTCCATCCAGTCGGAGGTGGCGGCTTTCGCTTTCTTGCCCTTGACTTCGCCAGCCTGTGCGATGGCACCGCCGTAGAGCAGGAACTTTTCGGTCAATGTGGTTTTACCGGCGTCGGGGTGGGAGATGATCGCAAAGGTCCGCCGACGGGAAATTTCTTCGTGCAGGGTGGCCATATGAGCCCCTCCTTAAGCTAAAATGTGCAATCCAAGACAATTTACCATAAAAACAGTCCCTTTGCAAGGGGAACGGGCAGGAAAGACGCCCTTTTCCTTGAAAAAAAGCACATACTGTGGTAGGATGTTGCGGAAAGAAATGCGAAAGGAGGCACGGAGATGAAGCAGACAGTCCGCCGCCCCAGACAGCCGGAACTGGATACTGTCCGCGGTGTGACACTTTTGAGCATGATCGCCTATCACGCGGCTTGGGATCTGGTGTATCTCCACGGCGTGAACTGGCCGTGGTACCGCTCCTTCGGTGCCTACCTCTGGCAGCAGAGCATCTGCTGGACGTTTATTCTCCTCTCGGGCTTCTGCTTCCATCTGGGACGGCACCGCGTCAAGCGGGGACTCACGGTATTCGGCGGCGGCGCACTGGTCACGGCGGTGACGCTGGTGGCTATGCCGGAGGCGCCCATTGTGTTCGGCGTGCTGACCCTTCTGGGCACGGCCATGCTTGTGACCGTGCCGCTGGATGCGCTGTTCCAGCGCATTCCCGCAAGGGCAGGCCTTGCAGGGAGCTTTACGCTCTTTCTGCTCCTGCGTGGCGTCAACAGCGGCTATCTGGGGTTTGAAGGCGCACGGCTGGTCACGCTGCCCCGGGCACTTTACAGCAATTTGTTTACGGCCTTTCTGGGCTTCCCGGCGGCAGATTTCGTATCGTCGGACTATTTCTCCCTGCTGCCATGGCTGTTTCTGTTCTGGACGGGATATTTCCTTTATCGGCTGCGGAGAGAGGTGTTTTGCTCTCTGCGTCTGCCGGTCGTGACGGCGCTGGGACGGCACTCTCTGCCGGTCTATCTGCTGCATCAGCCGGTGATCTACGGCTTGCTGGCGGGTCTGGAATTTGCGGGAGTCCTTTGATTTTTGACGTTGGAGTAACGGTATGAAGAAACTGGTGATGGGCATTCTTGCCCATGTGGACGCTGGAAAAACCACCCTGTCCGAAGCGCTGCTCTACCACAGCGGTGCGGTGCGCAAGCTGGGGCGGGTGGATCATAAGGATGCCTTTCTGGATACCGACGCCATGGAGCGGGAGCGGGGCATCACCATCTTCTCCAAGCAGGCGGAGCTGGTGCTGGGCGACCGGGAAGTGACATTGCTGGACACCCCCGGCCATGTGGACTTTTCCGCCGAAACAGAGCGGACGCTGCGTGTGCTGGACTGCGCCGTTCTGGTCATCAGCGGCACGGACGGCGTGCAGGCCCATACCCGTACGCTGTGGCGGCTGCTGGAGCGTTACGGCGTGCCCGTGTTCCTGTTTGTCAATAAAATGGATTTGGCCGGTGCGGACAGAAGCGCCCTGATGGAGGAACTGAAGCGGCGGCTGGATAGCGGCTGCGTGGATTTCGGCGCGGCGCAGGATGTCTTTTTCGAAGAAGCCGCCGTCTGCGACGAGGCGGTGCTGGAAGCCTATTTTGAAACCGGGACAGTCGGCGACGCGGACATCTCCCGGATGGTAGGGGCGCGCAAACTGTTCCCTGTCTTTTTCGGTTCCGCCCTGAAGCTGGAGGGCGTGGAGACCTTTGCGGAGGGTGTTTCCCGCTACGCCCCGGAGAGCGTGTATCCGAATGAATTCGGCGCCCGCGTTTTTAAAATTACCCGCGATGCCCAGGGCAGCCGCCTGACGCATTTGAAAGTCACCGGCGGTACGCTGCGGGTGAAAGACCTGCTTTCAAACCGCCGCCCTGACACGGCGGCGGAGAAGGTGTGGGAGGAAAAAGCCGACCAGCTGCGCATCTATTCCGGCACGAAGTTCCGCCCCGTGGAGGAGGCGAGTGCCGGCACGGTGGTGGCCGTCACGGGACTGACCCATACCGCACCGGGGCAGGGACTGGGCTTTGAGGAGGACTGGGACGGCGCGCTGCTGGAACCGGTGCTGCGCTATCAGGTGATTTTGACCGACGGCACAGATCCCCATACCGCCCTGAAACATCTGCGCTTGCTGGAGGAGGAAGATCCCCAGCTGAAAGTGATGTGGGATGAGGGCGCAAGAGAGATCCACATGTGCCTCATGGGCGAGGTGCAGCTGGAGATCCTGAGCCGCCGTATTCGGGAACGTTTCGGCATGGAGGTGGAATTCGGCGCAGGCGCCGTGTGCTATCGGGAGACCATTGAAAACGCGGTGGAGGGCATCGGCCACTTTGAGCCGCTGCGCCACTACGCCGAAGCCCATCTGCTGCTGGAGCCTGCGCCTCGCGGCAGCGGTCTGCACTTTGCCTCTGCCTGCTCCACCGATGCGCTGGACTTGAACTGGCAGCGGCTGATCCTGACCCATCTGGAGGAAAAGCAGCATCTGGGCGTGCTCACCGGCTCGCCCATTACGGATATGAAGATCACCCTTGTGGCCGGCCGTGCCCACGATAAGCACACCGAGGGCGGCGATTTCCGTCAGGCCACCTATCGCGCCGTGCGGCAGGGATTGATGCAGGCAAAAAGTGTGCTGCTGGAACCGTGGTACGACTTCCGTCTGGAACTGCCTGCCGACCAGATCGGCCGCGCCATGAGCGATCTGCAGCGCATAAACGGCGAAACGGAGCCGCCGGAGACCTTCGGTGAGGAGACCGTGCTTGTCGGCAGCGCGCCGGTTGCCGCGCTGCGGGATTACGCACGGGAAGTGATTGCCTACACCCGTGGACGGGGACGGCTGCTGCTCCAAAACGGCGGCTACCGCCCCTGTGCCGATGCGGAGAAGGTCATCGAAGCCATCGGCTACGAGCCGGAGCGGGATGTGGAGAACACGCCGGACTCCGTGTTCTGCGGCCACGGCGCGGGCTATAATGTCCGCTGGGACGAAGTCCCTGCCATGGCACACGTAGACAGCGGCCTGCGACTTGGGAAACAGGCGGTGCAGGAAACCGCCTTACCCCGTGCCCGCACCGTCAGCACCTATGCCGGAACGCTGGAACAGGATAAGGAACTGCAGGCCATTTTCGAGCGCACCTACGGCCCTGTGAAGCGGCAGACCTTTATTCCGCCCAAAGAACCGAAGCGGCCTGCGGCAGACACGGAACCGGAAAAGCGGCGTATAAAGGAGCAGTTTCAGGGGGAAGAATATCTTCTGGTGGACGGCTACAACATCATCTTCGCCTGGGACGAACTGAAAAGCATCGCCCGGGAGAATCTGGACGCCGCCCGCACCGCCCTGTGCGATTTGCTTTGCAACTATCAGGGCTATAAGAAAAACCGGGTCATCGCCGTCTTTGACGCCTATAAGGTCAAGGGGGGGCTTGGCAGCGTGGAGAAGTATCACAACATCCATGTGGTCTATACCAAGGAGGCCGAAACAGCGGACGCCTACATCGAAAAGGCTACTTACGAATTGGGCAAGCACCATCGTGTGAAGGTGGCTACCTCCGATGGCCCGGAGCAGCTCATCATTCTGGGCCATGGGGCGCTGCGGCTGTCCGCGTCCAACTTCCGTGAGGAGATCGAGGGCGTGCAGGGGCAGATCAGCGGTGTGCTGGAGAAAAACAATCAAAACACAAAAACCGGCAACGTGCGCCTTGCCATGGAGCGTGCGCTGACCCCGGAGGAGGAATGAAACCATGAAAACTGTTTTGACCGGACTGGGCACCTTTGCGGCCTGCAATGCCGCCCGATGGTATCTGGATCGAAGCAGCCGGCAGGAAACAGACCTTGCCGGCGGGCGTGTGCGCCTGACTGCCCTGCGGAATACGCAGGCGGCCTTTGGTGTGCGCGTTCCCTCCCGGGTGCTGATGGCTTTGTCCGTGGCGGCACTGGGCGTGGCCTGTTCGCAGCGGCGAAGCCATCCGGTGAGCGTGGGGCTGCTTTTGGGCGGTGGCGCGGCCAATCTGGCGGAACGGCTGGAAAAAGGCAGCGTGTACGACTATGTCCAGCTCCCCAAAGCGCCGGGGCGGCTGAAGCACTATGTGTTCAATCTGGCGGACTTTGCCATTCTGGCAGGCTGCGCCGGGCTGTTTCTCCCCAAAAAGAAATAAAGAAAGAGGACGGCAGCGCCGTCCTCTTTTCGTTTGGGCTGTTGTTTGGGATGTCAATGCTCGGAATGGTGATGCAAAACCTCTGGCGGCTCTTCATCGGAAACGTGGCTGTTGCTGTCAAAGCTGTCGCAGACTTCGTCGTTCGGTATTCGGGATGTCCAGTCGGATGCCGCATCGCGGATGCTCTCACTGTGGGCATCCTTCGGCGTGCGGGAATAGGCGCTGGAGAAGGGGGTGGGATGCCGCAGGGCATGATCCTTGGCGTGGGCGTGCCAGGTAGACACGTCGATGGGCGCGCTCGTCTCAAACAGGTCGCAGCAGTTCTCGTCCCGCAGCTTGGGTCTGCACGGCGTACCCTCCTTGGCGGTCTTTTTTTCATGATATAAAAAGGGCAGGGGAGGGCAGGAGAATTTCCCGAAGGCAGAGGGGCTTTTCCTTGACGCGAATGGGAGAACGCGGTATGGTTAAGGTATCAATTTCAGTTGTGGAGGATGAAACCATGAGCTGTTTTTACTGTGACGCAAACCACGAGGGCCGCATGGCCATCATGTTCAAGGTGGGTGATATGAAGGCATCTACCCTGTATCTGTTCAAGGATCAGGCGCATCGCGGCCGCTGCGTGCTGGCGCTGAAAGATCACAAGAAGGAACTGTGCGAGTGCGGCGATCAGGAGCGTGCGGACTACTGCGAGGATCTGGCACGCGCTTCCGGCGCCGTGAAGAAGCTGTGGGGCTGCACCAAGCTGAATCTGGCCTCCTTCGGCGACGCCAACCCCCACCTGCATTTCCATATTGTGCCCAAGTACGAGGGCGGCTTCGAGTTCGGCGGCAACTTCACCATCACCAACCCCGATCCCGTTCTTCTCACCGATGCGGAGTATCAGGAGATGATCGCCGCCCTGAAAGCAGAACTTGGAATTTGAGAACGACGCAAAAAAACATCCCACCCAACCGGGTGGGATGTTTCGCTTGCAATCAGAACAAACCGGTGATCTTGCCGTTTTCGTCCACGTCGATCTTCTCGGCGGCGGGGACCTTGGGGAGACCCGGCATGGTCATAATGTCGCCGGTGAGAGCCACAAGGAAGCCGGCGCCGGCGGAGACCTTCAGGTTACGGACGGTGATGGTGAAGTCCTTGGGGGCGCCCAGCTTGGTCTGGTCGTCGGAGAAGGAATACTGGGTCTTGGCCATGCAGATGGGCAGCTTGTCGAAGCCCAGAGCCTCCAGCTCCGCCATCTGCTTGCGGGCGTTGGCGGTGAGGACTGCGCCGTCGGCATGATAGATCTTCTTGGCGATGTCGTTCAGCTTCTGCTCGATGGAGTCGTTCACGTCGTAGGCGAAGGTGAAGTCGCCCTGCTGTTCGCACAGGCGCAGGACTTCTTCGGCCAGCGCCTTGCCGCCCTCACCGCCCTTGGCCCAGACCTCGGACAGGGCAACGTTGACGCCCAGCTCACGGCACTTGTCCTCCACCAGCTTCAGTTCGGCGGCGGTGTCAGTGGGGAAGGCGTTGATGGCCACCACGCAGGGCAGCTTGTAGACGTTGGTGATGTTGGAAACGTGCTGGAGCAGATTGGGCAGACCCTTTTCCAGAGCTTCCAGATTTTCGTTGTTCAGTTCGGCTTTGGGCACGCCGCCGTGGTTCTTCAGGGCGCGGACGGTGGCAACCACCACAACGGCGGAGGGCTTGAGCCCGGCCAGACGGCACTTGATGTCCAGGAACTTTTCAGCGCCCAGATCAGCGCCGAAGCCGGCCTCGGTGACGCAGTAGTCACCCAGCTTCAGGGCGATCTTGGTGGCCATGACGGAGTTGCAGCCGTGGGCAATGTTGGCAAAGGGGCCGCCGTGGATGAAGGCAGGGGTGCCTTCCAGCGTCTGCACCAGATTGGGCTTGAGCGCGTCCTTGAGCAGGGCGGCCATAGCGCCCTGTGCCTTCAGGTCGGCAGCGGTGACGGGCTTGCCGTCATAGGTGTAGGCCACCACGATGCGGGCCAGACGCTCTTTCAGGTCGGGGATGTCGGAAGCGAGGCACAGCACAGCCATGATCTCGCTGGCAACGGTAATGTCGAAGCCATCCTCACGGGGCACGCCCTGCATGCGGCCGCCCAGACCGTCGATGATGTTGCGCAGCTGGCGGTCGTTCATGTCCACGCAGCGCTTCCAGACAATGCGCTTGACGTCGATGCCCAGGGCGTTGCCCTGTTGAATGTGGTTATCCAGCATGGCGGCCAGCAGGTTGTTGGCAGCGCCGATGGCGTGGAAGTCGCCGGTGAAGTGCAGGTTGATGTCCTCCATGGGAACCACCTGTGCGTAGCCGCCGCCGGCAGCGCCGCCCTTGACGCCGAACACGGGGCCGAGGGAGGGCTCGCGCAGAGCGACCACAACGTTCTTGCCCAGCTTACGCAGGCCGTCGGAAAGACCGACGGTGGTGGTGGTCTTACCCTCGCCGGCGGGGGTGGGGTTGATGGCGGTGACCAGGATCAGTTTGCCGTCGGGACGGTCGGTTTGGCGCAGCAGATTGTAGTCGACCTTTGCCTTGTAGTTGCCGTAGAGCTCCAGATACTTGTCATCCACACCGGCGACCTTTGCGATCTCGGTGATGGGCTTCATGGTGCAGGACTGTGCGATCTCAATGTCGGTCTTGAATTCCATGATAGGTTTCCTCCGTTCTTTTGTGTCGTGGCGTCCTTTGCGCATAAAAACAAAAAAGGACGCACTACCTTTTGTGTAGTACGCCCAGACGGTCGGCAATAGCGGCATCCCGCGGCTGTACTCCACGTGGTCGATCCACTTCCGTCAGTCATACAGCTACTTCTTTTATACCAATTTCGACCCGGCTTGTCAAGGGGCGGCGGGGACGCTGCCATCGTGTCTGCGAAAACTTTTTGCCTCCATGTCAGGCATTGAAAGGCCGAAAAAAGGATGATAGAATCAACCAAACGAGGCGTGGGGGATTGGCAGGGTTCCGATCATATCATCACTATTGACTTTCACGCTGCGTCATAGCGTACACTTTCTTTCGTGAGGTGATAAAATTGAACATGCGGATCAGGGAATTTGCAGAATTTACGGGTGTGAGTGTGCGCACTCTGCACTATTACGATGAGATAGGATTGCTGGTGCCTGCCTGTGTTGACCGATCGACAGGCTATCGTTATTACGACGAAACCTCCCTTCTTCGTATGCAGGAGATCCTCTTTTATCGTGAACTGGACTTTTCCTTAAAGCGTATCGGCGAGATTTTATCATCCCCGAATTACGACAAAAGCAAGGCACTGAATGAGCAAAAGCACCTGCTCATACTTAAAAAGGAACGGCTGGAGCGGCTGATTTCCGCCATTGACGGTGCCGTGAAAGGAGAAAACGTTATGAAAGCATTTGATAACGGCGCATTTGAAGCATACAAGGCCGAGGCGCAGGAGAAATGGGGCAGAACCGACGCATACAGGCAGTATGCAGAAAAAACCGGGCATTACTCCGGTCAAAAGTGGAACGACCTTGCCGGAGAGATGGATCACATCATGGCGGAGTTTGCGGTGTGCATGAAAAACGGCGGAGTGCCCGATTCCGCCGAAGCACAGGAGCTTGTAAACACGCTGCGGAGCCACATCACCGAGCATTACTACAACTGCACCGAGCAGATCCTTGCAGGTCTCGGTCAGATGTATGCTGCAGACGAGCGTTTTCGCAGCAACATCGACAAGCACGCTGACGGCACGGCTGCGTTCATCTGCGCAGCGATCGGGGTCTATTGCGGCAATAAGTGAATTCCGCCGGAGCGGTATTGCCTGCGGGACATCCCTCCGCTGTTTCGGCGGAGGGAGCTTCTTTTTGCGCCGAAGCCGCCCGGGCAAAGAAAAAGCACCCGACGAAAGGTCGGGTGCTTTGCTGTTTTTAGAATTCGGCGTTGCCCACGGTGCGGGGATGCAGTTCCACGTCGCGGATGTTGGAGATGCCGGTGAGGTACATCACCATACGCTCGAAGCCCAGACCGTAGCCTGCGTGGCGGCAGGAGCCGTAGCGGCGCAGGTCGCAGTACCACCAGTAATCCTCGGGCTTCATGCCCAGCTCGGTGATGCGGCTCTCCAGCAGTTCCAGACGCTCTTCGCGCTGGCTGCCGCCGATGATCTCGCCGATGCCGGGGACGAGGCAGTCGGCTGCGGCGACGGTCTTGCCGTCGTCGTTGAGGCGCATATAGAAGGCCTTGATTTCCTTGGGATAGTCGGTGACGAAGACGGGGCGCTTGAACACCTGCTCGGTGAGATAGCGCTCGTGCTCGGTCTGCAGGTCGGTGCCCCACTCCACCTTGTACTCGAACTGGTCATTGACCTTCTTGAGGATCTCCACGGCCTCGGTGTAGCTGACACGGCCGAAGTCGGAGGAGGCAACGTGCTCCAGACGCTCCTTCAGACCCTTATCCACGAAGGAGTTGAAGAAGTTGATCTCGTCGGGGCACTTTTCCAGCACGGTGGTGATGATATACTTGATCATCGCCTCGGCGGTGTCCATGTAATCGTTCAGGTCGGCGAAGGCCATCTCGGGCTCAATCATCCAGAACTCCGCGGCATGGCGGGCGGTGTTGGAGTTTTCGGCGCGGAAGGTGGGGCCGAAGGTGTACACGTTGCCGAAGGCCATGGCAAAGTTCTCGGCGTTGAGCTGGCCGGAAACGGTCAGGTTGGTCTGCTTGCCGAAGAAGTCCTGGCTCCAGTCGATGCTGCCGTCCTCCAGACGGGGGGGATTGTTCATATCCAGCGTGGTGACCTGGAACATCTCGCCGGCGCCCTCACAGTCGCTGCCGGTGATGATGGGGGTGTTGATATAGACGAAGCCGCGGTCCTGGAAGAAGCAGTGGATGGCGTGTGCCGCCACGGAGCGGACACGGAAGGCTGCGGAGAACAGGTTGGTGCGGGGGCGCAGATGCTGGATGGTGCGCAGGAACTCGATGCTGTGGCGCTTCTTCTGCAGGGGATAGTCGGGGGTGGAGGTGCCTTCCACGGCGATGGAGGAGGCCTTCAGTTCCAGAGGCTGCTTGGCCTCGGGCGTCAGCACGATCTCGCCGGTGACGATCAGGGCGGCGCCCACGTTCTGGGCGGCGATCTCGGCGTAGTTGGGCAGGGCAGAGGCGTCCATGACGATCTGGAGATTCTTGAAGCAGGAGCCGTCGTTCAGTTCCACGAAGCCGAAGTTCTTCATGTCGCGGATGGTGCGTGCCCAGCCGCCGACAGTGACTTCCTTGCCGCCCAGCTGCTCGCTGTCGGCAAAAATGGTTGCGATCTTTGTATAGCTCATAGCAATTCACCTGTTTTCTCGTATTTCGCAGGATGGTTTTCACAATATCAAAGTATTATACCACATTTCCCACGATTTACAAGGGGGAATGGCGGAAAAGGACAGTGATTCCGGCGGCGGAGAGAGCGGTTGCAAAAGCGATTGCGTTTTTGCAGAAAAAACGATAAACTGATAAAAAATCAACGGGGTGAAAGAATGTATACATATCTTCCAGAAGTACAGAATGATGTGATCTGGACGGCGGTGGGCTCTTTTGAGGGCGCGCCTGCGGTCTGGCTGGTGCTGATCAACGCCGTGACGTTCTGCGTCTTCGGGCTGGATAAGTGGAAAGCCAGGTACCGCGCACAGGGGGGACAGACCCGCCGCATTTCGGAGCGGACGCTGTTTCTGCTGGCCGCTTTGGGCGGCAGCGTTGGCGCGCTGCTGGGCATGAGGGTGTTTCGACACAAGACGCTGCACACCTCCTTCCGTGTGGGCATTCCTGCCATTCTGGCGGCGCAGCTGTTGCTGCTGGCTGGATACTGGTACTTTGTGATGCGATAAACCGGCAAACAGCCGGAGGAGAGGAGAGACTCTATGCTGCAAAGAGAACTGCTGTACGCCGCCATGGGTACAGGCTTCACCTGTGCTGCCACCATTCTGGGCGCGGGTTTGGTGTTTTTCTTCAAGAAGGATCTGTCCCATACCACCCAGAAGGTGTTTCTCGGCTTTGCGGCAGGGGTGATGATCGCGGCCTCCGTCTGGTCGCTGCTGATCCCTGCCATGGAGATGGCGGAGAGCCAGGGGCAGGGCGTGCTGCTGCCGGTGGGCGGCGGCTTTGCGCTGGGCGGAGTGTTTTTGATGCTGCTGGACCGGCTGCTGCCCCACCTGCACATCGGCAGCGAGGAGGCGGAAGGCCTGCCCGCCAACTGGAAGCGCACCACCATGGTGGTGCTGGCGGTGACGCTGCATAACATCCCCGAGGGCATGGCGGTGGGTTTGAGCTTTTCCGTGGCGGCACGGTCTGCCGAACCCGGTGCCTTTGCGGCGGCGCTGGCGCTGGCCATTGGCATGGGCCTGCAGAACTTCCCGGAGGGCGCCGCGGTGTCCCTGCCCATGAAATCCCAGGGCGTGAAAGCCTCGAAGGCGTTCTGGTGCGGTGCGGCCTCCGGCATTGTTGAGCCGATCTTCGGCCTTTTGACGGTGCTGATCGCAGGCAGCATCACCGGCGTGATGCCGTGGATTTTGGCTTTTGCCGCCGGCGCCATGATCTATGTGGTGGTGGAGGAACTGATCCCCGAAGCACAGCTGGGCGAGCATTCCCACACCGGCACCGTCAGCGTCATGGCGGGCTTCCTCATCATGATGCTGCTGGATGTGGCGCTGGGATGATGCGAGTTTCCTTCACAGGCCGGGACGAGGATCCCGGCCTTGTGCGTTTTGATGGTTTTTCCCGGTGACGGACACCAGTCTTTGATACGCGGATAGAAATTGACAAAATCCATTGACATCCGCAGGACGGTGTGATAAGGTATTACCTACAAATCAATAACGGCAGTTGAAGTTTCTAGGGGAATGGCGCAAGCCTGCCGAAGGAGTAACACTCTCAGGCGCCTGATAACAGGTGAGGACTAGGAACGGATGCGGCTCTGGAGAAGCCCGTGTATGCGGGGACCGAAGGTGCAAGGCGGCGTGTCCGCTGAATCTCTCAGGTAAAAGGACGGAGTAGACAATGCGGGGTTACCCGTATGTTTGTCTATACTTTCTTGTTCGGGGCGGCTGACCAGCTGGCCCGATTATTTTTTAGGAGGAATCCAACGATGTTAGCAAATCTCGAAGCCGCAATTTATCCTGTTGTGTGTGACATCAACACCTATCTGTCCAACTACATTCTGATCGTCCTGCTGGTGGGCGTCGGCCTGTGGTACTCCATCAAGACCCGCTTCGTGCAGGTTCGCTGCTTCGGCGAAGGTATGAAGAAGGTCTTCGGCAACCTGAAGCTGAAGGGTGACAAGCAGAGCGCCGGTATGACTTCTTTCCAGGCGCTGGCCACCGCCATCGCCGCACAGGTCGGTACCGGCAACATCGTGGGCGCTTCCGGCGCCATCCTGGCCGGCGGCCCCGGCGCCATCTTCTGGATGTGGGTCATCGCCTTCCTGGGTATGGCCACCATCTACGCAGAGGCCACTCTGGCCATCAAGACCCGTAAGGAAGAGGGCGGCGAGATCCACGGCGGCCCCGTGTACTACATCACCACCGCGTTCAAGGGCGGCTTCGGCAAGTTCCTGGCTGCATTCTTCGCCGTGGCTTCCATTCTGGCTCTGGGCTTTATGGGCTGTATGGTGCAGTCCAACTCCATCGGCTCCACTGTGGAGACCGCTTTCGGCATCCCCTCCTGGGTTATGGGCGTTGTGCTGGTGGCGATCTGCGCCATCATTTTCCTGGGCGGCGTGCAGCGTCTGGCCTCTGTGACAGAGAAGATCGTTCCCGTTATGGCCGGCCTGTTCCTGCTGGGCGGTCTGGTGATCCTGGCTGTCCGCATCAAGTACGTCCCCGCCACCTTCGGTATG
>SVLH01000009.1 GCA_015068025.1 Oscillospiraceae bacterium | reverse complement strand
CGGTTTGACAGTATAAATCGACCTTGCGCCGGAAGCGCCCTCCCGGGCGTTGAAATGTCAGCCGGCCTCGCCGCTGGCGCGGCAACCGGCCGGGATGACAAACCGGCGCCGCCGTCCAGAACATGAACATCATGCTGGGGCTGGAGGAGACCACCGGTTTGACCCTTTGATACAGGAGGATAAAACAATGAAGTTTATCGAAGGCGGCGTCTGCGCCGCACAGGGCTTCAAGGCCGCAGGCATCCACGTGGGCGTCAAGACCCACGCGGCATGGAAGCGTGACCTGGCCCTGATCGTGTCCGATGTGGACTGCGCCGCAGCCGCGGTGTTCACCAAAAACGTGGTGAAGGCAGCCCCCATCCACATTGACCGCAGGCATCTGGAAAACGGCCGTGCCCGTGCCATTATCGCCAACAGCGGCAACGCCAACGCCTGCGCCCCCAACGGCGAGGAAAACGCCGTAAAGATGTGTCAGGCAGCAGCCGCCGCCATCGGCTGCGACCCCACGGATGTGCTGGTGTCTTCCACCGGCGTCATCGGCCAGACCCTGAACGTGAAGGTCATTGAAGACGGCATGCCGGCGCTGTACGCCGCACTGGCGTCTTCCGCCGAGGCCAGCGACGCCGCCGCCCACGCCATCATGACCACCGACCTTGTGAAAAAGGAAGTGGCGGTGGAGACCGTCATCGGCGGCAAGACTGTGCGCATGGGCGGCATCGCCAAGGGCAGCGGCATGATCCATCCCAATATGGGTACTATGTTGTGCTTTTTGACCACTGACTGCGACATTTCTTCCGAAATGATCAAGGCCGCCCTGCTGGAAACGGTGAAGGTCAGCTTCAACCGCATCAGCGTGGACGGCGATACTTCCACCAACGATACCTGCATCGTGCTGGCAAACGGCATGGCGGGCAACGCCCCCATCACCGAAAAGGGGGAGGACTACGAGGCTTTCCTCGCAGCCCTGAACACCCTGACCGTGGAGCTGGCCCGCAAGATGGCATCCGACGGCGAGGGCGCCAAGCACCTCATCACCTGCACCGTCAAGGGCGCTGCCGACGAGGCGCAGGCCGAGACCATCGGCAAGAGCGTGATCGGTTCCTCCCTGACCAAGGCCGCCATCTTCGGCGCCGACGCCAACTGGGGCCGTGTGCTGTGCGCGATGGGCTACTCCGGCGCCGAGTTCGACCCCGATAAGGTGGATGTGCACTTCGTCAGCGCCGCCGGCGACATCGCCGTGTGCGAGAAGGGAAGAGGCCTGCCCTTTGACGAGGAACTGGCCAAGAGGATCCTCACGGAGCACGATGTGGAAATTGCCATCACCATGGGCGAGGGCAGCGCCGATTGCACCTGCTGGGGCTGTGACCTGACCTATGACTACGTGAAGATCAACGGCGATTACCGCACTTAATTCGCACCTGCGGTGCAAGAACGCTTGGGGGCCATTCTCTTTTGAAAAGAGAACCGCCCCCAAACCCCCGAAGAGAAACCCGGGGGGATTTCGATTTCCCCCCGGACCCCCTTGAACCGACCAGACCAGGGGGGCTGCGGCCCCCCTATTCTGGACTTCACCCCCGAGGAGGAAGGGCAGCGGCAGCGGAAAGAGGAGCAGCGGTATCGGTCTCTGCCCGATTTTGCAATTCCGGTTCGCGGGGCAGAAAGCCGATTTACTTTGCAGGCTTTCGCCCGCGCCCAACGCTTTGAGTTTGATCTTATTCCAGCAGTTGCCTGTTAAGACAACGCATCCCCAATCCTGACCGAAAAGGGCAGGATTGGACAAAAGAGCGCTTTTCTTTTCACGGGGCGCCGCGGTTTTCTTTTGGCAAGACCAAAAGAAAATGGGGGCGCAAGACTCCCCGCGCCGTGATGGCGCGCTTCCCCCGCACCGGCAGCGGTGCAATCCCTCTGTAAAGGAGATAACAGTTATGTCTTCCCATGCCCAGCAGGCCCAGACTCTGGTCGAGGCTCTGCCCTACATTCAGAAATTCACCGGAAAGACCATCGTGGTCAAATACGGCGGCAACGCCATGATCTCCGAGGAACTGCGTCAGGCCGTGATGAAGGATATCATCCTGCTGCATCTGGTTGGCATCCGTGTCGTGGTGGTTCACGGCGGCGGCCCCGAGATCAACGATATGCTCAAAAAGATCGGCCACCAGTCCAAATTCGTGGACGGATTGCGCTACACCGACGAAACCACCATGGACGTGGTGCAGTCCGTGCTGTGCGGCAAGGTGAACAAGAATCTGGTGGCGCAGCTCAACCGTCTGGGCGGCAACGCCATCGGCCTTTGCGGCATGGACGGTCAGCTCTTCCAGGCCGAGTGCCTGGACGAGAAGTACGGCCTTGTGGGTCACATCACCCGTGTGAATCCAGAGCCGGTGGAAACGGCGATGCTTAATGGCTACATCCCCGTGGTGTCCACCGTGGCACAGGGCACCGACGCCGACACTGCCTACAACATCAACGCCGACACCGCCGCCGCCCAGCTGGCCGTGGCGCTGCACGCGGAAAAGCTGATCCTGCTCACGGACATCCGCGGTCTGCTGAAAGACCCCCACGACGAGCAGACCCTCATCCACGTGGTGCATACCTACGAGGTGCCGGAACTGATCGCCGGCGGCGTGATCTCCGGCGGCATGATCCCCAAGATGGAGTGCTGCGTGGATGCCATCCACGGCGGTGTGGAGCGCGTCCACGTGCTGGACGGCCGCATCCCCCATTCCATCCTGATCGAGCTGCTGTCTGACCGCGGTATCGGTACGATGCTCAAACGCGAGGAGGGTGTAGACTATGACTTCTGCTGAACTGAAAAACAAGACCCATCAGTATGTGATGAACACCTACGGCCGCTTCCCCGTTGCTGTGGAGCGGGGTGAAGGCGCCCGCCTTTACGACTTCGAGGGCAACGAGTACATCGACTTCACCAGCGGCATCGGCGTCACCGATCTGGGCTACGGCTACCAGCCCTGGGTGGACGCCATCGCAGCCCAGGCCAAGAAGCTGGGGCACACCTCCAACCTGTTTTATACGGAACCCTCTGCAAAGCTGGCGGAGATCCTGTGTAAGCGTACCGGCATGAGCTGCGTGTTCTTTGCCAACGGCGGCGGCGAGGCCAACGAGGGCATGATCAAGCTGGCCCGTAAGTACAGCTACGATAAGTACGGCGAGGGCCGCGCCACCATTATCACGTTGAACCACTCCTTCCACGGCCGTACCATCACCACGCTGAAGGCCACCGGTCAGGAAGTGTTCCACCAGTATTTCTTCCCCTTCACCGAGGGCTTCCGTTACGCCGACGCCAACGACCTTGCCTCTCTGGAAGCAGCCAGCGGCGACGATGTGTGCGCCGTGATGGTGGAGCTGGTGCAGGGTGAGGGCGGCGTGCTGCCCCTGGATTACGATTACGTGCAGGCCGTGAAGAAGCTCTGCCAGGAGCGGGACTGGCTGCTGCTGGCCGACGAGGTGCAAACCGGCGTGGGCCGCACGGGCAAGCTGTTTGCCTTCCAGCAGTATGACATCCTGCCGGACGTGTGCTCCTTCGCCAAGGGCATTGCCGGCGGCATGCCCATGAGCGGCATCATGGCCAACGAGAAGTGCCGCGATGTCCTCACGCCCGGCACCCACGCCACCACCTTCGGCGCCAACCCCGTCTGTGCGGCGGCAGGTCTGGTGGTGCAGGAAACGCTGGACGACGCCTTCCTTGCGGACGTCACCGCCAAGGGACAGTACCTGCGCGAACAGATCGAGGCGCTGGATCTGCCCTGCTTCGGAAAGACCCGGGGCATGGGTCTGATGATCGGCATCGAGGTGAAGGACGGCTACAACAAGGGCGAGATCGTCAACAAGCTGATTGAAAACGGCCTGCTGGTGCTGACCGCTGGCCCGGGCATGCGTCTGCTGCCGCCGCTGGTCATCACCAAGGACGAGATGGACAAGGGTCTTGCCATCATGAAAAAGACCCTCGGCTAAAAACGGGAGAAAGGATTCTGTTATGGAGAACCACACTCATTTTCTGAAGCTTCTGGATTTTACCCCCGCGGAGATCCAGCAGTTTCTGGACACTGCCGCCGATCTGAAAGCCAAGAAGAAGGCTGGCATCCCCCACAAGTATCTGGAGGGCAAGAACGTTGCCCTGATCTTTGAAAAGACCTCCACCCGCACCCGCTGCGCCTTTGAGGTGGCCTGCCAGGATCTGGGCATGGGCAGCACCTATCTGGGCCCCACCGGCAGCCAGATCGGCGTGAAGGAGTCCATCGCCGACACCGCCCGCGTTCTGGGCCGGATGTTCGACGGCATCGAGTACCGCGGCTTTGGTCAGGAGCTGGTGGAGGAGCTGGCGGCGCACGCCGGCGTGCCCGTGTTCAACGGATTGACCAACGAGTTCCATCCCACCCAGATTTTGGCCGACTTCCTCACCGTGCAGGAGCATTTCGGCAGACTGCAGGGCATCAAGTTCGTGTATCTGGGCGATGCCCGCTACAATATGGGCAACAGCCTGATGGTTGGCTGCGCCAAGATGGGCATGCACTTTGTGGCCTGCGCCCCCAAGGCCTACTGGCCCGAGCAGGCCCTGATCGATGAGTGCCTCGCCGTTGCCGCCGAGACCGGCGCCGTGCTGGAGTTCATCGAGGATCCCATGGAAGCCACCAAAAATGCGGATGTTCTGTACACGGATGTGTGGGTTTCCATGGGCGAGCCTGTGGAGGTCTGGGCAGAGCGCATCGAGGCGCTGGGCCCCTATCAGGTCACCAAGGCTTTGATGGACAACGCCGGCCCCCAGTGCCGCTTCATGCACTGCCTGCCCGCCTACCACGACCACAAGACCACCGTGGGCCGTGAAATGGGCGAGAAGTTCGGCCGCGACGCCATGGAAGTCACCGACGAGGTGTTCGAGAGCGAGCAGTCCATCGTCTTCGACGAGGCGGAAAACCGCATGCACACCATCAAGGCTGTCATGTACGAGCTGATGAAATAATCAACAAGAAAGAGGAGCAGGTGCCTTGCGCGCCTGCTTCTTTTTCGTTTCAGGGAGACTTTTTTGAGAAATAAAACAAAGAGATGTTTTCTTTTCATAGCGCACTGCGGCGCACTATAACTATAACTGTAACTATAACTATCTCTATCTCTATTTCTATGACTATATCTATATCTGTGGGAGGACTTGTGAAAAAGGGATTTGTGGTGTATTTTGACAACTGCCGGCAGCTGGAGCATCTGCCGGATCGTGCCTATGCCGCCGTCTGGCGCACGGTGACGGAGTATGCCCGCCGTCTGGCAGCAGGGGAGGAGGCGGAGGACTGGCTGACACAGCGTCTTGCCTCGCTGCCGGCGGACGCCGCCATGGCCGCCCGGTTTATGACGGACAACGCCCGGCGGGACGATGACGCCTACCAATCCCGCATCGAGCAGCGCCGCGTCCGAACGGAGCAGTATCGCGCCCGTACGAATCCCTGCCGCTCTCGCTACAAGCAGGGCGTAGACAGCGCCTACGACGACATAGACGCGTATTGGTAGCCGCCGCCAGGCACTTGACAGTCCTGTGGATAAAATTTAGAATAGGAAAAAACCAACGGAACACAGGAGGATACCATGAAACGTTCAGCCGGAATGTTGCTGCCCATCTTTTCTCTGCCGGGGAAATACGGCATCGGCTCTCTGGGAAAAGAGGCCCGGGCATTTGCGGACTTTTTACATGCTGCGGGACAAACGTGGTGGCAGATTTTGCCCGTTGGCCCCACGGGGGCGGGGAACTCGCCCTACACCAGCGAGTCCACCTTTGCGGGCAACCCGCTGTTTATCGATCTGGACACTCTGGCACAGCAGGGTCTGCTGACGGCGGCGGAGCTGAAGCGCGCACAGCTGCCCCAAAATGGCCGCGTGGACTACGCCGCCGTGTATGCCCTGCGTGAGCCGCTGCTGCGTCTGGCATTTTCCCGCATGAGCACAGAGCAGACCGCGGCGGCGGAAGCCTTTGCGGCAGACCGTCCCTGGCTGGCGGACTATGCCCTCTACTGCGCCGCCAAACGGCATTTCGCCGGTGCGGCGTGGCTTGACTGGCCGGACGAAGCCCTGCGCCGCCACGAGACCGAGGCGCTGGAGCATTGGCGCACCGTTCTGGCGGAGGACATCGCCTATTACACCTGCGTGCAGCACTGGTTCTTCACCCAGTGGGCGGAGCTGAAGGCGTACGTCAACGGCCTTGGCATCAAGATCATCGGCGATCTGCCCATCTACGTGTCTCTCGACTCCGCCGACGTGTGGAGCGAGCGGAAGGAATTTTTGCTGGACGAGGAGGGCAGGCCGCAGAAGGTGGCCGGCGTGCCGCCCGACTACTTCTCCAAGGACGGCCAGCTCTGGGGCAATCCGCTCTATAACTGGGAGCACATGAAGGCCGACGGCTTCGGCTGGTGGATCCGCCGTGTGGACGGCGCCATCCAACTGTTCGACACCCTCCGCATCGACCACTTCCGTGGTCTGGAGCGCTACTGGGCTGTGCCGGCGGACTCCAAAACCGCCAAGGTGGGGCGGTGGGAGCAGGGCCCCGGCATGGAGCTGCTGCGGGTTTTGACCACGTGGTTCTGGTATGCGAACGTCAGCTATATCGCAGAGGATCTGGGGTCGCTGACCGATGAAGTCCACGCCCTGCGTGATGAATCCGGCCTGCCCGGCATGAAGGTGCTGGAATTTGCCTTCTCCGGCCCGGACAACGCCTACCTGCCCCATAACTATCCGCCCCACTGCATCTGCTACACCGGCACCCACGACAACGACACCGCCGTGGGCTGGTACACCCACGCCACGAAGGCCGAACGCTCCTTTGTGAAGGCGTACCTCGGCACCGACGATGCCGAAAGCACCCGGAAAGCCCTGCTGCGCTGCGGAATGGGCAGCGTGGCGGAGCTGTTCGTGGCCCAGCTGCAGGACTATCTGGGTCTCGGCTCCGAGGCACGCATCAACGTGCCCGGTGTGGCGGAGGGCAACTGGGAATGGCGTCTGCAGCCCCGCCAGCTGACCAAGCCGCTGGCCAAAGAGATCCGCACCCTGACCCATACCTTCGGCCGCTGCTGAACAGGAAAAGAACGGACTCCCCCTCGCCGGGCGGAGTCCGTTTTTTGCTGCCCCGAACGGGAGGAAAATTCTGCGCCGTCGGTTGACGACGGAGGAAAAAGGTGGTATACTCTCCTAGCCGGCGGAAAGCGCTTCTGACCGCCCGGCACGACCATATCTGCCGCCCTGACGGTGAGGAAGATTCCAAACCGAAAGCTGTGCAACCAATCGCATGGGACACCCCCATGCCTGTTTTGCTGTGCTTTCCGCCTCTCTGTCACATCGGCAGGGAGGCTTTTTTGCTTGACGGAGAGGAGGAACACAGATGGAAACGCGTGTGGCAGTCCTTGCCATCATCGTGCGGGAGGAGGAGTCCGTTTCCGCCCTGAACGAGCTGCTGCATCAATACGGAAAGTACATTATCGGCCGCATGGGCGTACCCTACCGCACCCGGGGGGTCAACGTCATCAGCGTGGCCATGGACGCACCTGCCGATGCGATCTCTGCCCTGTCCGGAAAAATCGGCCGATTGAGCGGCATCACGGCCAAGACCGTGTACGCCCCGGAAGATGCTTTGAAGTAACGATTGGAGGAAAAGAACATGAATGTGATGAAAAAACTGACGGCCCTGTGCCTGACCGCGCTGCTGCTCGTCACCCTCGCCGCCTGCGGCAGCAAGGGTGAGCAGTCCGTGCAGGACGATACCACCCAGCAGCAGGAGCAGCCTTCCGCCCCCGGCAGCGACGGCCCCTCTGAACCTGTGGTGGAAGACCCTGCCGATACCGGCGTGACCATGAAGGTGGCCGCCATGACCGGCCCTACCGGCATGGGTCTGGTGTGGCTGATGGATCAGTTCGGCGTGGTGGAGTCCATGCAGGACATGGAAGTGGAGACCGTCAGCGCCAACGGCAACCGCTACATCTTTGACCTTGCCGGCACCGCCGACGAGATCAGCCCCCTGCTCATCAAGGACCAGCTGGACGCCGCCTGCGTGCCCGCCAATCTGGCCTCTGCCCTGTACAACAAGACCAACGGCGAGATCGTGACCCTGGGCATCAACACCCTGGGCGTGCTCTACGTGGTGGACAAGGGCGAGAGCATTCAGTCCCTTGCCGACCTCAAGGGCAAGACCATCGTTTCCGCCGGTAAGGGCGCCGTGCCCGAATACGGCCTGCGCTATCTGCTGGCCCAGAACGGCATCGACCCCGACCGTGACCTGACCATCGAGTGGAAGAGCGAGCAGAGCGAGTGCGTGGCGGCGCTGGCCTCCGGCGCCGTGGAGATCGCCGTGATGCCCCAGCCCTACGTCACCGTGGCCCAGACCAAGATCCCCGGATTGCGCGTGGCCGTCAGCCTGACCGAGGAGTGGGACAAGCTGGACAACGGCTCCGCCATGCTCACCGGCGTGGTGGTGGCCCGCAAGAGCTTCATCGAGGAGCATCCCGCCGCCATCGAGGCCTTTTTGAAGGACTACGCCGAGTCCGTGGCATGGGTCAACGGCAACACCGCCGAGGCGGCGCAGTCTGTCGGCAACTACGGCATCGTGGCGGCGGCTGTGGCGGAAAAGGCCCTGCCTCACTGCAACATCGTGTGCATCACCGGCGGCGAGATGAAGGAGATGCTCTCTGGCTATCTGGCCGCGCTGGCGGAGCAGGCGCCCCAGGCTGTGGGCGGCGCCGTCCCCGGTGAGGACTTCTACTACGGCGCATAACGCGGCGGCAAGACCCACCTGAACAACACGGAAAGGACACGAAACGATGACGAAAGCGCATCCGAAAAACCGCATACGGCTGTGGGCGGTGCTGGTGTGGCTGGCAGTGTGGCAGGGTGCCGGTATGGCCTTTGCGCGCATCTGGCCCCACGGACATCTGCTGCTGGCCACCCCGATGGATGCGCTGGTGCGCCTGACGGAGCTGGCGGCCACCGCCGCCTTCTGGCGGACGCTGGCCACCTCGGCCGCCCGCATTTTCGGCGGCTTCCTCCTCGCCTGCGCGCTGGCGTCGCTGCTGGCGGCCCTCTCCGCCGCAAGCCGCTTCCTGCGGGAGCTGCTGTACCCCATCGTGGCGGTGGTCAAGGCCGTGCCGGTGGTGTCCTTCATCATTCTGGCGCTGGTTTGGCTCAAGGCCGCACAGCTGTCGCTGTTCATCTCCGCATTGATGGTGTTTCCCCCCGTGTACCTCAACGTACTGGAGGGCATCGGCGCAGCGGACGGGAAGCTGCTGGAGATGGCGCGGGTGTTCCGTGTGCCGCTGCGGCGGCGTCTGCGGGGCATCTATCTGCCTGCGGTGCTGCCCTATTTCCGCTCTGCCGTTTCGCTGGCGCTGGGCCTTTGCTGGAAGTCCGGCGTGGCGGCGGAAGTCATCGGTCTGCCCTACGGCACCATGGGCGAGGCCCTCTACAACGCCAAGGTCTATTACATGACCCCCGACCTCTTTGCGTGGACGGCGGTGATCGTGGTGGTGTCCGTGGTCTTTGAAAAGCTGTTTCTGCGTCTGGTGGACGCAGTGGCCGGAAGGGAGGGACTGTGATGGAACTGCGTGTGGAAAAACTCTGCAAGGCCTATCACGGCGAAGCCGTCCTTTCGGATGTATCCTTCACCGCAGGGGTGGGCGTGACGTGCATCATGGCGCCCTCCGGCACGGGCAAGACCACGCTGCTGCGCCTTCTGCTGGGGCTGGAGCGCGCCGACAGCGGCACCATCTCTGGTGTGGAGGGCTGCCGCTGGGCAGCGGTGTTTCAGGAAGATCGATTGCTGGAGCATCTGGACGCCATGGGCAACCTGCGTTTTGCGCTGGGGTCGGCGCTGGACGAAGCTGCTGCCCGTGGACTGCTGGCCGAACTGGGGCTGGCAGATGCGGAGGGCAAGCCCGTCCGGGAATATTCCGGCGGCATGAAGCGCCGTCTGGCGCTGGCAAGAGCCCTCCTCGCACCCGCCGACGCGCTGCTGCTGGACGAGCCCTTCACCGGGCTGGACGAGGAAAACCGCACCTGCGCCATGGCCTGTATCCGCCGTGCATCGGCGGAGAAGTGCGTGCTGCTGGTGACCCATGAGGAGACCGACGCCGCGGCGCTGGGCGCAGAGATCCTGCGGCTGTGAGCATAAGGAAGACGAAGAAAGCACCTGCGGGAGCAGGTGCTTTTTTGTGTTGTGGGGCCGGAGGGTTTCAGTGGTGGACATTGGGGACGGGATGTGCTATAATTTCTCTTTAATCAATGAACTCCGATTTACATGATACGCCGAAAGGAGACAATATGGTTAAAATTACGACGGACAGCACCTGCGATCTGCCTGCATGGCTGCTGGAAAAACATGATATTACCGTGATTCCGCTGGGTGTTGTGCTGGGCGAGAAATTGTATCACGACGGTGTGGATATTCGCACGGCAGACATTGCCGCCCACGTGGCTGCCGGCGGCGATCTTGCCGCCACCAATGCCGTCAACATCGCGGATTACGAGGAACTGTTCCGCTCCGTACGGGAAAAGTGCGACCATGTGATCCACCTGAACATCGGCAGCGGCTTTTCCAGCTGCCATCAGAATGCCCGCCTCGCCGCGGAGGAAGTGCCCGGCGTTTCTGTGGTGGATTCCGCCAACCTGAGTACGGGACACGGATTGCTGGTGCTGGCGGCTGCGGAGGCGGCGGAGAGCGGAAAGGATGCCGCAGAGATCGTGGCGCAGCTGGAAGAAATGATTCCTCGTCTGGAAACCAGTTTTGTGCTGGATCAGCTGGAGTATATGAAGAAGGGCGGCCGCTGTTCCGCCGTGGCGGCGCTGGGTGCAAATCTTCTGAAGCTGCATCCCTGCATCGAGGTGGTGGGCGGCAAGATGTCCGTCACGAAAAAATACCGCGGCTCCATGGAAAAAGTGGTGAGCGACTACATCCGTGAGCGGCTTTCCAACCGTACCGATCTGGACACCCGCCGGGTGGTCATCACGGACACCTGCGCCGACGATCATCTGGCCGCCGTGGCACGGGAGTGTCTGCGTGAGGCCGGTGTGTTTGACGAGGTGATCGAGTCGAAAGCCGGCTGCACCGTCTTTTCCCACTGCGGCCCCAACGTGCTGGGCATTTTGTTCGCAAGAAAATAAGGAGCGCAATATGCAGGATTTCAAGCAGGAATTAACGGAAAACAGCTACATCCGGCAGGAGGAAGTGGCCTTCGGTCAGTGCGACCGCGCCGAGCGGATGCGCATTTCGGCTCTGCTGGACAAGGTGGCCTCCTTCGGTGGCTACGATTACGACGCCAGAGGCATCACCCGGCAGGTGCTCATCGGCATGGGCTATGCCTTTTTGCTCTCCCGGGTGGCCATCCGCATTCACGCCCTGCCCTGCTACGGCGACATCCTCACCACCCAGACCTGGGAAAACGGCGCCAAGGGCGCCCATATGCAGCGCGTGTTTGAGATGACCGATCAGACCGGCCGGCTCTGCGTGTCCGCAAAGAGCGACTGGATCCTGGTAGACCCCGTCAGCCACAAGATCCAGCGTCCCCGTGGCTTTACCGAGCATTCCCTCACCGGCTGCCCCCGGGAGATCCACTGTCCTGCCCCCGGCAAGATCGTCCTGCCCAAAGAGGGGCTGGAAGAACTGGGCGTGCGCCGGGTGATGTGGTCGGATCTGGACGGCAACGGCCACCTGTACAGCGGCAAGTACGGCGACATCGTGTGGGACCACCTGCCGGCGCAATGGCAGGAGGAGACCCCGCTGGAATTCCACATCAATTACAGCAAGGAGGCCACTCTGGGCGAGGAACTGCGTCTGGCAGGCATCTGCGGCGAGGACGGCTATCGAATGGAGGGCATGGGAAGCGGCGGCGTCTGTTTCACCGCCCGCATCGTGTTCTGACCCGAGACAAGCGAAAAAAGCCCCCGGAACGACTCGTTCCGGGGGTTCTTCTTATGTAGTTCAGAAGCCGAACAGCATGGAGCGGTTGATGTCGCTGATGGCGTGTGCGCCGCACATGGCCATGGTGTCGGCCAGTTCTGCCTTGAGCTTATCCACGTAGACCTGCACGCCCTCGGCGCCGCCGCCGTAGACCATGGTCACGAAGGGACGGGCGATGAGCACGCCGTCTGCGCCCAGAGCCAGCGCCTTGAACACGTCCATACCGGAGCGGATGCCGCCGTCTACCAGAACGGTCATCTTGCCGCCCACGGCGTCCACGATGGCAGGCAGCACTTCGGCGGTGGCGGGGCACTGATCCAGCACACGGCCGCCGTGGTTGGACACCACGATGCCGCTGGCGCCGGCCTCCAGCGCCTTCTTTGCGCCGGCAACGGTCATGATGCCCTTGAGGATGAAGGGCTTGCCGGCGATCTTGGCGATCTCCTTCAGCTCGGAGACGGTCTTGCTGCCGGCGGGAGGAGTCAGATTCTTCAGGAAGGGCAGACCTGCGGCGTCGATGTCCATGGCGATGGCGAAGGGATCGGCGGTCTTGACCATCTCCATCTTCTCGCGGATGATGTCGATGCTCCAGGGCTTCACGGTGGGCACGCCCACGCCGCCTGCATTCTTCAGGGCGTTGGCTGCGGCTTCCATCACGGCGGGGTTGGTGCCGTCGCCGGTGAAGGCGGCGATGCCCGCTGCGGCGCAGGCGGAAACCAGAATGTCATTGTATTCGAGGTCGGTGTACTTCTCGCCGTAGTGCATCTGCATGGCACCCACGGGGGCGGCGAACACGGGCAGCACGAACTGCTTGCCGAACAGAGAGCAGGAGGTGTCCACGCTCCTGTTCTCGCAGATGGTGTCCATGTTGACACACAGTTCCTGCCACTTCTGATAGTTGCGCATGGCGCCGGTGCCGCTGCCCTTTGCGCCGGGGCCGGGCACGGTGTTTTTGCAGGCTGCGCCGTTGCACACGGGGCAGGCCTTGCAGAAGGGGCCGGAGCAGGTGCGGGCGTTGGCCAGAATTTCCTGGTAGGTCATCGTGATACTCTCCTTTGTATGATAAAGTAAAAATTGCAATCGATTGCCTATATTGTACCGCCTGCTGCGAAAAAAGGCAACGAAAAACGGGAACTTTTTTCCAGCAGGTTCGTCTATAAGGGTAAAGAAGCCGTTGGAAGCGGCGGAAAACAGGAGGAAAAACGGATGAAAAGAAGATTGTTTGCGGCATTGATGGGCTTGATGATGCTCTTTTCTCTGACCGCCTGCGGTGCTGCCAAGAGTGATGCTGCCATGGATATGGCTGCCCCCGGCATGACCACCAACGGCGCGTTCAGAGAGGAGTCCAAGATGGAGAGCGAGTCCTTCGACTCCTCTATGAACTACGGCGGCGATATCTACTATGAAGAACCCTCCGCCCCCATGGAGGACAAGGTGGAGACCGGCACCGGCTCTCTGGGCCCTGTGGAGCAGAAGCTCATTCGCACCGCGTGGATGGAGATGGAGACCACGGAGTTTGACGAGGCCTCCAAGGGTCTTGCCCAGCTGACGGAGGACTTCGGCGGCTACTACGAGACCAGCACCCTCACCAACCGCAACAGCGGCTCCCGCTGGGGCAACTATGTGATCCGCATCCCCGCGGAGGAGTACACCGCCTTTTTGAACCAGATGGGCGAGCTGTGCCACGTGACCCGTCAGGAGTCCAATCAGGAGGACATCAGCGAGGTCTATTACGACACCGCCGGCCGCCTGAAAACCCAGCAGATCAAGCTGGAGCGCCTGCAGACCCTGCTGGCCAAGGCCGAATTTATGGAGGACATCATCACCATCGAGTCCGCCATCTCCGAGACCGAGTGGCAGATCGACAGCCTCTCCGGCACCCTGCGCCACTATGACAGCAAGGTGGACTACGCCACGGTGAACGTGACGCTGCACGAGGTCTATAAGCTCTCCAACGTGGAGACCGTGCCCGACACCTTCGGCGAGCGCATGGGCAACGCCTTCGGCGACGGCATGAAGGACTTTGTGGATGGTCTGGAAGATCTGGCCGTGGGCTTTGCTTACAGCTGGATGTGGTGGCTGCTGATCGCGGCCATCGTGGTGCTGGTCATCCGCACGGCGCGCAAGCGCATCGCGAAGAAGCTCTCCCTCAAGAAGCAGAAGGCCGGGCAGAGCGAGGAGCAGGGCTGATAAAACCCTTTGCAATTCCTGAAAAATCGGATACAATCAAGGGGACGGGCAACCGTCCCTTTGAAATTTGATAAGGAGGGTTTCGCCATGAAACTGACCTGGCTGGGTCATTCCTGTTTTGCCGTGGAGCAGGATGGCTATACCATCATCCTCGACCCCTACACCGGCGTGCCGGGTCATGATGACATCTGCACGCAGGCCCACGCCGTGCTGTGCAGCCATGGACATTTCGACCATAACGCCGTGGGCGGCGTGACGCTGTTGGGTGAAAAGGAAAGTCCCTTTACCATCCGCACAGTGGATGTCTTCCATGATGAGGAATTCGGTACCCTGCGTGGCGAGAACCGCATCCACATCCTCACCGCCGGCGGCGTGACCGTGGCGCATCTGGGCGATCTGGGTCACCGGCTGACGGCAGAACAGCTTGCCGCCATCGGTCAGGTGGACGGCATTCTCATCCCTGTGGGCGGCACCTACACCGTGGATGCGGCAGGCGCAAAGGCTGTGTGCGAGGCGCTGCGCCCCAAGTGGGTGGTGCCGATGCACTACCGCCACGCCGACTGCGGCTTCCCCGTGCTGCTGGAAGCGGAGGACTTCCTGCGCCTGTGGGCGGCGGAGCAGGTGCATCGGCTGGATGGCGCTGTGCTGGACATCACGGCGGACACCGCCGGCGTACAGCTGCTGAAATACTAAAAGGCAAAGAAGAAGCCGGGCCCGCATGGGTCCGGCTCTTTTTATAACTTTTTGAAGATGTGGATGCGGAAGGCGATGCGGCAGTCCAGCGTGTCCAGCGCCGCCAGCCGCGCTGCACCCTCTTTGGGCGTTTTCCAGTAGTAGGGCGTCATCTGGAACAGGGCGTGGATGTCCGACTGGGAGGCAAGGTGCATCGTATCCTCCACGGGGATGACGGCCTCGTAGGCAAAGCCCTCGTAGGGCGTTTCCTTTTCCTCGTTGGGGTAGGGTGCGTCGTAGAGCACCTGCTTGAGTTCCCAGAGATGGTCGGCGGCAGGGACGACGTACAGGAAGTGCCCGCCCGGCTTCAGCACCCGGTGAAACTCCTCCAGCGCAAGGGGGGAGAAGCAGTTGAGCAGGATGTCCACGGCTCCGTCCGCCACCGGCAGGTGGTAGGAGGAGGCCACGGCGAACTCAATGTCCGCCTCCCGCTTCGCCGCGTAGCGGAGGATGAACTTGGAGATGTCGATGCCCGCCATCCGGGGCTTCCTGCCTTCGGCGCACAGGGTGCGGTAGATGGCGGCGGTGTAGTATCCCTCGCCGCAGCCGGTGTCCAGAATGACCGGCTCTGCGCCGCTGCGGCGGAGGATTTCTTTACACAGGGCATCCCGCAGAGGCGCGTAGTAGTCCCTGGAGAGGAAGTCCCGCCGGGCGGCGGCCATGCCCTTGTCGTCGCCGGGGGCGGCGGAGTGCTTGCGGTTGGCAGGCAGCAGGTGGGTGTAGCCTTCACGGGCGAGGTCGTAGCTGTGGCGGCGGGGGCAGAGATAGGTGCGCTCCTGCCGTGTCAGCGCCTCGCCGCAGATGGGGCAGCGGAACAGAGAAGTCATAAGAGCCTCCTCACTGTGTGGCACGGGTCACGTCGTGGATCCACTTGCCGCTGCGGATGCGCCACATACAAAGGGGCGTCTTCAGCGCACACTCCACCTGCATGGCGATGGCGATGGGCCAGCAGCCCCATTGCAGCACCAGTGCCACCAGTGCGGTGAGGGGCAGACCGGCCAGCCATTGGGGGGCGAGATCCAGGATCGTGGCCCAGGTCACGTCGCCGCCGGCACGCAGCACGCCGGTGACGGCGGCGATGGCGCACGCCTGCAGCGGCACGCAGGCGAAGCCCGCCACAGCCAGCGCCGTGGCGATGCGGGCGGATTCGTCGAAGAGCTTGAACAGGGGGAAGGCCACGGGAACGAACAGCACCGGCACCAGCGCCAGCGCGAAGATCGCAATGCAGCTGCCCACCAGCAGCGTAAAGTGCATCAGCTTCAGGCTCAGGCCCTGCACCTCGTCGTGGCTGCGCCCCTCGCCGATGGTCTTGCCCACGATGACGCCGGTGGCAGCGCCGAGACCAAAGCAGACCACAAGGGACATCCGGGTGAGATTGCCCACCACGGCATTGGCGGCCAGCATCTCCACAGAAACGGCGGTGTAGCCGAGGATGATGGTCTGCACAGAGGCGCCCAGACCCCATGCCATCTCGTTGAGGATAACGGGGGAGGAGTATTTCACGTAGCGGCGCAGCATATCCCGTCCGGGACGGAGGAAGCAGCCGGCGTCAAGGGGCACCGTCTTGCTGCGCAGGGCGCAGACCACGCAGATCGCAAACTCCGCAAACCGGGAGAGCAGCGTGGCGATGGCGGCGCCCTCCACGCCGAGGGCAGGGAAGCCGCACTTGCCGAAGATCAGCAGATAGTTCAGTCCCGTGTTCAGCACGGTGGAGAAGCCGAAGACCTTCATGCCGAAGGCGGCGTTTTCCACGCTGCGCTGGGCGCTGACGTAGATGGAGGAGAGCATATTGAACACGAAGGAGAAGCCGATCCAGCGCAGATAGGGTGCGCCGAGGAGACTCAGCTCGTGGCGGTTGCTCAAAAGATCCATGATCTGCACCGGCGCAAAGAAAAACGCCAGCGCAAACACCAGCGAGATGGCAAGCCCCAGCGTGGTGGCAACGCCCAGTGCGCGGTTGATGTTTTTTACATCGTGCTTGCCCCAGTACTGGCTGGCCAGAATGCCCAGTCCGCTCTGCACGCCGAAGATGATGCTCACCAGCACAAAGGCCGGGGTGTTGGCCGCCGTCACGGCCGCCATCTCCTCGTTGCCCAGCTGGCTGACCATGAAGGTGTCGATCAGGCCGAGAGAAAAGGTGATGAGGTTTTGCAAAATCATGGGAAGCGACAGCTTCCATACCCGCCGGTAGAAGCCCGGCTGCTGATGTGCATAAGTTGACATAATGATTCCTCTTACGGGTTATAGTGAACGAAAGGGGCTGCCCGGTGGTCACAGCATGGGCATACGGGTATCGTGGTGGGTTTTCAGGGCGGAGACGAAGGCGTCGATCTCGGCCTTGGTGGTGTCCGGGCCGAAGCTGATGCGGATGACGCCGCCGGCGACCTTTTTGGGCAGCTTCAGCGTGGCGATGACGTGGCTGGGCCTGCCCTGATGGCAGGCGGAGCCAGCGGAAATGCAGATGCCCTGACTGCCCAGGTCATTGACGATGTTCTGGCTGGGCCAGCCTACCAGTGACAGGGCGAGGATATGGGGCGCCTCGCCGCTGCCGATGAACTGTACGTCTGCGATGGAGGCAAGCTGCTCTTTGGCGTATGCTTTCAGCCGTGCCATGCGGGAAACGGTTTCTTCAAAGGTCTCGCTGCGCTCCATCCGCACTTCCACGGCACGGGCAAAGCCTGCGATCTGGGCGGTGGCCTCCGTGCCGGCACGCAGACCGCTCTCCTGTCCGCCGCCGGCAAGCAGGGGCTTGACGTTGCGCACCCGGTCGCTGATATACAGCGCACCGATGCCCTTGGGCGCGCCGACCTTATGGCCGGAGATGGCGATGAAGTCCGCCCCCAGCGTTCTGGCGGAGAAGGGGATCTTCAAAAACGCCTGTACCGCGTCGGTGTGCAGCAGCGTGGCGGGGTTTTTCTTCTTCAGTCCCGCGGCGATCTCGGCGATGGGGTAGACCGTGCCCAGCTCGTTGTTCACCAGCATCACGGAAACCAGCGCCGTATCCTCCCGCACGGCGTCCAGTACCTGTTGGGCGGTGATGTTGCCGTTTCCGTCGGGCTGGATGAAGGTGACCTCATAGCCCTGCTTTTCCATCCAGCGGCAGCTCTCGCGCACGGCGCTGTGCTCCACGGCGGTGGTGACGATGTGCTTTCCGAGGTGGCGGTTCTGCCAGCAGGCGGCGGAGATGGCCCAGTTGTCGCTCTCCGTGCCGCAGGAGGTGAAGTGCAGATTCTTGGCGGGGCAGCCCAGGGCGTCCGCCACCGTCTGCCGCCATGCCTCCACGCGGCGCTTCATGTCTGCGCCGAAGGCGTACTGGGAGCTGGGGTTGCCGTACTGCTCCGTCAGCACTTCGTACATGGCGTCCGCCACGTCCCGGGGGATGGGGGTGGTGGCGGCGTGATCGAGATAAATCATAGCTACTCCTTTTGTTGGGACTTGCTCAAAGAGGATTTTGTCAGTATAATCAACTTATTATTATAGTAATGTTTTGCGTCAAGTGCAAGGAGAAACCATGAAAGTTGCCATTTACACCCTCGGGTGCAAAGTGAATCAGTACGAAACCCAGGCTATGGAGCAGGAGCTGCGCCGCCGCGGTCACGAAGTGGTGGACTTTTCCGCCGAGGCGGACGCCTATGTCATCAACAGTTGTTCCGTCACCGCGGTCAGCGACCAGAAGTCCCGTCAGGTGCTCCACCGTGTCCGCCGCCAGCATCCGGAGGCGGTGGCTGCCATCTGCGGCTGCTACCCCCAGACCCACGCCGGGGAGATGGAGAAGCTGGATGTGGATCTCATCTCCGGCACCGGCGACCGCATGGCCTTCCTCGACCTGCTGGAACAGGCGGCGGAGGAGAAGCGGCGGATCCAGGCCATCGACAACTCCTTCGAGCGCCGTGTGTTTGAGATTTTGCCCGCAGGCGGGCAGAGCCGCCGCACCCGCGCCATGCTGAAGGTGGAGGACGGCTGCGTCAATTTCTGCACCTACTGCATCATCCCCTACGCCCGCGGCCCCGTGCGCTCGCTGCCCCTGACTGCGGCGGTGGAGCAGGCCTCCGACCTTGCAAAGCAGGGCTATCGGGAGATCGTGCTCACGGGCATTGAAATTTCCTCCTGGGGTCGTGACCTGAAAACCGGCCAGACCCTCATCGACCTTGTGGAGGCCATCTGCGCCGCCGCACCCGATGTCCGCATCCGGCTGGGCAGTCTGGAGCCCCGCACCATCACCGAGGACTTCTGCCGCCGGGCAGCAAAGCTGGAAAACCTGTGCCCCCAGTTCCACCTGTCCATGCAGAGCGGCTGCGACGCCACCTTGCAGCGGATGAACCGCAAGTACGACACCGCCCGCTATCTGGAATCCGTGGAGCTGCTGCGCCGCTTCTTCGACCGGCCCGCCGTCACCACGGACATGATTACCGGCTTCCCCGAGGAGACGGAGGAGGAGTTCGCCGCCACGCTGGCATTCATCCGCAGGTGCGGCTTCGCCCAGATGCACATTTTCCCCTACTCCATCCGCCCCGGCACGCCTGCGGCAAAGATGCAGCAGGTGCCCAAGGCGGTGAAGGAAGAACGTGCCGCCCGGGCTGCCGCCGTGGCGGCGGAGATGCAGCGCGCTTATCTGGAAGGCTGCGTGGGCAGGACCTATCCCGTGCTGTTCGAACAGACCAAAGGCGAGCGGTTTTGCGGCCACGCACCCAACTATATGGAGGTGCTGGCGGCAGGAGAGAACCTGCACAATGCTGTAAAGCAGGTTCGCATTACAGGGATTGATGGAGAAGCACTGATTGGCGAAATTGTGGAGGAATAAGACATGAAAAGTCACTTTTTTGCATACATTTCCCGTATGCGTTTCATCCAGCGCTGGGCGCTGATGCGAAACACCGCACAGGAGAACGTGCAGGAGCACAGCCATCAGGTGGCGGTGCTGGCTCACGCCCTGGCGGTGATCCGTAATGAGAAATTCGGCGGCAGCGTGGATACAGGTCAGGTGGCGGTGGCAGCGCTGTATCACGACGCCAGCGAGATCCTCACCGGCGATATGCCCACTCCCATCAAGTATGACAATCCCGCCATCCGCAAAGCGTATAAAGACGTGGAGGCGGTGGCGGAGAAGAAGCTGCTGCACATGCTGCCGGAGGAACTGCAGGCGGTCTACGCCCCGGTCATCACGGAAAGCGGCGGCGAGGTGGAGCAGCTGGTGAAGGCGGCGGATAAGCTGTCTGCCTACATCAAGTGCGTGGAGGAGCTGAAGGCCGGCAATCTGGAATTCCGTGAGGCTGCCACCCAGACCCGCCGCGCGTTGGAGGAACAGGCGCTGCCCGAGGTGGGCTACTTTATGTCAACCTTTATGGACAGCTTTTCCCTCACGCTGGACGAATTGAAGTAAATGGGGGATTTGTGATGAGAAAGGCAATGAGGCGCATTGCGGTCGCAGCCGCAGTAGGAACAGCCGCCGTGCTGGCGGCCTCTGCCTACGCCTATCGGGAGGCCTTTGGCCGCGACCCCAAGCGGCAGGCCGATATGGAGGAGATCCCGGAGGGCGAGCAGTTTGACCGCTACCGGGAGGAGATGCTGCGCAACATCCGCCGCACCGCAGCGGTGGAGTACGAGCGAGTAACGGTGACCTCCCACGACGGCCTGACGCTGGCGGGGAAGTACTATGCCGGAGAGGCTGGCGCCCCGCTGATGATCTTCTTCCACGGCTACCGCTCCACCCCGGAACGGGACGCCAGCGGCGGACTGCATTTCTGCCGGGAAAAGGGCTGGCACGTGCTGCTGGTGGAGCAGCGCGCTCACGGCGAGAGCGAGGGCAAGACCATTACCTTCGGCATCCGCGAGCGGTATGACTGCCTTGCATGGGTGCATGCCATGAACGCGCGGCTGGGGGAGGACACGCCGGTGTTCCTCTGGGGCATCTCCATGGGTGCCTCCACGGTGCTGATGGCGGCGGGGCTGGATCTGCCGCCCAACGTGCGGGGCGTGGCCGCGGACTGCGGCTTCTCCGGCCCGGAGGAGATCCTGAAGGCCACCGTCCGCAAAAGAAAGCTGCCCCTTGCGCCCACATGGCAGCTGCTGCGGCTGGGCGCACGGCTGTACGGGGGTTTCGATGCGCAGGCGGAAACGGCGGTGGATGCGCTGGGGCGGGCGAAAGTCCCCGTGCTGCTCATCCACGGCGAGGGGGACAGCATCGTTCCCTGCGAGATGGTGCATAAGCTGGCGGAAGCCTGCGCCTCGCCGGTGACGGTGGTGACCGTGCCGACGGCGGAACACGGCATCAGCTGGTATGTGGATATGCCGGCCTATCTGGGTGCGCTGGAGAAGTTCTGCGCCGACAATATAAAATAAAAGAAAAGCCTCTGCCCAATGGCAGAGGCTTCTTTGCGTCTTTTGGGGGCGGGGGAACCGCCTGGCAGAGGCTTCTTTGCGTCTTGGGGTCAGGGGGCGGGGTAGCCGTCTTTCAGGGCGTCGTCGTAGTGGGCGCGCTCGCCGCCGATGAACTTGGGGCGGACTCTGGCGGCAAGGAGCATGGCCTGACCGATGTGATTCTGGGGCAGGCGGACGGGCACCGCCACTTTTTTCAGGTGCATGCCAATGAGGGTGCCGCCGATGTCCAGACCGGCGTCGGCACGGATCTCCTCCAGCGCCACGGGGCGGCGGAAGGCGGCGTAGCAGGCGGTGGCAAAGGAGCCGCCGGCCTTGGGCTGGGGTACCACGTTGACGATCTCAGCGCCGGGCACGGCGTCGCGCTCCACGATGACGGCGCGGTTGAGATGCTCGCAGCACTGGGCGGCGATGTAGACGCCCATGGGGTCGAACACGGAGGCAAGCCCCTCGTAAATGGCACGGCCTACCTCCGGGGTAGACCAACTGCCAACCAGCTTGCCAACCACCTCGCTGCTACTGCAGCCGATGACAACAATGTGTCCTTTGCGAAGTCCGGCGACTTCTGCCAGCTGCGCGGCGGCGGCTGCGGCATCCTGACGGATGGCGTCCAGCACGGCGGCGCTTTCTGCTTCGTGGATCATAGTTCCTGCCATGATAGTACATTCCTTTCTGTAAAGCGAGTTTCATTGACGGCGCTTCTCCTGTGGGAGAAAGCTGCGTAATTGGTTTCGAAAAAGGCCGCGGGTCAGTTCAGCGTGTCGGCGGATTGGGTGAACAGCTCCGCGATGCGCTCCGCCGTGGCGGGGTGGGCGGAGAGGTCGGGGTCTTTGGTCAGCAGGTCTTCCGCCGCCTGCTGCGCCTCCTGCAAAAGGCGGGTGTCGCAGCCGATATCCGCCACGCGCAGGCCGGGCAGACCGTGCTGGCGCACGCCGAAGAAGTCGCCGGGGCCACGCAGCCGCAGGTCTTCCTCCGCGATCTTGAAGCCGTCGGCAGTCTGGGTCATGACCTTCAATCGGGCACGGGTTTCTTCGTTTCGGTTGTCGGAGATGAGGATGCAGTAGGACTGATGCTTGCCGCGTCCCACGCGTCCGCGCAGCTGATGCAGCTGGCTCAGACCGAACATCTCCGCATTTTCCACCACCATCACGGCGGCGTTGGGCACGTCCACGCCCACCTCGATCACCGTGGTGGAGACCAGAATGTCGGTCTCGTGGGCGGCGAAGGCGCGCATGACGGCGTCCTTTTCCTTGGGCTTCATCTTGCCGTGGACGAAGGCCACCTTCAAATCGGGGAAGATCTCCGTCTGCAGCTGTTTTGCGTATTCGGTCACGGCTTTGCGCTCGTCGGGCAGCTCGTCATTCACCTCCACCATGGGGCAGACGATGTACGCTTGCCGCCCCTCTGCCGCCAGCTTACGGATGAAGCTGTACACTCTGGGGTGGTAGCTGCCGGGAACGGCGTAGGTCTCGATGGGCTGCCGGCCGGGGGGGAGCTCGTCGATGACGGACACGTCCAGATCGCCGTAGAGGATCAGCGCCAGCGTGCGGGGAATGGGGGTGGCGGACATGACCAGCGTGTGGGGGTGCTGCCCCTTTTCCGCCAGAGCGGCACGCTGCCCCACGCCGAAGCGGTGCTGCTCGTCGGTGACCACAAGGCCGAGATCGGCGTAGGCAACGTCGGCGGTGAGAAGGGCGTGGGTGCCGATGACAAAGGCGATCTCGCCGTCCGCAAGCTGCTGTAAAACGGAGCGCCGCACGGCGGCACGGGTGGAGCCGGTGAGCAGAGCGCAGCGGATGCCAAAGGCTTCCAGCAGCGGGGCGAGGCCGTTGTAATGCTGCTGGGCAAGGATCTCCGTGGGTGCCATGAGGGCGGACTGGCGGCCGTTTTGCGCCATGAAATACACGCAGGCGGCAGCCACCATGGTCTTGCCCGAGCCAACATCACCCTGACACAGACGATTCATGACCCTGCCCGAGCGCATATCGGCAACAGCCTCCTCCACGCAGCGGCGCTGGGCGTTGGTAAGCGTGAAGGGGAGGGCGTTGTAGAACCCGGAGAGATCCACCTCCCGACAGGGGGGGACGGACACCGTCTCCCGACGGCTGCGCAGGCGTTTGAGCCCGATGGAGAAGAGAAACAGTTCCTCAAAGGCCAGACGGCGGCGGGCGATGTCCAGCGCCTTTTCGTCCTCGGGGAAGTGGATGTTTTCGTAGGCGTAGCCGATGCGGCACAGGGCGTGGGTCTGGCGCACCTCGTCGGGCAGCGCATCGGGCAGAATGTCGGCGCACGCGTCCAGACCCTGCCGGATAGAGCGGGAGAGAATGAGCTGGGAGACGCCGGCGGTGAGGGGATAGATGGGCACGATGCGGCCGGTGAATTCCCCGCGCCCCTCCTGCTCCACGATGGGGCTGGCCATGCTCTTGCGCAGGAGGTTGCCCTCCGCCTTGCCGTAGAAGATGTAGGTCTCGCCCTGCTTCAGGTTGTTTTTCAGCCAGGTCTGGTTGAAGAAGGTGACGTCCAGCACGCCCGTTTCATCCACGGCGCGCACCTTCACCAGATCCATGCCCTTGCGGATGTGGGACACCGTGGGGGGCGAGGCGATCATGGCCGCCACGCAGGCGGTCTCGCCGGGGATGAGGTCTGCGATGCGGCAGGCGGTGCGGCGGTCGTCGTACTTTCGGGGAAACCAGCCGATGAGGTCACGCAGAGTCCGGATGCCCAGCTTGTTCAGCGCCTTGGCCCGCTGCTCGCCGATGCCTTTGACGTAGCGCACGTCGGTATGCAGGTCTGCCATGCTGTGTCCCCCTTTCTTCAAAGTGTTTCCATTATAAACAATTCTCCGCCGTTTGAAAAGCCCCTGCGGCAAAAGGACTGTGGGGCAAACGGGGGGTGTGGGGCAAACGGGGACGGGGGATGCCAAAAGTCCGTTGATGCGTGGGAGAGAAGCGCGGAAACGGGGGCGGCGGACAAAAAAGAAGCGCGGAGGGGTCTCCTCCGCGCGCTTTTTACAGGTTCGTATTCACGTATTCGAGGAAGGTGTAGGTGTGGCCGTTTTCCTCCACCGTTTCGCCGATGTGCTCCACTTCCCAGCCGGGCAGGGCGTCCAGATCGGGGAAGAAGGTGTCGGCGCCCTCGGCGGCGGTGTCCACCCGCGTCAGGTAGACCCGTTTGCACCGATCCAGCAGAGCGGCATAGATGCTGCCGCCGCCGATGACCCAGAGCTTGTCGGCTTCGGTGTCGGCAGTCAGCGCCAGCGCCTCATCAAGGCCGGGGACGAACTCGGCATTTTCCCGCTGCAAGTCGGCGTTGCGGGTGATGACGATGTTGCGGCGGCGGGGCAGAGGCTTGCCGCCGGGGAAGGAGTCCAGTGTCTTGCGGCCCATGATGACCGTACCCTCCAGCGTCAGGGAGCGGAAGCGCTTCATATCCGTGGGCAGGGAGAAGAGCAGATCGCCCTCTCTGCCGATGGCCCAGTTTTTATCAACAGCGACAATGGCATTCATGGCACGCACCTCAGATGGCAACGGGGATCTTGTCCTCGAAGGGGGCGGGGGTGTAGCCTTCCAGCTTGAAGCTGTCGGGCGTGAAGGCGTAGAAGTCGGTGACGGAGGGGTCCACGGAGAACTTGGGTGCCTCCACGGGGGTCTGGGTCAGCATCTTCTCGATGATGGGCACGTGGCGGTCGTAGATGTGAGCGTCGGCGATGACATGCACCAGCTCACCGGGGATGAGACCGCTGGAGCGCGCCATCATGTGCACCAGCACGGCATACTGCACCACGTTCCAGTTGTTGGCGGCCAGCATGTCCTGACTGCGCTGGTTGAGGATGGCGTTGAGCTTGTTGCCGGAGACGTTGAAGGTCATGGAGTATGCACAGGGATACAGGTGCATCTCGTGGAGATCCTGGAAGTTGTAGATGTTGGTGAGGATGCGGCGGGATGCGGGGTTGTGCTTCAGGTCGTACAGCACGCGATCCACCTGATCCATATCGCCCTCGGGATAGTGGTGCTTCACGCCCAGCTGATAGCCGTATGCCTTGCCGATGGAGCCGGTCTCGTCCGCCCAGGAGTCCCAGATCTTGGCGTCCAGATCGGCGATGTTGTTGGACTTCTTCTGCCAGATCCACAGCAGTTCCTTCACGGCGGTCTTCCAGTAGGTGCGGCGGATGGTCAGGATGGGAAACTCCTTCTGCAGGTCGTAGCGGTTCACGATGCCGAATTTCTTCACGGTGTGGGCGGGGGTGCCGTCCTCCCAACGGGGGCGGACGTTCTGATCGGTGTCCCACACGCCGTTTTCCAGAATGTCTTTGCAATTTTCAATAAAACGGATATCTGCGTAACTCACGGCGACACGCTCCTTCGTATTGTTCATTATAGACCAGTATAGCAAAGGGCGACGGAAAAGTATACAACAATTCGCGCGGTTTTTGGACAAAAAAAGACCGCATTCTTTGTGAAAGTTTTTGGAAAATGCGTGTTGAAAAAGAGGGCGGAGGGGGATAAAATGTGCGCAGAAGCCTATGAATCGGCAGGTGGGAGGGAGCGCATGGCAGAGGTTCGGAAACTCGATATTGAATTCAGCGACCGGGATCTGTGGAAGATCGCGCTCCCTCTGGTCATCGAGCGGATGCTCATTACCACGGTCAATCTGGTGGATACGGTCATGGTGGCGCAGGTGGGCGAGGCGGCGGTCTCCGCCATCTCGCTGGTGGGCACGACAAACGCCCTGTTTCTGACGATTTTTATCGCGCTGGCTTCCGGCGGCGCCATCGTAACGGGACAGTATCTGGGGCGGCGGGAGATGGAAAAGGCGAGGGCATCCGGTGAACAGCTGCTGCTGTTTATGCTGGAGGTTTCTCTGCTGGTGGTGGGCTTGTACTATCTTGCAAAGCCCCTGATCATCGGCGGGGTGTTCGGCGCCATCGAGGCGGATGTGGCCGCCTATGCAAGTACGTATTTCGACATTGTCACGCTGTCCTTCCCCTTTATGGCGGTTTACAGCGCAGGCGCGGCGCTGTTTCGCGTGATGGGCGATTCCCGCACCACCATGTGGATCTCCCTGATGACGAACCTCATCAACGCGGCGGGCAATGCCGTTTTGATCTTCGGCTTCGGCATGGGCGTGGCGGGCGCCGCCATCCCCACCCTCGTTTCCCGCGCCGTGGGCGCGGTGGTGATCGTGGCGCTGCTGTGCCGCGGCGGCCGCCCGGTGCAGATCAAGCGGTTTTCTCTGCGGCATGACAGACACCTCGTGGGCAATATTCTGCGCTACGGTGTTCCCAGCGGCGTGGAAAACAGCGTGTTCCAACTGGGCAAGGTGCTGCTGCTGTCCACGGTGGCGCTGTTCGGCACGGCGTCCGTGGCGGCAAACTCCATCTCCACCACCGTCACCTCCTTCCACAGCCTGCCTGCGGAGGCCATGGGTCTGGCCATGGTTTCCGTGGTGTCGCGGTGCGTGGGTGCGAACAACATGGAGCGCGCTCGGGAATACGCCAAAAAGCTGATGAAGATCGCCTATATCCTGATGCTTTGCGGCGGTATCGTCATCCGGCTGCTGCTGCCGCTGGTTCTGCGGGTCTACAACGTTTCGCCGGAAACGGAGGGTTACGTCCGCACGCTGGTGACGATGTATCTCATTTTCGGCACGCTGTTCTGGCCGTCCTCCTTCTCCATGCCGCAGGCGCTGCGCGCCGCCGGCGACGCCCGCTACACCATGTCGGTGAGCGTGGTGACCATGTGGACGGTGCGTGTGGGTCTGGGTGTCCTGCTGGGTCGGTTCTTCGGTTTTGGCGTGGTGGGCGTCTGGGCTGCCATGATCGCAGACTGGTTCGTGCGGTCGATCCTCTTCGTTACCCGATTCCGCGGCACGAAGTGGGAAACCAAAGCCATCAAAGAATAAGAAAAGCCGCAGCGGCTCGTCCGCTGCGGCTCTTTTTTGTGCGATTAAAGGGCGCTCTGTGCTGCGATGCGGTGCAGCAGCTCCTCCATCTCTTCGGGGCCGATCTTCACGAAGCCGCCGAAGGGGAAGCCGTTGGGCTTTTCCGCGCGGTGCGCCACCATGGCAGGGATGTCCTCCACCTTACCGCCCACGGCCTCATAGGTCAGGGGCAGGTTCAAAGAGGCGAAGAAGGCGCGCAGACGGGCAATGCCCTCCAGAGCGGTGCGGGTGGGATCGGCTTCGTCCATCTGGCAGTCAAAGACCTCCGCGGCAAAGCGGGCGAAGCGCATGGGGTCGTGGGGCAGCACGTATTCCATCCACGCCGGCATCACCACGGCAAGACCGGCGCCGTGGGCGCAGTCGTAGAAGGCGGAGAGCTCGTGCTCGATCTGGTGGCTGGCCCAGTCCTGCACCCGCCCCACGCCCAGAGAGTCGTTGTGCGCCAGCATGCCCGCCCACATCAGGTCGGATTGCGCAGCATAGTCCGTGGGGTCGGCCACGGCCCGGGGAGCGGCCTCCACGATGGCGCGCACCAGCGCCTCGCACTGACGGTCGGTGACGTTGACGTCGGGGGTGTTGGTGAAATAGCGCTCCAGAATGTGGGCAATCATGTCCGCCGCGCCGTTGGCGATCTGGTGGGGCGGCAGCGAGCAGGAGAACCGGGGATTGAGCACAGAAAAGGCGGGGCGGACGAGGTCGCTCTTGGGTGCGCCCCACTTCAGGTTGCCCTCCTCCTGGGTGATGACGATGCTGTTGCTGCCCTCGCTGCCGGCGGCGGCCAGCGTCAGAACCACGCCCACGGGGACGGTGGACTCGATCTTCGCCTTGCCCGTGAAGTAGTCCCAGAAGTCGCCGTCGTATTTAGCGCCGATGCCGATGGCCTTGGCGGTGTCGATGACACTGCCGCCGCCCAGCGCCAGCACGAAGTCGCAGCCCTCGCGGCGGAGGAGCTCAATACCCTCGTAGACCTTGCCGCTGCGGGGATTGGGCTGCACACCGAACAGTTCCGTCCAGAAGAGGCCTGCCTCCCGCAGAGAGGCGGTCACGGCATCGTAGGCGCCGTTGCGCTTCACGCTGCCGCCGCCGCACACCAGCAGCACGCGGCTGCCGCCGAAGCGGCGCACCAGTGCGCCGACTTCCTTCTCGGCGCCGTCGCCGAAGGAGAAGAGGGTAGGGGCGTAAAAGGTGAAATTATTCATAAAAACGCTCCTTTGTCAGAAAATCAGTAGCCGAGGGTGCGGTCCACCAGCCCGTTCAGGGGGCGGTTTGCCGCATAGTTTGCAAGATCGTCGCAGAACATCTTCACATTGATGTCGCAGGTGTAGCCCAGCGTCATGTTGCCCGAAATGTGGGGTGTGATGATGAGGTTGCGGGTGGTCCACAGAGGGTGATCCTGGGGCAGGGGCTCGGGGTCCATCACGTCCAGCGCCGCGCCTGCAATTTTACCGCTGTTGAGGGCTTCCATGAGAGGCTCCTGCTCGATGGCGCTGCCGCGGCCCACGTTGATGATGTAGGCATCGGTGGGGAGCGCCTCGATGCGGCTGCGGTTGAGGATGTGGATCGTCTCCGCTGTGCCGGGGAGCGCCATGATGAGGAAGTGGGTGTCGGGCAGGATGTCATCCAGCGCGGAGATGGGATGCACCTCGTCGAAGTCGGGATGCGCCCTGCCGCTGCGGGAGAGACCGATGATCCTGGCAGCGCCCATGCCCCGCAGGCGCCGGGCCACATTCTCACCGATGTTGCCCGTGCCGAGGATGGTGAAGGTATTGTCCCGGATGGAGCGGATGGGCAGCTGATTGTCCCAGCGGCGCTCGCGGACGATTTCCTCGTATTCGGGCATTCTGCGCAGCAGCATCAGCGCCGTCATCACGGTGTGCTCGGCGATGGTCACGCCGTAGCCGTTGGAGTTGGTCAGCAGGCAGTCGGGATTGGCAAAGAGGGAGGGGTCCTTGCAGTAGGGGTCCACGCCGGCGAAGGCGCAGCAATACCACTTCAGCGTGGCAGGTGCGGCACGCAGCAGATCCGGGGAGTGGGCGTAGAGGATCTCGGCGGTCTGCAGGTACGCTTTGGTCTCCTCCGCTTCCTTCAGGCGGAAGAAACGCACGGCGAAGCCCGCGGCTTCGGCGGCTGTTTCGATCTGCGCCTTGTGGGCGTCGGTCAGGAAATCCAGATACACACAGATGTTACGGCTCATTGGCAGAAACCTCCTTGGAGAGAATGTGGCACACGGCTTCGGCGCAGCGCATACCGTCTGCCGCGGCGGAGAGGATGCCGCCGGCGTAGCCGGCGCCTTCGCCGCAGGGGAACAGACCCGTCAGGGCGGATTGGCACGTGTCGTCCCGCAGGATGCGGACGGGGGAGGAGGAACGGCTTTCCACCGCAGTCATCACGGCATCGCCGTGGTCATAGCCCCGGAGCTGACCGCCCAACACCGGCAGCGCCAGCGCGATGGTTTCCGCCACGAAACCGGGCAGGCACTCGTGCAGGTCCGCCCAGGTCACGTCGGGGCGGTAGCTGGGCTTTACCCGACCGGCCTTTTTTGTGGGGCGCTTTGCGAGGAAGTCCTCCACCCGCTGGGCGGGGGCACGGTAGCCACCGCCGCCGAGGGCGAAGGCGGCTTCTTCCAGCCTGCGCTGGAAGGCGATGCCGGCAAGGGGGCTGTCGCCGCCGAAGTCCTCGGGGGTGACATTCACCAGCAGCGCGCCGTTGATGTTCTCTTTGGCACGGGCAAACTCGCTCATTCCGTTGGTGACCACCCGGTTCGTCTCCGATGCGGCGGCCACCACCTCGCCGCCGGGACAGACGCAGAAGGAGAAGGCGCTGCGTCCGTTGGGCAGGTGGCAGGCGAGCTTGTAGGTGGAAGCAGGCAGAGAGGGGTGGCCTGCGTACTGCTTGTACTGGGCGGCGTCGCAATCCTCCTGCCGGTGCTCGATGCGCACGCCCACGGCAAAGGGCTTTGCCTCCATGGGCACACCCCGGCTGTGGAGCATCTCAAAGGTGTCCCGGGCGGAGTGACCGGGGCAGAGGATGAGCTGGCGGCAGGGGAGGGTATAGGTGCCGTCGGGATTTTCAACGGTGATGGCGGCAAGGGCGCCGTTTTCGGCAATCACGTCGGTCATGCGGCTTTCAAAGCGGATGTCCGCACCCAGACGGAGCAGCTCCTGCCGCATATTTTTCAGCACAATGTGCAGATAGTCGGTGCCCACGTGGGGCTTGGCGTCCATGAGGATGTCCTCCGGCGCACCGAACTTCACCAGTGTTTCCAGAATGAAGCGGTGGCGCAGATCCTTGGTGCCGGTGTTGAGCTTGCCGTCGGAAAAAGCGCCGGCGCCGCCCTCACCGAACTGGACGTTGGAGGTCAGATTCAGCGTGCCGTCCGCCCAGAAGCGCTCCACATCGGCGCAGCGCTCCTCCACGGCACGACCCCGCTCCAGCAAAATTGGTTTGAGTCCCGTGCGGGCAAGCACCAGCGCGGCAAACAGACCCGCAGGGCCGGCACCCACCACCACGGGCGGCACTTCCGGTGCGCTCTGCGGCAGGGGCAGCAGATAGCCGGGTTTGCGCCGGATCTGGCTGACCCGCTTGCTGTGGCAGCGCTTCATCACGGCGGCCTCGTCCTTCACGCCCACCTCCACGGTGTAGACCCAGACAACGCCGTCCCGGGCGTCGATGCTGCGGCGCAGGACGCGCAGGGACTGCAGATCCTTTTCCCGCACTTTCAGCATACGGGCGGCCTCGGCGCTGACGGCGCCCAGATCCTGATCCGGGGAAATTTTGATGTTTTCTATTTTCAGCACAATCTTGCTTCCTTTCAAAAAGTACAGAACCAGTTTACCACAATTTTTATTCCTGTGGAATACGCAGGTTCATGAAAGCTTAAAAACTTTTTCAGGCCGGTTTAAGGTTTCTGCGGCATACTGTGGACAAAGGCTCCCACAGAGCCGGAATTTCAGAAATTTTGAAATATTCTTTCAAACGGAACATATACTGGGAGGAATCACGATGTATCACGACGAGAACAACCTGTATCACCACACATACAGCCGCGACGGCGACGAGCCGGGTCAGCGGTATGACGCACGGACGGGAGACGCTGCATACAAGCCCGCCGATGAAGCGGAAGCGCCCCGCACCGAAACGGAGGGGACACCCGTTTCCTCTGCGCCGGTGGGTGCTGCTGCGCCGGCGGCACAGCCTGTGAAGGAGGTAAAAGTGAAGCAGAAGAAAAAGCGCACCGGACTGAAGATCACGGCGCTGGTGCTGTCCTGCGTGCTGCTGGGCGCCGCCGCGGGCGGCGGTGCGGCGTGGGCTGTGCTGCACCTGAACGAACCGGTGGTGGAGGCGGATGGCGAAACGGCCGAGATCGAAGTTTCCAACCGTCCTGTCACCCAGGTGAATGTACAGACGGTAGACGGTAAGACTGAAATGACCGATGCGGAGGTTTTTGCCTCCTCGGTGGACAGCGTGGTGTCCATCCGCATCACTGCCACCGGCAGCACCGGCTTCTACGGCCAGACCACCCAGCAGACTGGGGCAGGCTCCGGCTTCGTGCTGACCCGAGACGGCTATATTGCCACCAACTATCATGTGGTGGACGGCGCCGACACGGTGGAGGTCACCCTCTATAACGGTGACACCTACGAGGCCAGATATATCGGCGGCGACGAGGATTACGACATTGCCGTCATCAAGATCGAGGCGGAGGATCTGCAGAGCGTGGTGCTGGGCGACAGCGACAAGCTGAACGTGGGCGACCGCGTGCTGGCCATCGGCAACCCGCTGGGCGAGTTGAGCTTCTCCATGACCGGCGGCATGGTCTCCAGCGTGAACCGCGCCATCCTTGTGGAAGGCACGCCCTTCAACATGATCCAGACGGACACCTCCATCAACCCCGGCAACTCCGGCGGTCCGCTGTTCAACAGCTACGGCGAGGTGGTGGGCATTGTGTCCGCCAAGTATTCCTCCTACGCCAGCGCCAGCGTGGAGGGTCTGGGCTTTGCCATCCCCATGAACGACGTGTTCGCCATGATCGAGGATATCATGACCAACGGCTACGTCACCAACAAACCGTATCTGGGCATCACCGCCGGAACCCTGACCGAGCAGATGGCCGCCCAGTTCCGGTATGACATCTCCGAGGGCGTATTCGTCTATTCCGTGGAGGAGGGCGGCGCCGCAGACAAGGCCGGACTGAAAATGGGCGACGTCATTTTGAAGGTGAATAAGGACGAGATCGCCACCATGGAAGACCTGACTGTGGTGAAGAAGAAGTACTCCGCCGGCGACACCGTCACCCTGACCATCTACCGCGAGGGCGAGGAACGCAAGGTGGAGCTGACCTGGGATTCCGTCCCTGCCGAACAGCAGAAGACCGAAAAGCCCCAGAGCAACGATAACTACAACGGCAACCAGTATGGGAATCAGTATGGTAACCAGTATGGAAACGGCTACTATTACGATCCCTTCGAGGATCTGTTCCGCTACTTCTACGGCGGCTGATCCAGCCCTGCCCCAAGCAGAAAACCGCTCAAAGCACCGCCGACGGCCACCCTCTGCCGTCGGCGGTGTTTTTTTGCCGTCGGTACGCGTGGTGGAAGGGGAGAGAGGGCAAATTGCGGGCGAATGTGCTTATGTCTACCTGAAAACGGCGCCGGGGGCGAAAAAAGTGCTGTTATGCAGGAAAAACAAAGAATTTTTCCGATAATTCGACAAAGAAGGCTTGTAACTATATATGGAATTATGTATACTAATATGAGAATTTGGGGTTTTATGCGCTTTTGCTGAAATAGTTCAAATGTGATGCCGCAAAGAGGCCCCTGCAAAGAGCGGAAATCGCACCGCGATCGGCGGTCAAAACAGGTTGAGGACAAGAGCAATGGCGAAGCTATTTTCAACAAAAGGAAAGAGAGAGCGACCGGCGCCGTCTTACAGGAAAACGGCTCTGGGGATCGTGGCGGCTGTTGCCGTTGTTCTGATCCTGCTGCTGAACCTGTTTTCCCACGTCTTTTCCGTGGTGCAGTATTACGGCGACGGAATGGAACCCACCCTGCACGACAATCAGGTGCTGCTGATCCGAAAGACGGATCAGGTCCGTTCCGGCGATATGATCGCCTGCTATTTCAACAATAAGGTCCTGGTGCGCCGGGTGATCTGCGAGGGCGGAAATTCCATTACCGTTGACGAAACGGGCGCCGTCTGGATCAACAACGAGCGGCTGGACGAACCCTATGTTGAGACGCCCTCGCTGGGACAGTGCAATATTTCTTTTCCGTATACCGTTTCTGTGGGACGATATTTTGTGATGGGCGACAACCGTGAGATCGCTATGGACAGCCGGTTATCCGAAATCGGCACCGTTTCCGCAGACCGCATTCTCGGCAAGATCATTTTTGTGATGGGATAACGCCGACCGTCGGCGACAAAGGACTACGCGGTGAAAAGCCGCAAAGAGAAATCTGGTGAATTGTGTGAAGGGCAAAAAGCCTGCGTTGAAAAACCGAATATGGATGCTGTTCGGCGCAGCGCTTGCCGTCACGTTGTCGCTCATCAGCATCCGCGGTGCCTTTGTTTCCACAGTGGCGCTGGAGCAGACGGCCCGATGCGGCGCGGCGGAACATCGCCACAGCGCTGCGTGCTATGAGGACAACCGGCTGTGCTGCACGAGGGCAGAACATATCCACAACCGCAACTGCTATCTGGTGCTGCTCAAGGACAATGACATCAACGACCTGCTCAGCCACATCGACAGCGACAAGAGCCACAGTCTGGAAACGCTGATCCTCCGGACGGTGGATACCGCCATCCTGTACAACGAAGATCTGTATCTTGCCGAACAGATGGCCTCCGGCGGGACGGGAAGCGTATTCCTCTCCAATGTTTCGACCAATACGGCGGTGGAAGAACCCGCCGTTTCGACGCCGGAAGCCCCCGGCGACCCCGCGCCGGAAGACCCCGGCGGCTCCTCACAAATCGAATCTTCCGCGTCCAATCTGGTGTCGCCCCCCGCATCGACCCCCGAATCCGTGCAGGGGCTGGATATCTCCGAACTGAACGAGACCATCAGCGAGAAGCAGATCGAGCCGAACATCGTGCTCAACGAAAACCTGTATAACGCCTCGGCACTCTCCGGCGCCACGGGCAACGCCGCGGTGCTGCCCAACCCCGTGGGCGGCTCGGGCGGGATCTCCACCCTGGCGGTGGGCGACGATCAGGTGGATGACAATTATACCGCCAACTTCTACATCAATCTGGACACCCAGAACAATTGGGTGTGCATCGGCAATCTCCCCTTTGAAAGAGTGCCGGGCAGCATCAACAACCGTTACAACCTGCAAATCAGGACAGCGGACATCGTGGATCTGGTCAACGAGGCGCTGGGCACATCCTATACATCTTCGGATTTCCGGGTGAAATACGCGACGTCCGCAAACTCCCAGAGCTGGACCGGCACCACCCTCGGCACGACGTATACCAACATCGGAAGCAATCTCCGAAACAACAACTCCACCCAGGCAAGATATCTGCGCCTGACAAACTCCAACGGCGCGGATGTCCGATTCTACACCGTGACCTTTGAACACGCGGACGGCACGGCGGAAACGCTGTACGTCAAAAACGACACGAAGATCACGCTGCCTGCGGGGCAGTGGAAGAGCGGTACCGTCACCTACAACGGCGGGCAGACCTATACCGTTACGAGCAAAGTGACCTTCGTTTCCCAGACCTGCACGGTGACGCTCCGCTATCCCAACGGCGAGGTCAGCACCCAGACCGTGACGAGCGGCTCGCAGTTCACACTGCCCGCCGGTTATGACTGGCTGACCGGCAGCACGGTCTACGTCGGCGGCGAACGGGTGACGGTCAACGGCAATGTCGAATTTACGGGCAGCGTTCCTGTGTACTACACGGTGACCTATCAGTATCCCGACAAAGACAGCGAAACGGAGACCGTGAAGGCCGGCACGCAGATCGAACTGCCGGGCGGCTACATCTGGACCGTCAACGGCATCTCCTATGCCGGCGGCGACTCGGTGACGGTCACCGGTGACACGGTCTGTATCGGCGCGGCCGCGCCCATTCAGGTTCGTTACACCGTGAACTTCCCGATGCAGGGCTATGATTACGGGCGCACTGTAACGGCGCCCGGCGCCTCGCCCACGGTGTACGGCACAACGCAGACCACCGCCACCTTCACCGTGCAGCCCGCAGAGAGCGCCACGGTGCGAACCGTGTCCCAGACGCTGGTGCGGCTGACCACCAACCACGCTTACGGAGCTACCTATCCTGTGAACTTCGCGGGCTGGGAAAGCGAAACCGGCGAACGGATCAGCCCGTACTCCCGCATCAGCTGGAGCGAGCTGCAGGCCTACGACAGCGACAACGACGGCTACGTGGACCTGACCGGCCAGTGGACACACGGCCGTGAGTCCGCGGTGAACTTCTTCGTTCTGTACAACGCCAATGTCGGCTCCACCGACGGCTCTTCCGGCAACTATACCCCCTCCATTTACAGCACCTATGCCAGCAATCCGGATACCCAGTACACCTCCGCCAAGCCTATGTACAACGCCACCACCGACGCACAGGCTCTGGTCAACGACCCCAAGATCCGTGATATGTACGGTGAAAAGGCCGATAAGATGTGGATGTCCACCTTCCCCACCGACGAGGAAGTCTTCGAATCGCTGAAGGCGCACGTCGGCAGGCTGACGGTGGACGGCGAGCAGGTGAACGTGGAGGATCTGAACTCCAACGAATACGCCATCCGCTGGTACAAGGTCGTCTATTACGACGATGACGGCTGGCACGTGGACGGCAAGCTGACCCGTAAGGTGGGCGTCATTGAGGTGTCCAAGACCTTTGCGGGCAACGACACGCTGATCGGCGGCGCCAAGACCAACTTCTCCATCACCGCTACCAACGGCACACGAACCGTCACCCTGAATTCCGGAAACGCCGTGGATGACGGGGACGGCAATCCCAACACCTGGTTCTGGCGCATCGAAGGTGTGAAGTACAACGAGGCGTGGACGATCACCGAGTCGACCGAATCCTCCGCCGACGTCATTCATTACGCCGAATGGGCGGTCAGTGACGCCTCGGTCAACTCCCAGACGGGCAACGGCACCGGCGGCAGCGTCACCGTGCGCGGCGTGACCTACGCCAGCGACCTTGCCGACCCCGAGTGGCTGCGGGTGGACTTCAACAACATCTACTACCACAAGGACTCCCTGATGATCAAGAAGGCCGACGGCGTCACCGGCGAGGCCCTCAGCGGCGCACAGTTCCGCCTGTATCAGAACGATGTGCTGATGACCTTCGACTATGACAGCGCCAGCGGAATGTATGTGTATGACCCCTCCGGCAACGGTGCGTACGACACCCTGAGCGGCAGCGGCTATATGAACATTGCCGCCAAGGACTTCTCGTTCGATAACGGCCCCATCACCGTCCGTGAGATCAAGGCGCCGGCCAACTACAATCCCGTGGGCGACATCAAGGTCGGCTACACCGACACCGGACAAGCCAAGGTCGGCATCATCGACGATGTGGACTTCGCCACCTATTTCGACGGATTGCTGGTGGTGTACAACAGTGCCAATACGATGAATGTCACCGCCGAAAAGATCTGGGAATGCGACGAGAGCGAGTGGCAGGACATTACGGTCCAGCTCTTCGCCAACGGCAGCGCCAATCTGGCGGCGACCCTGTCCGGCACGCAGACCACGGTGGTGGACCTGACGGCGGCGAACAGCTACCGCCACACCTGGACAGACCTCCCCATCTACGCCTACGGCGCCAGAGTGGAGTGGTCCATCAAGGAACTCCGGATCGGCGCGGAAGCCTGCAAGGCCGACTACACCTTCGCCAACTGGGCGGTCAGCTATGACGCTGCGGTCTATGACGCCGACGGCAACGTGACGCTGGCGGTACACAACACGCCCAGCCGTCCGCTGCTGTATCTGACCAAAACGAATTCCGGCGGAACGGCACAGCTGGGCGGAGCGACCTTCTCGCTGGTACAGGTAAGCGCCAGCGGCGCGCCGGTGGACGGCTTCGTGACCAGAACCGCCACCACCAACGAACAGGGCGTGCTCCTCTTCGATAACCTGCTGTACGGTGCGCGCTACCGCATCACAGAAGAGCGTGCGCCTTCCGGATACAAGGAGCTGACCGTACCCATTTACCTCACCATCGCCGAAGGCGGCGTCGTTGTGGTGGACGCCCACACCCACGCCAGAGCCGATGCTGTGGCCTACAATGTGGTGGTCACCAACGATTCGCTCCCGGAAATGCCCGAAACGGGCGGCAGCGGACCCGGAGACATCTTCGGGCTGGGCGGAGGGCTGATGCTTCTGTCTGCCTGTGGATATATGCTTCTCCAATCCCGAAAGAAGGGGAGGCGTGAATGCAGTTAGTGTCTAAGATCAAAAACGGTTTCTCACATATCAAAAACAAATTAAAGGAGATCAAACAATGAAAACGATGAAGCGCATTTTTGCAAGCTTGCTGGCAGTGATGCTGATGGCCGCAGTGATGGTCATTCCCGCCAGCGCCGCCGGTGAGTACACCATCACCATTGACACTCAGGACGAAGGCCACGAGTACGCAGCCTACCAGATCTTCGCCGGTACGCTGGACGAGGTGGAGATCAAGGGCGTCATCAGCTACGTGCTCTCCAACATCACCTGGGGCTCCGGTATGGATGACTCCAAGGTCAGTGCCCTTGGCAACGCGGAGGCTGCCTCTGCCGGCCTGACCGACGAAGCCGCCGCCCACGCATTCGCGGAGATGCTGGTCTCCGGAGACTATCTGGGTACTCCCACCGCCACCTCCACCGGCAACGGCCCCTACACCATTTCCGGGCTGGACGCCGGCTACTATCTGGTCAAGGACGTTTCCGGCAGCATCGGCAGCGACGAGTACCACGCCTATACCGACTATATCCTGCGCGTCGTGAAGAATACCACGGTTGCGCCCAAGGCCTCCGTTCCCAGCCTGACCAAGGCCGTCTCCACGGCTGACGGCGCCAACTACGGCCAGTCTGTCAGCGCCGCCATCGGCCACAAGGTGTACTTCGAACTGAACGCCTCTATGCCCTCTCTGATCGCCACCTATCCCACCTATACGATGACTTTCGAGGATGTTATGCCTACCGGTCTGGACTATGTGGACGGTTCCGTCAAGGTCTACACCAACAACGACAACTCCCTGGAAAAACTCACCGAGATCCAGGGCTACACCGTGTCCTATGTGGGTAAGAAACTGACCGTCACGGTGACCGACGCCGTGGCAAGCATCAAGGCCACCATCACCCAGGGCGAGCCTCAGGTTATGAACTCCGACAATATCGTGGTCCGCTATGCCGCCGACCTGAACGATGACGCCGTCATCGGTATTGGCACCGATGAAATGGGCAACAAGAACACCGCCGTGCTGAAGTATTCCAACGACCCCAACAATGCCGCCAGTTACGGCACCACCACGGAGCAGACCGCTCAGGTCTACACCTACTCCTTGCAGGTGGTCAAGGTCGACAGCAACAACCGCGACACCAAGCTCTCCGGTGCCCAGTTCCGTCTGTGGCGCTATGAGGGTTCCAGCCAGGTCGACAAGCGCTATGCCGTGGCAACCGACAACGGCGACGGCACCTACACCGTTACCGGCGTCACCGCCACCGAGAGCGAGGGTACTCTGCTGACCACCGACGCCAACGGTCAGTTCACCGTGAAGGGCGTCAACGCCGGCACCTACCGCCTGACCGAAGTCACGCCTCCCGTCGGCTACAACAAGCTGACCGGCGATGTGGCCATCCGCATCGTTGCGGAGCTGGACGCTTCCAGCGGCAAGGTGAAGAACTTCGGCGCTGAGAAGTCTGATACCCTCGACACCACCGTTTCCGCAGCCGACTATGTCGCCACCCTGACTGTCGCCAACAAGGCCGGTACCACCCTGCCCGAGACCGGCGGCGTCGGTACTACCATTTTCTACATCGCCGGTGTTGTGCTGATGATCGGCGCCGCCACCGTGCTGGCCACCAAGAAGCGTAACGCCCAGAAGTAATCCGTAAGGTACATCAACACCCGCACCGGGGGCTTTGCCCCCCCGGTGCGGGCGGTAAGGAGAGCACTGCATGAGAGGAAAAAAGAAACAGGGCAGCGCATCAACGGTGCTGCTGATCGTTATATTTCTTGCAGGGCTGTCCTTACTGCTCTATCCCACCGTCAGCAACTGGTGGAACAACCGCAATCAGAAACAGGTCATTGAAACCTACACGCAAAGCGTCAACGATCTGAATGCGGAAAAATACGCAGCGCTGCTGGCGGAGGCGGAAGCCTACAACCGTACGCTGTGGAACAGCGGTGACATATCCGCGCTGCCGGAGGACCGTTTGCTCCAATATGACGCCCTGCTGAATGTTTCGGGAACAGGCGTTATGGGGTATATTGAGATCCCCAGCATCAACTGCACGCTCCCCATTTACCACGGCACGGACGAAGCGGTGCTGCAGGTGGCCATCGGGCATCTGGAATGGACCAGCCTGCCCGTGGGCGGGGAAAGCACCCACAGCGTGATCTCGGGCCATCGGGGCCTGCCCAGCGCAGAGCTGCTCACCCATATCGATAAGCTGGACATCGGCGATAAATTTTATATCCACGTGCTGGACAAAACGCTGGAGTACCGGGTGGACAATGTGGCTGTGGTTGAGCCGGATGACACCGAGCTGCTCCGCATCACAGAGGGGAAGGACTATATGACCCTCGTGACCTGTCCCCCTTACGGCATCAATTCCCACCGTCTGCTGGTCCGCGGAGAGCGCGTGGAAACCGGCGGCGCGGCAGTCGGCGGGCAGATCAATGTGAACAATGAGGTGCGCTCTGTCCACCTTATGTATGTGATACCTGTTGCGCTGGTGTTGATCGTGCTGGCGGCGGGACTCCTGCTCTGGATCGAGAACAAGCGGAAGAACGTCTACCACGGCAAGCATACGAAACGGAATCGGCGGCTGCAAAGAGGCGAAGAATATGAGTAAATGCAGAAGAAAACTGAATAGCCTGCTGGCATTGGTGCTGGTCGTGCTTCTGCTCGGCACGTCAACGGCTTTCGCGGCCGGAGGGTGCAGTTTGCAGATCGTCATCAGAGACAGTCTGGAAATGCCGGTGAAAAACATCAATGTGGAACTGCTGCAGGTCGCATCGGGCGAGGGGAATGCCTGCACCTACCTGCCCGCGTTTGCCGATCTGGAAATCGGCGTGCAGGAACTGATGGCGTCCCCCAGCGTGGAACACGCCGACCGGGTATTCCAGTATGCCTATTACAACGGCATCGACGGCGAGGTAAAGCATACCTCTGTGCAGGGCGCGGTGGAGTTCCGCGGTCTGGACAAGGGCATCTATCTGGTGTTCGAGCGCGGCGAGCAGGCCGTGGCCTTCCAGCCGTATCTGGTCATCCTGCCTTCGGAGATCAACGGCCAGATGGCAAGCAATGTGATCTCCGTTCCCAAGACCTCCGAAAACGACGTCAAAACGCTGGTGGTCGAGAAAATCTGGAACGATGAGATGAACAAGGCCGGGATGCGGCCCGGTTACGTCACGGTGGATGTTTTCCGTGACGGGATCCACATCAGAAGCGTGACGCTGAGCGACGCAAACGACTGGCTGCACGTGTTTACGATGCTTCCGCTCACCGGCACCTATACTGTGAAAGAACAACCGGTTAAGGATTATAAGGCGGAGTATGTGGAGGTGCCGGAGGGCTACCTGATCTTTAACACCTACACCGGGACTCCCGGCGGCGGAACGGATCCCGAACCGCCTGCGCCCGAAAAAGCGCATATCGTCGTCAGAAAAGTGTGGGACGATGACAACGACGCAGCCGGAAAGCGGCCTGCGTCCGTTACCGTCCAGCTCATCGAGGGCGGCACGGTCATCAGGACGGCCGGCCTTTCCGCGGCAAACCGCTGGGAATACACCTTTACGGCCCTTGATCCCACAAAGAGCTACACCGTAAAGGAGATCGCAGTCACCGACTATACGGCCACCTATACGGGTGACGCAGCAAGCGGCATCACCGTTACAAACACCTACAACGGAGAGACAGACCCCGGAACGCCGCCTCCGCCCATCGTGCCCGAACCGAAGCCTATCAGTATCCCCGTCATAGTCAAATGGGTGGATAATGATAATGCCGCAGGCAAACGGCCGGACGAGGTGACGGTGCATCTGCTTGCCGGCGGCAGCGTTGTCTCCAGTATACAGGTGCGCCCCGAACGGCAGAGTCCCGCCGCGTCCCCGGTGAGCGTGGCATACACCGGCGCCGAAAGCGGCGGAAACGCGGCGGTGCAGTTCCTTTCCTTCCGTATGACGGCGGCTGCCGTCACTCTGGCGCAGGAGACTGTTTTGCCCGACAACCGCTGGGAAGGCGCGTTCCGTGACGTTCCCGGAGATCTGAGCTATACGGTCTGGCAGACGCCGGTTGAGGATTACACCACAACCTATGCGGGAAACGCAGCGGAAGGCTTTGTGATCACCAACACCTATACCGCAGGCACCACAGACCCCGGTCTCCCGCCCGACCCCACCGTACCGGAAGACCCCGTGGATCCGCCCGTTGATCCCGTGGATCCGCCCGTTGATCCCGTGGATCCGCCTGTTGATCCCGTGGATCCGCCTGTCGATCCGGTTGGCCCCACCATTCCGCAGACCGGCGTGGAAGTCCTGCCCATTTACCTGCTGATGGCGGCGGGCGTGCTGCTGGTTTTGCTGGGGATCGTGGATCTTTATCGGGGGCGAAAAGAAGTATGAGCAGAAAAATCCGAGGCATCTTTCTCATCACGCTGGGTCTGCTGATGTCTGTTTCTGCTGCCGTTATTTTTGCAAGATATGAGTATCAGGCAGAGATTGCGGGAGCCAATGCTGAGATCCTGCTGGATGCGCTGGAAGCGCAGATCCAGCAACGGGTGGAAAGCAGCCGCCATTCTCCCGCAAAGCAGGAAAATCCCACAGCAGAACTGCCGAAAACCACCATACAGCCCGAAGCGTCGGAACGCCCGCAAGCTACGCTGGAAGGCTATGAGCTGGTGGGAATTGTTCGCGTGCCGTCTCTGGGGTTGGAATTACCGGTGCTGGATTCCTGGGACTACGATCTGTTGAAAATCGCGCCGTGCCGCTATTCCGGCAGTACGGAAACCGGCGATCTGATCCTGCTGGCTCATAACTACGAGCGGCACTTTGGAACGCTGAAAAAGGCACAGATCGGCACGGAAGTGGAGTTCTGCGATGTAAACGGAACCGTGTACAGGTACGAGATCGCGGCCGCCGAGATCCTGAAAAAGACGGAGCTGGACCGCCTGACCTCTTCGGATTACGATCTCACGCTGTTCACCTGCACCAACGGCGGATACAGCCGTTACGTCGTCCGCTGCACGCAGGTATCCGCTCCTATAGAAGCGGGGACGCCTGCACCGGGAGTCCTGTAACGCAGTTTCGCGGAGCGGCGGCGCAAACGCGTGCCAACCATACAGCCAGAGAGCGGAGCGGCAATGCCGCTCCGCTCTTTTTGACGCGGCCGGGAAAGCGTGATTTCCCACGGAAGATTTAATTGATAAACAGACGGCAATATGCTATACTGAATTGGTATGTTTATTGAAGCGGCAATTTTACGCGGGAGACCGCTTTGCGGAGCCATGCCGCAAACGGCACGGCGGCTGCCGCTGAAACCTTTGGAAATAAAGGAGATATAGAGAAGTATGAAGCTTGGTATCGTGGGCCTGCCCAACGTGGGCAAGAGCACCCTGTTCAACGCCATCACCAACGCCGGCGCCGAGAGCGCCAACTACCCCTTCTGCACCATCGACCCCAACGTGGGCATGGTGGCCGTGCCCGACGAGCGGCTGGACAAGCTGGCCGAGATGTACGAGCCGGATAAAAAGACCCCCGCGGTCATCGAGTTCGTGGACATCGCGGGTCTGGTCAAGGGCGCCAGCCAGGGTGCGGGACTTGGCAACAAGTTCCTCTCCAACATCCGCGAGACCGACGCCATCGTCCATGTGGTGCGCTGCTTCGACGATGAGAACATCATGCACGTGGTGGCCGACGCCAGCGTGAATGTGCCCGTGGATCCTCTGGGCGACATCGAAACCATCGACCTCGAACTCATCATGGCGGATCTGGAAATGGTCAACCGCCGCATCGAAAAGGCCCAGAAGGCCGCCAAGGGCGACAAGAAGTTCCTCCACGAGGTGGACGTGTTCAAGGGGCTGGCCGAGCATCTCAACGCCGGAAAGTCCGCCCGTACCTACGATTGCTCCGATGACGACAAGGCGCTCATCGCAACCTCCGACCTGTTGAGCCTCAAGCCCATCATCTACGCCGCCAACACCGACGAGGCGGGCTTTACCGATCTGGACAACAACCAGTATTTCCAGCAGGTGAAGGCGCTGGCCGAGAAGGAGGGCGCACAGGTGCTGCCCATCTGCGCCAAGATGGAGCAGGACATCGCCGAACTGGAAGGCGAGGATCGCCAGATGTTCCTGGAAGAACTGGGCGTCACCGAGTCCGGTCTGGACCGCCTGATCAAGTGTTCCTACGCCCTGCTGGGCCTGATCTCCTTCCTGACCTACGGCAAGGACGAGTGCCGTGCCTGGACCATCCGCAAGGGCACCAAGGCGCCGCAGGCTGCCGGCAAGATCCACTCCGACATTGAGCGGGGTTTCATCCGTGCCGAGGTCATCGCCTACGACGACATGATGAAGCACGGCAGCGTCAACGCCGCCAAGGAAAAGGGCCAGCTCCGCAGCGAAGGCAAGGAGTACGTCATGCAGGACGGCGACATGGTCTACTTCCGCTTCAACGTCTGATACCGACTTCCCATCCCGCCGGAATTTCCGGCGGGATTTTTTGGTTTGGGGAACATTTCGCCCGTGCAGGGCGTGTTACAGGCAGAAAGCGCTTTTGGAAAGGAGGCATTGCATGACAGACCGGGAACTTCGCAATGCCATGATGACCCATGGAGACACGGTGTATCGGCTGGCGCTGTGCCGGATGCAGCACGTCGCCGACGCCGAGGATGTGTATCAGGATGTGTTTCTGCGCCTGCTTGGTCAGGAGACGGCGGACTGGGATGAAGAGCGCATGAAGGCGTGGCTCATCCGTACCACGCTGAACCGCTGCGCCGATCTGCACCGTTTCCGCCTGCGGCGGCCGACCCTTGCGCTGGACGAACTGCCTGATATGGCTGGGGTATCGGATGAGGCCGCGGAGCTGTGGGCGGCGGTGGCACGGCTGCCGGACAAGCTGCGGACAGCCATCCATCTCCACTATGGGGAGGGCTACTCCACCGGAGAACTGGCAGTCCTGCTGGGCGTGCCCGCTGCCACGGTGCGCACCCGGCTCCACCGGGGCAGACAGCAGTTAAAAGAATGGTTGGGAGGACAGGACGATGAATGAGTATCAAAAACTGATTTGCGGCATTCGTGCGCCGCAGAAACTGGAACGCCGGGTGCTGGCGGCGGCAGAGAAGCAAGCGGCGCCCATCCGCCGCCGCAAAACGGGCTTTGTGCTGCGGCCGGCGGTCTGCGCCGTGCTGGCGCTGGGCTTGCTGCTGGGCGGCATCGCGCTGGGGTCTGCGGGCAAGGAGGGGGAAGTGCCCTCTGCGCTTGGACTGACCGCCTATGCCTCCGGCATCGGTGCCAACGGCGGTGTGCTGGTGTCTGTGGACGGGCAGGAGGAGGCGCTGGATGGCACGGTGCAGACCCTCTCGGTGACCTTTGCGGACGGCCGGACGGTGCAGGGCGCCTATTACCTGCATACCGAAGCGCTGAAAACCTGCACCAACGAGGACGGCACTGCGGTGCTGGTGCCGGCGCTGGCGGGGGAAACGGCGGAAACGGTTTCCGGCCTCTATGCGGTGCCGGAGGAAAGCGTCTGGCTCCGCTGGCCGGTGGAGGGTGCCGATACCATCAGCTTGAGCGCGCCTTACGGACTGCGTGCCGACGGCGCAGTCTTCCACAGCGGCATCGACATCCCGGCGCCAGTCGGCACCGGCATCGCCGCGGCGGCGGATGGCGTGGTCACGGAGGCGGGCTATGACACGGCCCGCGGCAACTATCTTGTTCTCGACCACGGAAACGGAGTGACCACCCTGTACGCCCATTGCAGCGAGGTGCTGGTGGCGGCGGGGGCAAAGGTGACTGCCGGAGAAACGGTAGCATTGGTAGGCGCCACGGGAATGGCCACCGGCCCGCACCTGCATTTCGAGGTGCGCCGGGACGGCGCGGCGCAGAATCCCGTGGCCTATCTGGAGCGAAGTGTCCGGGACACCCTGAAAATGGGATAAAGAAAACCGCTCCCGAAAGGGAGCGGGTTTTCATTCCCCCGAAGGAGCGGGGAGCGTTTCCAAAAGGGATTCCCCGGAAACAGTCTCGTCCGGCGGGTTTTGCAGGTCGTCATCCAGCAGCAGGCTGATGTACAGCTCGGCTCTGCGCAGAATGCGGTCCGCGTCTTTTACTGCGGCGCGCAGAATTTCACAGGCTTTTTTATAATCGGCTTCTTCGGGCATTTTCATCACCTCGCCCACAGTTTAGAACAAAATATTCAAAAAGTAAATAGAATATTTTGTTCTGCGATATGCTTGCGTTGGGTGATGAAAATGTATCCACGGATTCGGGATTTACGGGAAGACAGTGACTTGACACAAGCACAGGTGGGCAGCGCTATCGGCGTTTCGCAGAGAACCTATGCGTACTATGAAAGTGGGCAGAGAATGGTGCCGCCGCAGGTGTTGTGCGCGCTGGCGGATTTTTACCATACGAGTGCAGACTATCTCCTGAACCGCACAGATCAAAAGGCGCCTTACCCGCCGAAAAGGTAAGAACCGCTGCAGCGCAGCGGTTCTTTTTTTATGCGTTCTCTTTCCGGATCATCTCCATGAAGGCAGAGGCGGCGGCTGTGGGGTGGACGTCCCGCAGGGTGCACATATCCACGCTGCGCGCCGGGATGGCAAAGTCGGTTTTCAGCTCCCGGATGTCGCCGGCGTCCAGCTCTTTGCGGACGAACTCCTCCGTCACGCCGGCCACGCCCAGCCCGATGCTGGCCAGAGACACCAGCAAACTCCGGGAGGACAGCTCGATCTCCGGCGTGAGGGAAACGCCGCTTTTGAGAAACTCATGCTCCAGAAACAGCCGGCTGCTGGCCTTGCGCTCCAGCAGGATCAGGGGGAAGTCCGCGATCTCCTGCCGGGTGTATACATGGTCGAAGTCGCAGGCGTAGTCCCGGCCCGCCACGAACACGGAATGGGTGGCAAAGCAGGGCCAGGTGTCCAGATTGGCGTCGGCGGGGGAGGAGGCAAACGCGATATCCACCGCGCCGGAGCGCAGCAGACTTAATACCTTGGCGCTGCGGCCGCTGACGATCTTCAGCCGGATGCCGGGGTGCAGGCGGTGGAAGGCGTCCAGATAGGGCGTGAGGAAGAAGCTGGTCACGGTGTCGCTGGCGCCGATGGTCAGCGTACCCAGCAGCAGCTGCTGCGCCTGGGAAAGCTTATCCTCGCCGGTGGCCAGAAGCCCCAGCGCGCTGCGGACGTACTGATAGAGCATCTGCCCCTCGCTGGTGAGGGTCACGCCCCGGGGACTGCGGGCAAACAGCCGTGCCTGCAGGGAGCTTTCCAGCTGCTTGATGGACTGGCTCACCGCCGACTGGGAGATATACAGTTTTTTCGCCGCCTCGGAGATGTTCCCCGCCTCGGCCACTTCCTTGAATACCCGGTACAGTTCCAGTTTTACAGACATAAAGCGCCTCCGTAATTAGGAATTCTTATCGTTACATCGTGTATTATAAGCGAAAAATGGGAAAAACGCAATGGTGACTTGCGGGCAAAGAGACCGCGTGATACAATAGACACAATATATGTGATTTTTGTCGGTGGAGGAGGATTCTATGCTTTTCTCGATTCTGGCCGTGGGCGATGTGGTGGGTGAACCGGGGCTGCGGCATCTGGAAAAACACCTGCGGAGCCTGAAAAAACTGAAAAACATTTCCTTCACGGTGGTCAACGGCGAAAACGCCTCCGAGGTGGGACTGACGCCGGAACAGGCGTGGCGGATCTACGATGCCGGTGCCGACGTGGTGACGCTGGGCAACCACGCCTTCGGCAAGATGCAGCTTTGCGGACTGATGGACGAGGTCTCCTGGCTTCTGCGTCCGGCGAACCTGTCGCCCCGGGCGCCGGGGCGCGGTTGCGGCGTGTACGACGTCAACGGCGTGTCCGTCCGGGTGATGGATCTCATCGGCCGCTGTGATCTGGACTGGAAGGCCGCTGACCCCTTCACCACGGCAGACGGTCTGCTGGCAAAGGAGAAGGTTGACATAACGCTCGTGGACTTCCACGCCCAGGCCACCAGCGAGAAGCTGGCGATGAGTTACTATCTGGATGGGCGGGTTTCGGCCCTCTGGGGCACCCACACTCACGTGCCCACCGCAGACGAGCGGGTCTGTCCCAAGGGGACGGGCTACCTCACCGATCTGGGCATGACCGGCGCCATCGAGTCGGTGCTGGGCATCGAGCCGTGGCAGAGCGTGGAGAACTTTCTGGGCGGCCTGCCCGGGCGCTACAAGAGTGCGCAGGGCCCCTGCAAGATGCAGGGCGCCGTGTTTACCGTAGACACCGAAAGCGGACGCTGCACCGCGGTGGAGCGGGTGGATATTCGTTGAGATCAAGAGAGAAAGAGGTACCTGACATGTCTATCGCAAAAGTACGCGCTTACTTTGAAGGCTTCGGCATTGCCGACCGTATCCGGGAATTTGATGTTTCCTCCGCCACGGTGGAACTGGCGGCGGTGGCTGTGGGCGTGGAAGGCGCGCGGATCGCCAAGTCCATGAGCTTCAAGGTGGACGAGCAGCCCATCATCATTGTCATGGCCGGCGACGCCCGTGTGGATAACAGCCGCTACAAGGGGCACTTCCATACCAAGGCGAAAATGCTCACCTTCGAGGAGGCCCACGAAATGGTGGGTCACGATCCCGGCGGCGTGTGTTCCTTCGCCCTGCCGGAGAACGTAAAGACCTATCTGGACGTTTCCCTGCGGCGGTTTGAGACGGTGTTCCCCGCCGCCGGCAGCAGCAACAGCGCCATCGAAATGACCTGCGAAGAAATGGAGAAGTATTCCTCCAACTTCGTGGAGTGGGTCGATGTGTGCAAGGGCTGGAGAGAAGACGAGACCGTTTGATTCAAAGAAGGGAGGCGCTGCTATGCTCAAATTCATCCATGCTGCGGATTTTCATCTGGACAGCGCCTTCGGCGCGCTGACGCCCCAGCAGGCTGCCGCCCGCCGCCGTGAAAGCCGGGAACTGGTGGCCCAGTTGTCGAATTATGTAAACCGAACCGGCGCGCAGCTGGTACTGCTGGCGGGCGACCTGTTTGACTCCGGCTCTGCCTTCCGGGAGACGAAGGAGCAGCTGGCAGAGGCGCTGGGGCAGATGGAGGCGCAGGTGTTTATCGCCCCCGGCAACCACGACTGGTACGGCCCGTCCTGGCAGACGGTGGCGTGGCCGGAAAACGTGCATATTTTCAGGACCGCCGAACTGGAAGCGGTGGGGCTGCCGGCGTGGAACGTCACCGTTCATGGCGCGGCCTTCACCGGCACGGAGCAGGCGGAGAGCTTCCTTGCGGGCTTCGCTGCGCCCGCGGATGGCCGCGTCCACATCGGTCTGCTCCACGGAGAGATCGACCCGGCGGAGAAGCGCTATGGGCCGGTGCGCCGTGAGGAGGCGGCTGCCAGCGGTCTGGATTATCTGGCCATGGGGCATATCCACAAGCGGACGGAGCCGCTGCGCTTTGGCAAAACGCTGTGCGCGTGGCCGGGCTGTCTGGAAGGCCGCGGCTTTGACGAACTGGGCGAGAAGGGCTTCTACGAGGGTGTGATCGCCGATGACGGAAAAATCTCCCTGACCTTTGTGCCCTTCGCCCGGCGGCGGTATGAAATTTTGCAGGTGGACGTGACGGGCAAATCGCCCCGCGCCGCCATCGAGGAGGCGCTGCCCGCGGAGACCACGCGGCACCTCTACCGCATCCTGCTCACCGGCGAGACCGGGGAGAGCGGCGTGGACACCGCCGCCTTGCAGGAGACGCTGGCAGACCGGTTCTTTGCGCTGGAGATCCGCGACCACACCCGCATCGCGGAGGACATCTGGGCGCGGGCGGCGGAGGACTCCCTGCGGGGCGAATTCCTGCGGGAGCTGCGCGGACGCTGGCAGGCGGCCGCCACCGAGGAGGAGCGGGAGACCATCACCCGCGCCGTCCGGTTTGGACTGGCAGCGCTGGATCACAGAGATCTGGTCTGACGAAAAAATACAGAAAAACGACCCGAAGGCTTGGCTCCTTCGGGTCGTTTCTTGTTGCGTTACAGGATGTGTTCAAAGGCCACGCGGGGGTTTCCGTCCTCGCAGCCGCCCCGCAGGGTGATGATGCCGCAGCGCCGGAAGCCGGCCTTTTTCAGGGCGCTCTGCATGGGGAGATTGCCCTCGTGGGTGTCGATGCGGACGGAGGCGCATCCCAGCGCCCGGGCCATCTCAAAGCCCTTTTGGAACATCTGCCCCGCCACGCCCTTTCCCTTGCTGGCGTCGGACACGCAGACCCGGTGGATGGCGGCGTAGGGTGCGTCGGAGAGCCACGCGCCGTCGATCTCGTGGTAGGACGGGTCCGGTGTGGTCTGAAAGAGGAAGGCGCCCAGGATCTCATCCTGTTCCACGGCCATCCAGATCCGCCCGGCGGCGATGTCCGTTATCCAATCCTCCCGGGAGGGATAGCCCCGCTGCCACTGATCCAGACCCAGCCGCCGCAGCTGTGCTTTGGCTTCTTCGGTAATGCGCCAGAGCGCGCCCAGATGCTCCGCCTGCGCAAGTTTGAATTCCATAGAGATGCTCCTTACTTGTTTTCGACTGTGTTTTCGCTCCATTATAGCGGAAAGCGCGGGCGTTGTAAACGCCGGGGAAAAAGAAAAGACCTGCGGAAAGCAGGTCTTACTTTTTTGCGTCCAGATTGCGGAGATAGTCCCGCAAAATCAGGTTGATGCAGGAGGACAGCGGGCGGTCATCCTCCTCGGCAAGAGTGCGGAGCCGTTCTACAATATCGTTGTCCAAAGACAGACTTACATTTACTTTTTTCGGCTTCATTGGCTTCATTTCATCACCCCGCAACAATTTCAAGCACAATTTATCATATTTTGTGAAAAAATGTTGATTACTATTAGAAACTAGTATAAACTAATAGCCTATGTGGGGGTGAAGAATATGAAAAAAATCAACGAAATGGAAGATATGGACGTTTTAAAACAGATGTACGCCACCCTCTGCGGCGGCATGGACGATGCGCTGACGCTGCTGGAGCAGGGAAACGTCTGGGACGCCAAAAAGACCCTCCTGCGCTCGCTGGAAACAGCGGAGGAGCTTTACATAGACGGAATGTCCGCCGTGGATGAGCTGGCCCACTTAAGGGAATTTTCTTGACACCCTCTGCAATTCCTGATAATATACTATGGTAATTTCATAGCGTGATGATCGGGAAGAGTAACAGCTCACCCAACGGACAGAGAGGGCGCGTCACCGGCTGCAAGCGCGCCTGCGTCGGAAGCTGCGAAGTGCGCCCGGGAGCGCGGGGGATGTGGAAGCCCTCCGTCCGGCCTGCGTCAAGGGCCTCCTTGAGTGATAAAAGAGAGTGGAACCGCGATTCGTCGCCTCTCGTACTTTTGGTACGAGGGGATTTTTTTATCCCCTGTACCGACACAAGGAGTTTTTTATGAAAAAGCAATCTCAACTGGGCGAACTGTTGTCCGCCTATCAGCGCCGCGACCCGGCGGCGCGCAGCAAAGTGGAGATCTTTCTCCTCTATCCCGGCGTCCACGCCGTGCTGTATCATCGCATGGCACACTGGTGCCACAAACACAATCTGAAATTTCTCGCCCGCTGCATCTCCCAGTGGAGCCGCTTCTGGACGGGGATCGAGATCCACCCCGGCGCCACCATCGGCCGCCGTCTGGTCATCGACCACGGCATGGGCATCGTCATCGGCGAAACGGCGGAGATTGGCGACGACTGCCTGATCTACCACGGCGTCACCCTGGGCGGTACCGGTAAAGATCAGGGCAAGCGCCACCCCACCATCGGAAACAACGTGATGATCTCCAGCGGCGCCAAGGTGCTGGGCCCCTTCAAGGTGGGCGACAACGCCCGCATCGCCTCCAACGCCGTGGTGCTGCGGGAAGTGCCCGAGGATGCCACCGCCGTGGGCATCCCGGCGCAGATCGTCCGCATTGCAGGCAAGACCACCCACTACGCCGACGATGTGGATCAGATCAACGTGAAAGACCCCGTGCTGGAACGGCTGGCGGCGGTTTCCTCCCGGCTGGAGCTGGTGGAAAAGCTGCTGGATGAGCATTATATGAAAAACAACGGGCAGAGCAAGCCCTCTGCCGAAGTGGAAGAATAAAGGAGAAGGATTATGTATCTGTACAACTCTGCTACCCATAAGAAGGAAGAATTCCAGACCCATACCCCCGGCCGTGTGGAGATGTATACCTGCGGCCCCACCGTGTATCACTTCGCCCACATCGGCAACCTGCGCTCCTATATCATGGAGGATGTGCTGGAAAAGTTTCTGCGCTATTCCGGCTATGACGTCAACCGCGTCATGAATATCACCGACGTGGGGCATCTGACGAGCGACGCCGACGAGGGCGAGGACAAGATGCTCAAGGGCGCCAAGCGCGAGAACAAGACCGTCATGGACATCGCCAAGTTCTACACCGACGCCTTCTTCGCCGACTGCGCCAAGCTGAACATCAAGACCCCCGACGTGGTGGAGCCTGCCACCAACTGCATCGACAACTATATCAATATCGTCTCCCGCCTGGTGGAGACCGAACGTGCCTACGTGGCCGGCGGCAACGTGTATTTCGACACCTCCAAGCTGGATCGCTACTATGTCTTCAACGATCACAACGAGGAAGACCTGGCCGTGGGCGTCCGCGAGGGCGTGGAGGAGGACACCAACAAGCGCAACAAGAACGACTTCGTGCTGTGGTTCACCAAGTCCAAGTTCGAGGATCAGGCCCTGAAGTGGGACTCCCCCTGGGGCGTGGGCTATCCCGGCTGGCACATTGAGTGCACCGGCATCTCCCTCAAGCACAACGGCGAGTATCTGGACCTGCACTGCGGCGGCGTGGATAACGCCTTCCCCCACCACACCAACGAGATCGCCCAGTCCGAGGCGTTTCTGGGTCATCCCTGGTGCAAGCAGTGGTTCCACGTGGCGCACCTGAACACCAACGACGGCAAGATGAGCAAGTCCAAGGGCGAGTTCCTCACCGTCTCCCTGCTGGAGGAGAAGGGCTACGATCCCATCGCCTACCGCTGGTTCTGCCTGCAGAGCCACTACCGCAAGGCGCTGGTGTTCACCTGGGAGAATCTGGACAACGCCGTGGCCGCCTTTAATAAGCTCGTCGCCCGCATTGCCACCCTCAAGGAAGAGGGCGAAGTGGAGCAGGAGATTTTTGACCAGTACAAGGCCAAGTTCCTCCAGCAGATGGGCAACGACCTGAACACCTCTATGGGCGTCACCGCCATCTTCGACGTGCTCAAGGCACAGACCACCGACGCCACCAAGCTGGCGCTGATCGCCGACTTTGACAAGGTGCTGAGCCTGAACCTCATCGAAAAGGCCGCCGCCAAGCGCGCAGAGCTCTCCGCCCAGCAGACCGCCAAGACCGAGAGCGGCTATACCGTCACCGGCGAGGGCGATCCCGCCATCGACGCACTGGTCATGGCCCGCTACGAGGCCAAGCGTGCCAAGAACTTCGCCGAGGCCGACCGCATCCGCGACGAGCTGAAGGCGCAGGGCATCGAGATCGTGGATACCAAGGACGGCGCCACCTGGAAGCGCGCATAAACCCGAAAGAAGAACAGAAGAAAAGGAGATCGCCAACGGCGATCTCCTTTTTTATACGGATCAGGTCAGTGGCACCGCTTGCAGGCTGTGAAGCCCTGTGCGAGGGCGGATTCAACGGTATCCTGAATGGGGGCGATCATGTTGCTGCAGTCGGCGTGGCTGTGGTATTTTTTGCCGCCGTTGACGGGGATCCATACCAAACGGTCGGAAGCCGAGTCTGGCGTCGGAACGGTAACGGAAGGGGAGGTTTCCTGCTTGGGTGCGGGTTCGGGTGCAGGCTCGGGTTCGGGTGCGGGTTCGGGTGCGGGTTCGGGTGCAGGTTCGGGTTCGGGCGCAGGCTCGGGTGCGGGTTCGGGCGCAGGCTCGGGTTCAGACCCAGATTCGACAGGAGTCACTTC
>SVLH01000008.1 GCA_015068025.1 Oscillospiraceae bacterium | reverse complement strand
CGTCGTCCACGGAGAAGAAGTTGACGACCACGCCAACGATAACCACGGTGGAAATGAAGTGGGGCAGCAGGCTCAGGTTGCTGGTGAAGCCTTTGAGTTTCTTGTTGCGGATCTCGTTGAGCATCAGGGCCATGAGGATGGACATGGGGAAGATCAGAGCGATGTTCCAGAAACTGATCGCCAGAGTGTTTCTGACCCAACGGCCGAAGAAGGGGCTGTTGATCAGTTGCTTGAACCATCTCAAACCGACCCACTTGGCCTCGGCGCTGATAAAGGGAGCACCGATCTTGTAGTTCTGGAATGCGATGGACACACCGAACATAGGCCAGTACTTGAACAGAATGAAGTACACCACAGGGATCGCCGCCATCACATAGAAGGGCAGCTGTCTGCGGAACTTCACCCAACGCCGCTGACTTGCAGTCAGAGGAACGTTGGCCTGAGGTTCGACACTTAATGTCGCATTGGTCGCCGTTTTCATGCTTATCTCTCCTTCGAAACTTTGCTTCGCAGAACCGGCCCAACAACCGAACCGATCCTTGCGAGTCTTGTCTCCCGGCTTCGCTCGCGTCCGCCGAGGTCCTTCCCTACGCTTCATAGATACACGCCGGCAGCCGTTCGCATACCACGTGTCCTATGAAGCCGCCTGCATTTTCGGTCGCGGAGGGGTCCTCCGTTTGCGGTCCGCAGGCGGGGCAGTTTTTCGCCAATGTACCCGACACTCCCGCAAAGAGGCCGTCGCCTCCGGCGCAGAGAATGCCCGGATTGTATATGTACTAGTATATTGGATGGGGATTTCTGGCGCAATATTCGTTTTTTTATCCAACCTCCATTTTTTTACGGCGCGAAGAGATGAACTTTCTGTCCGAAAAAACCCCAAAAGATTTGGATAAGCACACAGAACCCGTCGTTTTCCTGACAAAACTGCATCTGCACAGCAGGATATTTTTACCGTTTTTTCGCCCAAAAAAGCACTAAATTTACAAATGCTTTACAGAAAAATCTTTGCGCGCGGAGGTTTTTTGCCAAAAAAAGAGCCTTTGACACGCCGTCCGGCGATCCGGCGCCAAGAAAATCATTTGCACTTTCCGGGTCCGATCCGCAGCATCCGTTCAGGAAGTCTCCCTGCCATTTTGTCCATATCTTTCATCGGTGCAGCGGCTTTCGGAGGGACGTTTTTCCCGGCGGTCAGCCGCCGGCCAGGGCGGCGTCCCGATAATAGACCACCAGCATGTCCACCACCGTGCCGTAAGATTGGACGCCCCGCTCATCGCCATAGGCTTTCAGGATCCCGTCGTAAACGGTGTTGGACACTTTCTGCACCGCTGTGTCCGCGAACTGCGCCCAGTAGGCGTTGTTGTAGGCAAGGTCGGCCGCCACCGTTTCAGGCAGCATGTCACGGATCGCCCAGTAGGCCTCCCTGTCCACCGCATACAGCGCGTTGCCCAGATTGATATAGCCTTTCAGCCAGCCGGCGTATTCGTAGGCCGACTCACCACTGATGACGGAGGCCATGACCGCGAGGAAGTTGCACTCCTGCTCCGAGGCGATGCCCCGCTGGTGCGCCAGTTCATGGACCACCGTGGAGGGCAGCAGACAGGCAGGGCTGTCCACATTCACATTGGACTCGCCGGTATAGGGGCAGTAGAACCCCGTAAACTCCATGGCGCTGATAACGCGGGAGAAGGCCATGGCTTTCACGCCGGGGTCGTCAAATTCCAAAAAGGGAAACACCTGCTCCGCCGCGTCATAGACAGTGGGGGCAGCGGCGAGAATTTCCTCTCTCGGGACGGCGAACACGCCGTTTTCATCCCGGGGCACATCATCCGCCGCCAGCGAAAGCTGCTGGGCGAAATAGGCGGTCACCGACACCAGATCCTCGTAGGCCACAGGCTCGGCACGGATGCCGGACTTGTCCTGAAAGCTCTCCGTCCAGTAGTTGATGCCCCAGAGCAGGCAGAAGCCCACGCAGATGGTCAGCGCGACATTCACCGCGCCCAGCGCCGCGCCGTATGCGCAGCGCTTGCGGCACCCCTTCGCCCGCACGACAGCCGCGATGCTCCACGCCGTGTAGACCACGGCAGCCACCGCCAGCAGCACGCACAGCACCTCCATGACGGAAACCTCCGTCAGGTAGCAAAGGCGGCCGACAGCCTGCCGCAGTGGGTTGGTGATGTTTTCCGCCAGTGCGGTCATCCACGTCTTCTGCCCGCGAAACAGGAACCATGCCGCCAGCAGCAACAGGTTCGCCAGCAGCCAGACATGCAGTTTTTTGTATTTCTGTAACAATGCTTTCATGGGTTTATTCGGCGGCAGCGAGCAGCTGCCGGGTGTAGTCTTCTTTGGGATGATCGAAGATCTCGTTCACACTTCCCTGCTCCACGATGCGGCCGGACTTCATCACCAGCACCCGGTCGCAGAGCTGATAGACCACGTTCAGGTCGTGGGAGATGAACAGAAAACTTAAATCCAACTCGGAGCGCAGTTGTTTCAGCAGCTCCAGGATCTGGGCCTGAATGGTGACATCCAGCGCAGAAACCGGCTCGTCCGCGATGATGAAGCGGGGTCTGCGGATCAGGGCGCAGGCAATGGACACCCGCTGCCGCTGGCCGCCGGAAAGCTCGTGGGGCTTGACATCCAGCACTTCCGGGGGCAGCTCCACCCGTTCCAGCATGGCGCGCACCCGGCGCTTGCGCTCGGCGGCGTCGTATTTTCCGTAAATGCGCAGGGGTTCTTCCAAAATCCAGCCCACGGTGTAGGCGGGGTTCAGGGAACTGTAGGGATCCTGAAAGATCATCTGGGGGCGCTTGGTGTAGTGGACAACCTCGCCCTCATCCGGCCGCACGATGCCGAGGATCGTGCGGGCAAGGGTGGATTTTCCCGTGCCGGATTCCCCCACAAGCCCCAGAATCTCACCGCGGCAGACGTCGAAACTGACATCGTGCAGCACTTCCTGATAGACTTTCTTGCCGAAAACGCCGCCTTCTCGGTAGCCGCTGGTCACATGACGGAGGGACAGTACCAGATCTTCACTCATAGGTCTCCTCCTTCCGCCGGCGGGTGGGAATGGCGGCAACCAGCCGCTGGGTATAGGGGTGCTGCGGGTTGTGGAACACGGCCTCCGTGTCTCCCTTCTCCACCAGAGCGCCCCGCTGCATCACCGCCACACGGCCGCAGAGCTTGCGCACCACATTCAGGTTGTGGGAGATGAACAGCATGGAGATACCGGACTCCCGATTCAGCTTTTTCAGCAGTTCCAGGATCTGCGCCTGAATGGTGACATCCAGCGCCGTCGTCGGCTCATCCAGCAGCAGCAGGCGGGGTTTGATGACGATGGCGGCGGCGATCATGGCGCGCTGCAGCATGCCGCCGGAGAGTTCGTGGGGATATTTTTCATAGATTTCGGCGGGATTTTCCAGTTCCACGGCCTCCATGGCCTCCAGCGCAAGGCGCTTGCGCTCCTCCCGGCTCAAATCTGTGTGGATGAGGAGGACTTCCTCCACCTGATGGCCGATCTTCATCAGCGGATCCATGGAACTCATAGGCTCCTGAAAGACCACGCCGATCTCCCGGCCGTGGAGCTTGCGCAGCTCGGAACGGCGGGAGTGGAGCAGATCCTTGCCGTCCAGCAGGATCTCACCGGAATAGTCGCACCGTTTCCGGGGCAGCAAGCCTGCCACGCTCATGGCGGTGACGGTCTTACCGGAACCGGACTCGCCCACAAGACCCAGAATTTCTCCGTCCCGGATGGTCAGGGAGATGCCGCCCACGGCCTCCCGGGCGCTGTTGTGGAACTTTACATGCAGATCACGGATCTCAAGCATCATTCCACCTCCCTGCCGCGGCGCTGTAAGCCTTCACCCAGAAGGCCAACGCCAAAGACCAGCAGCACCAGCACAAGGCCGGTACACAGCGCGTACCAAGGAGCGGCGGTGAACAGCCCCTGCGCCTCGGAGAGCATATAGCCCAGTGAAGGGTCGGTGGGGGTCACGCCGATGCCCAGATAGCTCATGGAGGCCTCCGCCAGCACAGCGTTGTTGAAGCCGATGGTGATGGCGGGCAGCAGCACCGGCATGGTGTTGGGCAGAATATGTACCAACAAAATCCGTCCGCTGCCTGCGCCCATAAGCCGGGCGCTCTTAATATAGTTTACATCCCGCAGCGCAGCAAAGGCCGTGCGGGAAACGCGGGCAAAGCTGGGGATAAACACTGCGCCCAGCGCCGCAATGATGCCGAATTTACTGTTGGGTTTCGCCACGCTGATAACCACCAGCGCCAGCAAAATGCTGGGGAAAGCGGTCAGCGCGTCGTTGATGCGCATGAGGGCGTCATCCACCAGACCGCCGAAATAGCCAGTCAGCGCGCCCACCACGGTACCCAGCACCGCGCCCACGGCAACGGTGCCAAGCGCAATGGAAAACGTCGTCCATGTGCCTTTCAGCACGCGGCTGAAAATGTCGCGGCCGAACTTGTCTGTTCCCATCAGATGTTGGAGCGTAGGTGGCTGCAGCTTGGGGCCGGACATGAGCGCCGACGGGTCATAGGGTGTCCAGAAACAGCCCACCAGCACCAGCAGCGCCAGCGCAGCGGTCAGAAACAGACCTGCACGCAGATACCAATTCTTCTGCTTCATGCGTCCCCTCCTAACTTCAGGCGAGGGTCAAGCCGCAGATTGATCAGGTCGGCGATGGTGCCGGAGAGCACCACCCACAGCGCCAGCAGCACCACCAGCGTCTGCACCACAGGATAGTCCCGGTTGGCGATGGAGGCCACCAGCAGCCGGCCGAGACCGGCGATGCCGAAGACCTGCTCCACCACAATACTGCCGGCAACGATCTCCGCCATGGTCTGGGCGAGGAAGGTCACCACCGGCACCAGCGCATTTTTCAGCACGTGGCGCCGCAGTACGGCGCCGCGGTCGTTGCCGCGGGAGATGGCGGTGCGGACATAGCTTTTCTCCATCTCGCTGACAATGGTGCTGCGCAGCATCCGCACCGTCATGGCGATGCGGGGAATGGCAATGGCCACGGCAGCAAAGAACATATGCCGCATGGCACCGCCGAAATCCTGCGTCAGGCCGGGGAAATCGCCGGGGGTGAACCATTTCAGCGTGATGCCGAACACCCAGGAGAGGATGATGCCGGTAAAAAACGGAGGTACTGCCATACAAAGCTGGTTGAGGGCGGTCTGGGCGCCCGCCGCCGCGCCGGTGCTGCGGACGGAGACCAGTCCCACCGGGATGGACACCGCCACGATGAGCAGAAAGCTCATCAGGCTCAGGCACAGCGTCACCAGAATCTTGGGGGCGACCAGCTCCCACACCGGCAGATTGTAGCTGTAAGAAATGCCCAGATCGCCGGTAACGAAGCCGGAGATCCAGTCGGCGTACCGGACGAGCAGCGGGCGGTTGAGCCCCAGCTCTTCCCGGAGCAGCTCAAGCTCTTCCTCCGTGGCTTCCAGCCCCAGCATGGCAGAGGCGGCGTCGCCGGAGATCAGGTCAAATGCCACAAATGCAAGAAGGGAAACGATGAGCATGGTAACAGCCAGCAGCAGCACGCGCTTTGCGGCATATTTCATGTCATCATCTCCCTTCTGTGGGGGCGGCCCGTATCAGGCCCCATTGGTTTTATCTTATTTGGCGTAGCGAACGGCGGAAAGATCCAGCACATAGATGGGATAGAACTGCAAACCCTCCAGATTGCTGCGCACCGCCACCAGATCCGCCAGGTCCTGAATGTAGACATTGGCGGCGTTGACGGTGAGGTTCTTCTGCATCTCCTTGTAGATCTCCGTCTGCTCGGCGTCGTCGTAGCAGGTCTGTGCCTGTTCGAACAGCGCATCATACGCGGAGTCGTTGTAGTTGATCATGTTCTTGCCGTAATCGGAGGTCCAGCGCTCCAGCAGGGCGCGGGCTGTCATGGTGCTGGCATCGAAGCCCACCACGGTGGACTGGAACTTGCGGCCGGCGTAAGTATCCGCCTTCCAGCTCTCCCACTCCACCAACTTGATCTCCGCCGTCACATCAATGTCCTTGAGCTGCTCGACAATGACCTCCGCCGTGTCGATGTGAGGCTTATAGTTGGAGGGCACGGTGATGGTCATAGAAAAGCCGTCGGGATAGCCGGCATCGGCCAGCAGCGCCTTGGCCTTTGCGATGTCCACCGTGTAGTAGTCGTTCATCTCCTCCACGAAGTACTTGCCGAAGGCGGGGTACATGCTGGAATTGATGATGCTGCCGTAGCCGTCGAAGGCGATGTCCAGAATCTCCTGACGGTCGATGGCGTAGCACAGCGCCTGACGGACGCGGACGTCGTCAAAGGGCTTTTCGGCGTGGTTGAGGTAGAGGGCCTGCACCAGATTCATGGCGCCTTCCTCGATATGGAACTCGCTGCCCAGCTGGGCGACCTGGGTGGTGCTCAGGTGGGACACGATGTCCAGCGCGCCGCTTTGCAGACCCATCAGCAGACCCTCGGCGTTTTCGATGATCTTATAGGTCACGCGATTCAGATAGGCGGGGGTGCCCCAGTACTCGTCAAACCGTTCCAGTACAATGGATTCCTGCGCCGTACGGGATACAAATTTGAACGGGCCGGTGCCCACGGGGGCGGTGTCCTGCTGGGTATAGCCGGCAGGCTCGATGGCAACGGTCATGTAGGAGAGGAACTCGTTGCTGGGCTCCGTCAGCTTAATGACGACGGTTTCCGCATCCGGAATTTCAATGCCCTCGATAATAGAAAGCGCCTCCACCGGAACAACACCTGCTTCGGTAGGGGCGGCAACGCGCTGGATGGAATATTTCACATCCTCTGCCGTCACCGCATCTCCGTTATGGAACTTCACACCCTGGCGCAGGGTAAAGGTGTAGGTCAGCTTGTCCTCGGAAATCGTATAGTGGTCGGCGACCGCAGGGATCAGATCACCCGTAGAGGTGGGCTTCATCAAGCCTTCAAATACGTTGAACATGACTTCCTTGGTTCCTGCCGCCACCGCTTTGTGATGGTCAAGACTATCGTCAAGATCCTGTGCAATGCCCACGGCGATCTCGTTCGCCTGGGCGCGCTTGGTTTCCTCTCCGCCGGACTGCTCCGTGCCGTCGCCTCCGCAGCCGGTCAGCGCAGCGATCATCAGTCCCGCAAGAAGGAATGCCAAAAGTCGTTTTTTCATCGTCGGTTACTCCTTTTCATCACCGCCCGGAAGGGTCGGTGTCGGGCGGGCCGTCCGCCCGGCTTTGATTTTTGGCCTATTTACTTTTTATAAAAAACCCTGTGGGAGACCATTTCGTTTCCCACAGGGTTTCATTCTACATCAAAAACGCAGAAAATGCAAGGGCTGCCGCCGTTTTTACGGCGCTTCCTCCTCTGCCGGCTTCTCCTCGGCCACAGAGGGGCGCGCTGTATAGCTCGCGGTATCGGAGGGCATATTTTTCTTCTTCAGCCGCCACTCCACATAGAAGGTCGCGGCATTGTAGAGGCAGGCACACACCGGCACGCCGAAGAACATGCCGACAAATCCGAAGAAATGTCCGCCCACCAGAATGGCCAGAATGACCCACAGGCTGGGGAGGCCTGTCTTTTCGCCCAGGATGGCGGGGCCGATCACATTGCCGTCCAGCTGCTGCAGGCCCAGAATGAAGATGGCAAAATACACCGCCCGCAAAGGCGACACCAGAAGAATGAGGAAAATACTGGGGATGGCACCCAGGAAGGGGCCGAAGAAGGGGATCACATTGGTCACGCCCACGATGACGGACACCAGCGGTGTGTAGGGGAAGCGCAGAATCGAACAGCCGATAAAGCACAGAATACCGATAATCAGGGAGTCCAGCAGTTTGCCGCGGACAAAGCCGGAGAAGATGCTGTCCACCTTACGGGAACCGCGGAAGATCCAGTACCCCTTTTCCCTGGAAAACAGGCTGCAGACCACCTTGCGGGCATGGGCGGCGACGCCCTCCTTCGTAGCCAGGAAGTAAACCGACACGATCACGCCTACCAGCAGGTCGCCGAAAAAGCCGATCACGCCGAACACACCGCCGGAAACAAGAGACATCAGAGAGGTTGCCCACTCCAGCAGCTGGTTCTGGACGTTGGCGGTCATGGAGGCAAAGTAGCTGTCCAGCCGGGTCACCGCCCACTCCTCCAGCTGGGGATAGGTCTCAAACAGGTTGTGGAGCCAGCGGCTGACGGTGGTGTAATAGGCCTCCACATTGGCGATGAGCTGGGTGATGCTCTTATACAGTTCAGGCAGCAGCACATAGCCCAGCAGAAACAGCAATACGCCAATGACAGCCCAGGTCAGAAGGATGCTCAGGGCGCGCACGCCCCAGGACACCTTGCGCCACTGGCGACGGGGCTTCTTTTTTGCGGTGCTGAACAGGCGCTTTTCAAAGAAGTTAACCACCGGTGCCAGCAGATATGCCATGAATGCGCCGTAGAGAATAGGCTCCACCGCAGAGAGCAGTTCCCCGCCAAAGCGCAAAAGCGCCTTGCCGCCAAACAGCGTATCATAAAACAGCAAAATGGCGCCCACAGTGCAGAACACCGCAAAACCCAGTTTCACATATCTGTCTTTCTGTGTCACGCTTCTCCCTCCTGAATTTGAACGATTTTTAAATTTATTCTACACGGCATCCCAGAGAATTGCAATCCTGATTTTGCCATGTTATACTGTCTTTTACACCGGTTTAACACGCTTTTTCGCCTTATGCAGGAGGTGTTTATGGAACAGAAGAAGCTTCTGCTGATTGTAAATCCCCGCGCCGGACGAAGCCGTTCCCACGCCCCGCTGTTCGACGCTGCTGCTGTCTTTTCCGCCGCCGGCTATCTGCTTTCCGTCCGCACCACCGCCGCGCGTGGCGACGCCCTCCGCATCGCCGCGGAGGAGGGCGGGCAGTACGATGCGGTGGTGGCCGTAGGCGGCGACGGCACGCTGAACGAAGTCCTCTCCGGTCTGCTGCAGCTGGAACAGCTGCCGCCGGTTGGCTATATCCCCCGGGGCAGCACCAATGACTTTGCCACCAGCCTGCGCATCCCCAAAGCTCCCGTGGATGCCGCAAACCTCATCGTCAACAGCACCCCCCGCCGGTTGGATGTGGGGAGCTGGAACGGGCGGACCTTCGTCTATGTGGCGTCTTTCGGCGCCTTTACCCGCAGCTCCTACTCCGCGCCCCAGACAGCCAAAAACGCCCTGGGCCATTTCGCCTATATTCTGGAGGGCATGAAGGATCTCGGCACCCTGCGTCCCTACCGCCTGAAAATGACCGCCGACGGAGAAACTCTGGATGGCGAATACCTGTTCGGCGCCGTGTGCAACTCCACCTCCATCGGCGGCCTGATGAAGCTGAACCCGGAGCGGGTGGTGCTGGACGACGGCCTCTTTGAGCTGCTGCTGATCCCCAATCCAAAAACGCCGCAGCAGCTGCAGAATCTGGCTCTTGCCCTGCTGAATCAGCAGTACGACCGGGAGGGACTGGTGTTCCGCCATGTCTCTTCCGTCCATCTGGAGACCGCGGAGGAGCTCCCCTGGTCTCTGGACGGCGAATACGCCCCCAGCACGCCGGTGGTCGACATTGCAAACCGCCGGCAGGCGCTGCCCATGCTGCTGGGATGAGGACGGAACTGGAACGCCTGCGCCGCCGGTTCGGCGGTCACGAGCCGGGATTGTTGGGCGCCCGGCAGCGCTATGCCGTCCTCTGCCCGCTGGTGGAGCGGCCGGACGGTCTGCATCTGCTTTTTGAGGTTCGTGCCGAAGGCATCCGGCAGGGCGGCGAGGTCTGCTTCCCCGGAGGCCGTGCGGAAATCGGCGAATCCGCAGAGCAGTGCGCCCTGCGCGAAACCACGGAGGAGCTTTCCATTCCGCCGGAGACCGTCACCCTGCTGGGGAAGACGGATTTCATCTGCAACCACCGGGGTTTTCTGCTTCAGCCCGTGGTGGGTCTTGTTTCTCCCGAAGGCTTTGCCGCCGTCCGCCCCGCAGAGGCCGAGGTGGCGGAGGTCTTTACCGTGCCGCTGGACTTCTTCTGCACCCATTCGCCCCAGCAATACGCCTATGATCTAATCCCCCGGATGCCGGAGGATTTCCCCTACGAGGCCGTAGGCATCTCCCGGGGCTATCCGTGGAGCAGCGGACAGGTGGAGATCCCGATCTGGCAGGCAGACGGGCACGCGATCTGGGGCATGACCGCCCGCATCGTGCAGGAACTGGTCCGGGAATAAGACGCAAAAAGCCGCGGCAGGCACCAGCCTTGCCGCGGTTTTTCTTTTTCCATGATGGGTTACAGGAACTCTGGATCGAAGGCGATGTCCTTCTCCATGACGGTTCGGCCGTCCGCCGCCGTTTCCGTTGGGTGGAAGCCGTACTCCGCAAGGAATTGCTGCGCCGCGCTTCCCGGCCGGACCGCAGCCCGCAGTGCACTGCCGCCGGCGGCGCGGGTGTGCTGCACCGCCTGCCCGATAAGCTGGGCGCCAAAGCCCTGCTTACGCCGCTCTTCTTTGATGTACAAGTAGGTGATGCGCCCGGCGTCCGGCTCCAGCTGCACCAGACCCACCGGGGTCTCCCGCAGATATCCCAGCAGGGTGGTTCGTCCCGCAGCGTCTGAAAGCAGTGTTTCCCGGGAAAAGGCCCGTTTTTCTCCACTTTCCACCCAGAGGTCGCCCGCCAGTTCCGCAAAAACCGCCTGCTCCTCCACCGTGACCGGCGGGCGGAACCATAGCCCCGGTTCCAACGCGTGCGCTCGCTTGAAGCCCTTTTCCTCTGCAAGGAATTCCGGCGTTTTCAAATGAGCGGTGTCGTCCCGAAACACAACGCGCAGCTTGCCGTCCTCCCACGCGAGGCAGGAAACTGCTGTGTTGTCGCCGGTGGGCGTCTTGTCCAGATCATCCAGCGCACAGCCCTCCAGCGCGCCCAGCAGCAGCCGGATGGCGTAGCCGTGGGAAAAAACGGCCACCGTGCGCCCCTCGTTCTCTGCCGCGATCTCCGTGACAGCACGGCGCACCCGTTCCAGCACCACAGATGGGGATTCTCCTCCATCCACCGACCAGAGGGATGGCTTGTGGCTGAAATGCTCCATCTCCTGCGGATGGGTACGGCAGATCTCGCCCCAGGTCTGATGCTCCCAGCAGCCCACGCCGATCTCCCGCAGATCGGTTCGGCGGTTCAGGGGCAGGCCCTTGGATTTGTATACCGCGCTGGCCGTGGCGCAGGTGCGGTACAGGTCACTGGCATACACGGCGTCGATGGGAATATCCCGAAACCGCCGCTCCAGCGCCTGAACCTGCCGCCAGCCCCGTTCGGTCAGGTTGCTGTTCCCCTGCCCCTGCGCAATGCGGTAGAGGTTTCCCTCCGCCTCCGCGTGTCGGATCAGATAAATGGTCGTCATGGCGCCTCCACACTTTCGTTTTTTATCAGTATATCGCAATGCGTATTTTTTGGCAATTTCTTTGGGGGCGTTTTTTTGCCGCCGCATCGGGCATACTGGTTTTGTGCCGGAAAAGGAGTGACTGGAATGAAATTGTGTGCCGGATTCTGGTTCGGTATGAGCGCCGGCCTGGTGGCAGGCGCCGTGGCGGGAATGATGCTGCCCTGCGGCAAGGACCCCATGAAAACTCAGGTGGGCCGAAGCATCCACAAACTGGGTGTCGCCGTGGATCACGCCGTGGACAACATTGTTTCCGAAATGCGCTGAGCGCGGAAGAAGCAGGAAGGCAAACGTCTTCCTGCTTCTTTGATGAAAAAACGAAAAACAGGTCTTGACTTTTTGAAATTCTGTGCTTATAATAACAACGCTGTCCTTTGACGGTACTGAAAACTGCATCGCGGAAACGCTTGACAGCTATGGAGAAGTCGCCTAGTTGGTCGAGGGCGCATGATTGGAAATCATGTAGGCTCCTAAAGGGTCTCGAGGGTTCGAATCCCTCCTTCTCCGCCAAACAAAAACCTGTAACCAAAAGGTTACAGGTTTTTTTGTTCTTTTCTCTGAAGATGTCTTTCACAGGCGCAGGATCCGCAGGCGGTGGCCGGGGCGAATTTCGCCGCAGCCGCCGGGGATGTCGATCAGACAGTTGCAGCCGATCATGCTGCGCATCTGGCCGTTGGCCTGGGCGGCAGGGATCTGCACCAGACCCGCATCGTCCACAAATCCCCGCAAAAAACGCCGGGTGGGACTGGCCTTGCCGAAGCCGTTGGCCGCCGTCGCCACTTCCCAGCGCAGTTTCAGCGCGCTGTCATCCGTCATCTTTGCCAGCACAGGCCGGATCAGCAGTTCAAAGGGGACTGCCGCGGCAAAGGGATTGCCGGAGAGGGACAGGATCAGCGTTCCGTCCTTCGCGGAGAGCATGGTGGGCATACCGGGCTTCACATCCACGCCGTGGAACAAAATTTCCGCGCCGATGTCCAGCACCGCCCGTTCCATCAGATCCATCTCACCCACGGACACGCCGCCGGTGGAGATCACGATATCCGCGCCGTTCAGACAGGCACGCAGCGTGTCCGCGATGCCCTGCCGGTCATCGCCCATCAGGCGGGTCTCCGTCACCTCCGCGCCCAGCTGGGTCAGCCGCGCGGTCAGGTACGCCGTGTTTGCATCGTAAATTTTGGCGGGGGCCAGCAGACTTCCCGGCAGCTGCAGCTCATTTCCCGTGGAAAGGACAGCCGCCTTTGCGCCGCCTGTGACAGGCAGTTCCGTCAGTCCTGCGCCTGCCGCCACAGCCAGCGCTGCGGCATCAACTTTCTGCCCTGCCGCAAGCAGCAGCTCGCCCTGCCGGTAATCCTCGCCGGCGTGGCAATAGTTGGTATACGCCGCACCGGATTTGAAAATCTTTACGGTCGTTTCGCCCAGATCCGTATCCTCCTGCCGGACGATATGGTCGGCGCCGGAGGGGATCATGCAGCCGGTCATCAAGCGGACAGCCTGCCCCTCTTTTACGGGAACAGCGGCGTTGTCACCGGCAACGATCCTGTCCACCACTGTGAGAGTGACCGGCGCGTCCGGCGCAGCACCGGCAATGTCCGCCGCCCGCACCGCATATCCGTCCAGCGGAGAGCGGTCAAAGGGCGGCTGCATCATGGTCGCATAGATGTCACGGGACACAATGCGGCCCAGCGCCTGTGCCAGAGGAAGCATGGTTTCTCCCAATCGGCGGACGCTTTTCAGCGCCAGCTCCGTCGCTTCCTCCACGGAGAGCCGCCCCTTTCGACTGCCTGCCACCGTTGTCCCACCCTGCAGATATTCTGCAAGATATGCCGCCAGCGGGGCGGCATCGTCCAACGGGAACTGGGGGCAGGATGCCTCCTGCGGCGTATCCGTCACGATGGCAAAGCACCGCTCCGGCTCTACGGCCAGCGGCTGCCCGGAGCTCTTGCGATACAGGGCGATCTTGGGGAATTTCTCCTGCTTAAAGCCCTCAGTCAGGATCAGGTCCACATCTTTGATGTGGGACAGGCACGCGGCCAGATCCGTCTCGCCGGCCTGAAAATAGGCAAACCCGGCTTGGGAGGCGATGGCGACCGGGTCAGCGCCTGCTTTTGCCAGCCGGTCGGTATCCTTGCCGTCGGCGTCCAGCGCGATGCCGTGGCAGTCATGCTTGATGACGGCCACCCGCACCCCTGCCGCTTTCAGGCACGGGATCAGTTTCTCCAGATATGTTGTTTTTCCCACGCCGGAGTAGGCAGCGAGGGTAAAGACAGGGATCTTCATGGAACACCTCTTTCTGTTGCGTCCGAAGTTCTGCAATGTCCGCGTCAGGCAGGCGGCAGAACGAAGGTCTCGCCGTCTGCAAAAAAGGCCAGCCGCAGGCGGTACTGCGCGGCGGCGGCAACGGCATCCGCCGTGACCGTGGCCTTGGTGACCAGCACAGGGATCCCGGCACGCACTGCTTTCCGCACGATGTCCGCCGTGACCCGTCCGCTGGAAAACAGCAGACCCTGCCCCGGCGCTTTCCCTTGCAGGAGAAGGCTGCCGATGGTTTTATCCATGGCGTTGTTCCGGCCAATATCCTCGCAGAAGACGGCAGTTCCGTCATGGGACACAAAGACGCAGCCGTGGGTGCCGCGGGTTTTGGTGTAGATGGTATCGCCCTTGAGCAAAATGTCGGCAGCCCGGGCGCAAAGCGTCTCATCCACATCCGCAAGGGCAGAAAAGGGCGCCGCAGAGCGCTGCCGCAGGCCGTTCAAAATGACCTCGGCGGTGCCGCCGTCTGCGGAAATGTGCAATTCCTCCGCATCCTCCGCGGATGCGATATATCCCTCCGCGCAGAGCCAGCCGAGGCAAAGCTCCGCCAGCTGCGCCGGGGAGCAGGTGAAGCGCTGCAGCGGCGCCTCACCGGAGGACAGCGTCAGCACATGCTCCGCCGTCAGGCAGGGTGCAATGGCGGCGCGCTCCGCTCCCGTATGGCGGCAGCAGGGCACCGGCGTGTATAAGGTGCGGTCGGAAAAGGCGTTGTGGATCATGGAAACTCCTCCGAATTTGGGTAATCAGGGAAAAAGGAGGCGCTTCTGCGCGGCAGAAGCGCCTCTTTCCTTTGTTATCGGTCAAAGGGATTGGGCTTTCTCACATAGTTGGGGTTGGCCGTGGGGATCTTGCCTTCCTTCTCGAAGAAGTCGGCAATGTCATCCAGTTCCACGTCCTCCCACGCCTCGCGGGTGGGCCAGCCGGTTTCCAGATCCCACTTGCGGTCGGTGTAGAACAGATCCACAAAGTCGTTCCACTCGTCCCAAGTCACAGTGTCGCCCCAGGGATCGGGATAGGTCATCCAGGGATAGACCTGCACGATCTCCATATCGCGATTTCTTGCGTGGTCGCGCATGAAGATGGCGCGCTCGATGATCTTGCCGCGGTCGGCCAGATGGTCGATATCCTCGGCGGTGGCGTGCTTGGCGCCCGTAGCGGCGCGGTACATCTCCAGCTCCATGTTGGGGCGGCCGGGATCGGGATCCTTGAACTCGCACAGCAGCAGGGAGTCCTTCATCTCGTTTCTGCGGATGTTGTAGACGGTGGCGTCCACCATCAGGGGGTGATGGCAGGGATCGTCCTTATACTGGAGATAGTTCTCGTAGTGATCGTGGGAGTGAGCGCCGTTGGCCTCATCGCGGGAGCCGATCATATGCAAGATGTTCATGGACACCCAGATGTTCTTCTCGCAGCCCTGGAAGCCGCGGCCCTGCCAGTGAGAGCACTCGCCCCAGTTGGTCTCCCAGCTGACGGGAACCAGACGCTCCTCGCCGTCGCGGTTGTAGGTGCCGTGGCGGATGGTGTCGCCGAACTTTTCCTTGCCCAGAGCGCGGATCATTCTGCCCACGCCCTCTGCCAGCAGGTCGCCCATGGGGCCGGTGCGGTAGGTCATGCAGTCCAGAATGTACTTGGCAAACTGGGGATCTTCAAAGTCGATGGGACGGCCGAAGTCAATGCCGCCTTCCTTGAACAGGCCTTCCGCCTCGCACTGGTAGAGCCAGGTGAACAGCCACAGGGTGATATCCCACTTGTCCAGGCCATACTCGTTGCAGCACCATGTGATCATCTTGCCGAACTCGAAGTTCGGGCCCCACATGTTCACATAGTTGCCCAGATAGCACTGGAGATATTCGTCCTTCTGCGGATCATCCGGGTCGCAGAGGATGGGATCCTGCCACTTGTACATACCGGGCACAGACTGCCGTTTGAAGTCGATATAGGCACCGATGGGATAACGGTTGTCGGTTTTCATGATGGAGGCAAACATGTCCAGGCACTTGCCCACCATGGTGACCTTTCCGCCGTTGGGATCCAGGGGATTGGTCACACCGCTTCTGCTGACCATGCAGATGTGGTTGCAGCCGGGGTTGCAGGAGTTGAACTCCTCGAAATGGGGCTCGGTGAAGGCGGTGAACTCACCGGAGTCCTCCGCGAAGTTGTCGCAATATTTGGGAGGATAGGGCTTGCCCTTTTCGGGGGTATCGCGCCAGGCGTGAATCTCCAGGACCTTTTCCAGATCCATGGGCGCGATGGTGCCGGTGCCTCGGGCCACGATGGCCTTCAGGTTCTTATAGCCCCACACGGCACCGAAACCGGGCATAGCGAAGGCGCTGTCGGCGTGGTTGACGACAGAGGCGTGGCGGCAGCAGTTTTCACCTGCGGGGCCGATGACCAGCGCGGAGGACTTTCTGCCGTACTTTTCAAACAGCTTTTCCTGCGTTGCCTGGACATAAGAGCCCTTCAGCTCGCTTGCGTCCTCGAAGGAGATCTTATCGTCGTCGATGAGAACATAAGTAAGGGAATCTGCTTTGCCGGTGATCATGAAACCGTCATAGCCCGCCCACTTCAGGACAGAGCCAAAGTAACCGCCGCTGCAGGCGTGGGTGTACTGCTCGGGAATGTTTTTGGCGGAAACGCCGGTCATGATGGAACGGCCGGAATAGGGCAGGCCGGTGCCGGCCAGAGGGCCGGTCATATAAATGATGGTGTTCTCCGCAGAGAGGGCAGGCACATTGCCGTCCTTCACCTCATCCCAGTACAGGCGGTTGGCCATGGCGCGGCCGCCCACATAGTCGTTGGCGTACTTTTCGGTGGGGATGACGGAGGTGGTCTTGGTGGTCAGGTCGATCTTCAGGATCTTGCCCGCATAACAGGAGGGCAGCTTTTCAAAAAACACCTTCTTGGACATTACTTGGCACCTCCCAGTGTTTCAGGATCATAGGGCAGGGGATCAGAGGCCAGACCCAGGCAGACCACGGGGCACTCCTTGATGCACTGGGGGCCGCCTTCGCGAGTGCGGCACAGGTCGCACTTGTGAGCCTTGCGGGCCTTCTTGTCCATGGTGATGCGGGAGGGGGTGAACTTGCAGTTCTTGGCGCACAGACCGCAGCCAATGCACTCGGCCTCGTTGATGTAGACGATGCCGTTTTCATCCACGCACATGGCCTTGTCCTTCTTGGGGCACTTTTCGTAGCAGGGATGATCCTCGCAGTGCTGGCAAACGTAAATCGTATGCTTGAGCTGGTCAAGCTTGCCCAGCTCGACCTTGATGCCGCCGTGGCAGGGGCCGGTCACGCCGTCGTGGACCAGCGCGCAGAACAGTTCACAGCTGGAACAGCCGATGCAGTGGCTATACGCATCAGGGTACTGTACAATGTGATCGTATTTCATAATACACCTTCAACTCCTTTGCTTTGATAGAGTCTGCGCATGGGCGAACTCCCATTTTTCAGGGGCCGCACACACGCTGTTTTACCCCTATAATTATACCGACCCCGGAATCTGTTGTCAATCTGATTCCACCTGTCCCTTTGCACACAACCGCCGGATTTTCACACCGGATTTTGGGCAAAAACCGGCGCAATCGTTTACATCCGGATCGAGACCGCCGCGCCGCCCCAGAGCAGGGGACGGCGTTTGAAAAAAAGACCCGTGACAGCGGTCACGGGTCTTTTCAAAAATGCGCTTTTACCACGGGTGCAGCTGGTAGGACTCCTCGGCGGTCATGGCAAAACGGGAGTGATCCGGGCCCGGCTCCACATCGCCCCAGGTGACGTCGATGTGGCAGGCGGTGCCGTCCAGCGTTGCCACCGTCCAGATGTGATCGTCGTTGCCCAGCGTCGAGCAGGGGATCCCCTCCAGCCGCAGGAAGAGGTTGTATGCGCCGGTATAGCCGTCGCACACCGCCGTTCCGTTTTCAAACAGGCCGTAGGCAAGGTGGCTGGCGGAGTCGCCGTCGGCGCCGTGATCGTAGACGGTGTTGGCGCAGATCCAGTCGAAATACACGCGGGCCTTTTCTGTCTGGGTCATGCCGGCGGACAGTTTCCCCTCCGCCCACAGGCTGTCATGCACTTCGATGGCACAGGCAAGCGCCGCGGCGCGGTGAGCCTCTGTGTCGCCTTCAGCGGTGGCGCTGAATTGCAGCCGCATCCCGCCGCCGTAGTTATAGGTACAATTCACATGGTTATAGCCCTGTTCGCAGTAGTGCCGCACCACACGCAGCGCCAGTTCCATGGTCTTTCGGGCGTCATCGGTAGTCAGGCTGTCGTATTTCAGCTCCATAAAATTTTCCCCGCGCGAGAACATGTGGCGCACGGCAAGATCCATCTCCGCCTCCGTTGTCGGCGCGGTGACGGCCTGACCCGGCGGCACCAGCTGCGCGTAGGTCGTGCCGGCGGCGGAATAGGCCTTGGGAATCTCCCAATCCAGCGTGATGCGCAGCGCCGGATCCATCATCCGGGTGAGCATGGCGGCCGCCGCGCCGCGGGTGATGTAAGCGTCGGGGAAGAAGGAGCCGGTTTGATCCGCACCCTGCAGAATGCCGCAGCGGTACAGCTTTAAAATATCCTGTTCGTAGAGGGTGGTGCCGGTGACGTCGGTGATGTACATGCCGCGGGTGTATCCCTCGGCCACAGCGCTTTCATTGATGGAGGGCAGAAATTCCTCCGGCAGCAGATTTGCCAGAATGTGCGCCACCTGCGCCCGGGTCGCCGGAACGCCGAGAGATCCGCTGCCCAGCTCCGCCCCCAGCACACCTTCACTTTGCAGGTAGTGCAGATAGGGAATCGCGGTGGGCAGTCCCTCCGCCCGAAATGCCGCCGCACCCTGTTCGGGGTCGCCGTTGTCATACAGACTGCGGACACGGCCGGCAAAAATCACCGCCTGCCCTACCGTCATATCGTCCTTGGGGGCGTAATTGTTCTCCGTTCTGCCCACGGTCAGGCCGTACTCGTAGAGCGCAGCCACGTTTTCATAAAAGGCAGAGCTTTCCGCCACATCGGCGAACCGGCCGTCATAGGTCTTTGTCCGCGCAAAGGGGGCTGTCCCGTCTTCCGTTGCCATGGCATGCACCGGAAGCAGCAGGCACAGCAGCAAAAGCAGGCAGGCAACGCGTTTATGCATCGCTTTCTCCTTTCATCAGGACGGGATCTTCAAATCCTCCATCCTCCGGTCTTCCACATAGGGGTTCAGATGTTCGTTTATCAGCTGCAGCGTCGCTTCCCGATCCAGATGGATATAGGGGTTTTCCCACTGGCCGGGAAGTGTGGAAAATTCCAGATTGTCCGAGCCGATGCTGATGGCCTCCTTGCCCAGCCAGGCCAGATTGCGGATGGTCAGATCCGTCTCCACATACGCCTTGAAGATCTTCACAAACTCATCGATCTTGCCCAGATTGGACACCGTCAGCGTCTGCTTGGCCACGGATTTCAGGAAGTTCTGCTGGGTTCGCATACGGCCGATGTCCTCGCTGCCGTAGCCGGTGCCGTCGTTGTTGTGGCGGAAGCGGATCACCTTCAGCGCTTCCTCGCCGTTCAGGTGCCGGACTCCCTTGGTGAAATGGATGGAGAGATCCTGATAGGGGTCATCGTAATCCATGTCGATCGGGATGTTGAACTCCACACCGCCGATCTCGTCCACCAGCGCTTCAAAGCCCTTCAGATCCACTTTTACGGTATAGTCCACCGGAACGCCCAGCTGCTCGGAAACCACCTCTGCCAGAAGCTCCATACCGCCGATGGCATAGGCGGCGTTGAGCTTCCGCTCTTTTCCGTTAATGATCGCCTTGGTGTCCCGGGGAATACTGACGCCGTAGATGCGGTCGCTGCCGGCATCCACCGCCACCAGAATATTGGTGTCGCTGCCGCCGCTGCCGCTGTCCACACCGGAAAGAAGGATGGTGTAGAAATCATTCTTGCGCTCATAGTGGGAGCGCAGCGCTTCCACTTCCTCCTCGGTCAGGTCGCCGGATCCCATGACTTCCTCCAGCATGTCCTGGGGCAGCTGCGGTTTTTGTTCCGGTTCCCGGAACAAAAGAAAATACCCCAGCAAAAGCAGCGCCAGAATCAGCGCCACCGCGATCAAAAGACTTTGGGTCTTGTTCAGTTTTCTCTGCCGGGGACGAAGGCGGGAACCGGCCATAACACAGCACTCCTTCAACGGGTGATTTACATAACACTGGCTTCATTATATAGCCCGTCCACACAAAACACAAGAGAAAAATCGCCGCTTTTCGCCATCCTCTTTCTCCGCCGCGCCCGCCGGGCGCAGGGCAGAACGCCCTGCGCCGTTTAAGCCTTCCCCGCTGCCCCAAAGCCTGCGCTGCGCCCCGGAAAACCACGGAGCGGACACGCCCTCAGCCACCGCGGTATTTGTTGCGGGTGGCGATGCCGCCGCGGATGTGCCGCTGGGCCTTATTGACATCCAAAACCTCCTTGGCCTGCAGATACAGCGGGCGATTGAACTGCGGCAGCCGTTCAGAAATGTCCTTGTGTACTGTGGATTTGCTGATGCCGAATTTCCGGGCGGCGGCACGGACGGTCGTCCGGTTCTCTATGATGTAAAGAGCCAGGCGTTCTGCCCGCTCCTCCATATTTTCTTTCAAGCACCCTCACTCCCTGCCCTTTGTTGCTCCATCCTATGCGCCGGCCGGGCGAGATATGTGCCGCACGCGTAAGTCACAAAAAGCGCCCGCTTTCCCTTTGTTTTTCCAAAGGGTGCAAATTTTTTCGGCGGCGGCCGCAGGTGAAAATTTGCATCTTTTGAAAAAAGGTGCCTCTTGCAAAGCGCCTGAAGCGGTGCTACTTTTAAGCTGTGTAAGAATGCGCCGGAAATGGCACATTTGAAACATTTTTGCTTTGGACGAGGTGTGCAACATGAAAGAGATTCAGGCAACGCTTCTCGCCGACTCCAAGTGCGTTTTGGGTGAGGGCCCGGTCTACGATGAGACCTGCCACGGCCTGTATTGGACCGACATCACCACGGGACGCCTCCACTTTATGGATCTGGAGACCGGCGAGCACAACTATCTGCACATTGGACGGAATCTGGGCTGCTTTGCCCTGACAGACAAGGGCCGGATCGTGGCTGGTCTGAATGACGGCATCTACATTCTGGACGGTCCCCGCTGCATCCCTTACTGCAAACCCGCGGAGGGTCTCCGTCCCCCCGACACCCGGTATAACGACGGCAAGTGCGACCCCTTCGGCAGATTCGTTCTGGGCACCTCCGTGGAACCCAACGACTCCGAAAAGGGCTGTCTGGTTTCCGTGGACGGCCGGGACAGCTATCAGGTTTTGTGCGACGGCCTGGGCTGCTCCAACGGTCTGGCCTGGAGCCTGGACGGCAAGACGATGTACCACGTGGACACGCTGGACTTCTCCCCCAGCGTCATTTCCGCCTTTGACTACGACCCCGCCACCGGTGCCGCCTCCAACCGCCGTCAGGCCGTGGACTTCACCGAGAAGGCCAAGTCCGGCATCCTGCCCGACGGTATGGCCATCGACGAAAACGGCAACCTCTGGATCGCCGAGTGGGGCAACTACTGCGTGGCCTGCTACGATCCCCGCACCGGCGAGCAGATCGCCCGCATCTCCCTCCCCGTGGAGCATGTGACCTGCTGCACCTTCGGCGGCAAGAACTTCGACAAGCTGTACATCACCACCGCTTCCATCAGCGGTGAGCCCGGCGGCGGCGTATATGTGGCAGAGCCCGGCGTGCACGGGTTCCCCACCACCCGCTTCAAAGAAACCTGACCCCCGCACTGACATTCCGTAAGCCGACGCGTGTACCCCACGCTTCGCCATAAAACAAAATTTTAAAGAAATGAGGAAATAACTATGTCTTTGAGCATGGATCTCATGGAGAGAGCAAGAAAAGTCATTCCCGGCGGCGTCAACTCCTCCGTTCGTAAGATCGAGCCCTGCTTCGGCTGGAAGACCGCCAAGGGCGCTTACCTGTGGGATATGGACGGCAACAAGTATGTCGACCTGAACGCCGCATGGGCCGCCTGCATCCTGGGTCACCGCTACGATGAGGTCGACAACGCCGTCATCGACGCCATCAAGGATTGCGACCTGATCGGTCTGGGCACCACCGAGTACGAAGTGGCGCTGGCCGAGAAGATCGTGGAGAACTTCCCCTGCGCCGACAGAGCCCTGTTCTCCACCTGCGGCTCCGAGGCTACCTACCACGCCATCCGTCTGTCCCGTGCCGCTACCGGCCGCAACAAGATCATCAAGTTCCAGGGCGGCTATCACGGCTGGCATGACTTCGTTCTGCGCAACCTGTACAACAAGGAAGAGCTGATGTACACCCGCGACCTGGGTTCCAAGGGCATGCTGGACTCCGCCGTTGACGAGACCATCATCTGCCGCTTCAACGACCTGGAGGACGTGGAAGCCAAGATCAAGGCCTATCCCGATCAGATCGCTGCCATCATCACCGAGCCCGTGGCGCACAACCTGGGCTGCGTGCAGCTGCAGAACGAGTTCCTCAAGGGCCTGCGCAAGCTGTGCGACGAGAACGGCATCCTGCTGATCTTCGACGAGGTTATCACCGGTCTGCGTGTCGGCATGCACGGCTATCAGGGCATCTGCGGCGTGACCCCCGACCTGTGCACCATCGGTAAGGCCATCGGCAACACCTATCCCATCGCCATCGTTGCCGGTAAGGCCAAGTACATGGATATGTTCAACACCGCCCCCAACGGCAACGTTGCCTACGGCGGCACCTTCAACGGCGGCCCCTTCGTCATGGCTGCCTGCCTGAAGACCATGGAGATCCTGGAGCGCGACAAGGTTCACGACTACCTGTTCGATCTGGGCGACTATCTGCGCAGCGGCATGAACAAGATCTTCGAGCAGCAGGGCTACGAGGCCGAGATGACCGGCTACGGCTCCATCGCCATCCCCCTGTTCGCCAAGGGCCCCTTCACCTGCCAGGACGACATCATGCGTTCCGACATGGCCAAGGTCGTGGAGTTCCGCAAGGGTCTGGTCAAGCGCGGCTACTATCTGGTGCCCGGCGACGTCAAGCGCCTGTGCCTGATGTATTCTCACACCAAGGAGGACATCGACGGTCTGTTCCAGGCTGCCGAGGATACTCTGAAGGAAATGAAGAAGTAATTCTCACCCATCGTTCCGCCGCCCATTGGGCGGCGGAACTTTTTTGCAAAAAACAGAGGGGAACGGTCATCCGTTCCCCTCTTTTCGCACCCCTTCGGCTGCGGTTCGTTATGCTTCGTTTTCCAGCTGACGCAGGCCCGCAATGTCACTGACCGGCAGGGAGAATACCAGCGACTGTGCAGCCGTCCGCATACCGGCCTGTGCCATGATGGCTTTCATGATGGCATTGCGATCCTCGGCGCGGGCGAGGATCAGCACGATCTCCTTTTCTGCAGCGATGGACACGCCGAAGAACTTCCGTGCCAGCTCCGTGCCTGTGCCCTTGGCATGGACGGAGGTGCCGCCGGTAGCACCGGCAGAGCGCGCGGCATCCATCACCTGATCGGTGTGGCCCTGATTGGTAATCGTCACGATCAGCTCGTGGGTCAGTTCTTTTTCCGTCATTTCCTCCGCCTCCTCATGCTCGGCATGCAGCAAATATTCTTTGGCGGCTGCGCCGCCCACGCTGGATACCGGCACGGTCATCAGAATGCCGCGCCCGGGAACGTCCAGCCAAAGCTCCTTGGCCGCCCGGCGCACCAGCCGGGGCCAGTGCGGCGCCACGCAGAACAGCACCGCTTTTTCCGTCGCTTCCAGTCCCAAATAGTCCAGCACTTCCGTGGTGGCTGTGCCCCGTCCCAGCGCCGTCAGCACCAGAGGGGCTCCCTGTCTTTCATACCAGGCCGCAAACTCTTCTCCGCGGCTGCGGTCTGTGATCGTAATCATGAGAACGGCTCCGCCCATGGCAGTTTCTCCTCTCTGTGGTGTCGGTTAAAGGTCGATGATCTCCTCGTCCAGATCTTCCGCTTCGGTCTGTGCGGCATGCTTCAGCTTCCACTGATAGACAAGGCCCAGCATCTGGATGGTCAGCAGCGGCGTCATGGCGACCATGGCCACAACACCGAAGGCGTCGGTGACGATGTTGCCGCCCAGCGCGTCGCAGGCGCCCTGTGCAAAGGGCAGCAGGAAGGTGGCCGTCATGGGGCCGGAGGCGACACCGCCGGAGTCGAAGGCGATGGCGGTAAAGATCTTGGGAACGAAGAAGGACATCACGATGGCGGCCAGATAGCCCGGGATCAGCAGCCAGAAGATGGAGATGCCGGTCAGCACCCGCACCATGGCAAGACCCACGGAGACCGCCACACCGATGGACAAACTGGTGCTCATGGCCTTTCCGGGGATGGCACCGGAGGTGATCTCCTCCACCTGCTTATTCAGCACGTGGACGGCAGGCTCCGCCTGCACGATAAACCAGCCCATCAGCATGCCGATGGGGATCAGGATCCAGGCATAGGACGATCCCGCAATCTGGCGCCCCAGAAAACTGCCCGCCGGCATAAAGCCCACATTGACGCCGGTAAGGAACAGTACCAGACCCAGATATGTATAGAAGATGCCCACCACGATCTTCAGCACTCTTTTCCGGGGCAGCTTCAGGGAGATCACCTGGAAAATGGCGAAAAACGCCGCAATGGGAGCAAGACATACCGCCACTTCCACAAAATACTCGGGGAAGTCGTGGGCAAACAACTGCCACAGTTCCCGGCTGTCCGCCGCGTCAGGCAGGATAGCGGGGGTATAGGCACCTGCCGCCGGGAACACCAGCGAGAGGATCATCACCGCCAGAATGGGGCCGACGGAACACAGCGCCACCAGACCGAAACTATCCTGTGAGGCGCCTTCGTCGCTTCGGATGGAGGCCACGCCGAGCCCCAGCGCCATGATAAAGGGCACGGTCATGGGGCCGGTGGTCACGCCGCCGGAGTCAAACGCCACCGCCAGAAAGTCTCCGGGCACAAAGGCCGCCAGAGCGAACACAATGATGTAAAAGAACACCAGCAGGCGGTTCAGCGGGATGCGGAACAGGATGCGCAGCAGGGCGACCACAAGGAACGCGCCCACGCCCACAGCCACCGCGCCCACCAGCAAAGCATTGGGCACGCCCGGCACCTGCTGGGCCAGCACCTGCAGATCCGGCTCGGACACGGTGACGACGACGCCGATGAGGAAGCCCACGATCACCACGACCCCGAGCTTTCTGGATCGGGTCATGGCGGCGCCCACGCGCTCGCCGATGGGGGTCATGGCGGTGTCTGCACCCAGCGTGAACAGACCCATACCCACGATCAGCAGCACCGCGCCCACCAAAAACGCCAGCAGCGCCGCATTGGGGATGGGCGCAATGGTGAAGCACAACACCAGAACGATCACCGTGATGGGCAGCACGGAAGCCAGCGCTTCCCGCACCTTTTCCCACAGGATGGTTCTGGTTCTGCCTACCCGCTCGATCCACTTTTTCTTCAGGCGTTCCAGCATGGTGGGAGTCCTTTCCTCAAAACGATTGGTTGATATAGTTTATCATGGATGCAGAGGCCTTTCAAGTACGGCTTTCCGCCACGTTCCTTCTTGACGGATCCTTGACAAAGTTCTGTGAAAAAAGTGCAGGCACAGCGCCAGAAAAACTCGTTGCACGCTCTGCTTTTTTGCGTTTTTCCCGCTGCGCAGGGGCTTTTTTCCTCTGCTTTGTTCGGAATTTTTCGTTTTTTGCTCTTTTACTGCAAAAACTTCTATTTGTTGATTCCGCCACTTCTCAAATTACTGCTTTGACGATATAATATAAAATAGGTAAAAATGGAAAAATAATTCTTGTGCTATAAGACCGATCATAATAAAAAGGAGTATTGGAATGAATATCTTCTCCCTCTTTACCTTATGCGGCGGCCTTGCCTTCTTCCTGTACGGCATGACCGTCATGTCCAAGAGCCTTGAAAAAATGGCCGGCGGCAAGCTGGAGCGTCTGCTCAAGCAGATGACCTCCAATCCCTTCAAGAGCCTGCTGCTGGGCGCCGGCATCACCATTGCTATCCAGTCTTCTTCTGCCATGACCGTGATGCTGGTGGGTCTGGTCAACTCCGGTGTGATGGAGCTGGGTCAGACCATCGGTGTAATTATGGGTTCCAACATCGGCACCACCCTGACGGCGTGGATCCTGTCCCTGACTGGCATTGAGAGCCAGAACATCTTCCTCAACCTCCTCAAACCCAAGAACTTCTCCCCCGTGGTGGCACTCATCGGCATCCTGCTGATCATGATGTCCAAGAAGCAGAAGCGCCGCGACATCGGCCGCATCATGATGGGCTTCTCCATCCTGATGTACGGCATGGAACTGATGAGCGGCTCCGTGGCTCCTCTGGCCGATATGCCCGAGTTTACCCAGCTGATGACCGCCTTCAATAACCCCCTGCTGGGCGTTCTGGTGGGCGCGGTGTTCACCGGCATCATTCAGTCCTCCGCCGCTTCCGTGGGTATTTTGCAGGCGCTGGCCCTCACCGGTTCCATTACCTACGGTATGTCCATCCCCATCATTATGGGTCAGAACATCGGCACCTGCGTCACTGCGCTGATCTCCTCCATCGGGGTCAACCGCAATGCCAAGCGGGTGAGCGTTGTGCATATCTCCTTTAATGTCATCGGTACTGTCGTCTGCCTGATCCTGTTCTTCGGCGGCGATATGATCTTCCACTTCCCCTTTATGGACAGCGTGATCGGTGCTGGCGGCATCGCCCTGTGCCACACCATCTTCAATGTGTTCACCACCGTGCTGCTCCTGCCTTTCTCCCGCCAGCTGGAAAAGCTGGCGCGGAGAGCCATCCCCGAGGAGGCTGCCGCCGAGCAGTTTGCCTTCCTGGATCCCCGCCTGCTGCGCACCCCCGGCGTTGCCGTCAGCGAGTGCGTTGCCATGACCAAGCACATGGCCGAGCTGGCACATGAAAACACGCTCCTCGCCGTCCGTCAGCTGACGGATTACTCCGAGGGCCGCGCCACCGAGATCTTTGAAAACGAGGACAAGCTGGACATCTACGAGGATCGTCTGGGCAACTATCTGGTGCAGATCTCCCAGCACGGCGTGTCCATGGACGACATCCGCACCGTGTCCCTGCTGCTCCACGCCATCGGCGACTTCGAGCGTATCGGCGACCACTCCCTGAACCTGCAGGAAGCCGCCCAGGAGATGGAGGAGAAGGATCTGCACTTCTCCGAGGCTGCCAAACGCGAGCTGACCGTGATGCTCGCCGCTCTGGAGGACATCATGGATCGTGCCTTCACCGCTTTCGCCAATGACGATCCCGCCATGGCCGCCACCGTCGAGCCCCTGGAGGAGACCATCGACCACCTCAGCGAGGAGATCCGTCTGCGCCACATCCACCGCCTGCAGAAGGGTGAGTGCACCATCCAGCTGGGCTTCGTGCTCAACGACCTGCTGACCAACTGGGAGCGCGTTTCCGACCACTGCTCCAACCTGGCCGTTTCCGTCATCGAGGAGCGCGGCGAGGAGATGGATCGTCACGCATATCTGCACAACGTGAAGGACGCCGGCAGCTTTGTTTCCTCTCTGGAAAAGGACATGGCAAAATACAAGCTTCCCGAAGTGTAAGGGACAAGCCTCAATACATAAACGAACCGGAGCAGCAACGCGCTGCTCCGGTTTTTTGCGTGAATTGTATCCCATAGAAAAGCCGGGCGGAGCTGCTGCTCCGCCCGGTCGTTGATTCAGCCTTGTGCGTATGGGAAGTGGATCAGCACTTCTCCACCACGACTGCGGTGCCCTGACCGCCGCCGATGCACAGGGTAGCCAGACCGCGCTTGGCATCCTCGCGCTTGGCCAGCTCGTGCACCAGAGTGACGATGATGCGGGCGCCGGAAGCGCCGACGGGGTGACCCAGAGCGATGGCGCCGCCGTTGACGTTGACCTTGGCCATGTCGAAGCCCAGCTCACGGCCCACAGCGATGGACTGTGCGGCGAAGGCCTCGTTGGCCTCGATCAGGTCGATCTCATCGATGGTGACGCCGGCCTTGGCCATAGCGGCACGGGAAGCGGGCACGGGGCCGACACCCATGATCTGGGGATCGACGCCGCCCTGGCCCCAGCCGGTCAGCTTGGCCATGGGCTTCAGGCCGTACTTCTCAACAGCCTCGCCGGAAGCCAGGATGATGGCAGCAGCACCGTCGTTGATGCCGGAGGCGTTGGCGGCGGTAACGCGCTGGACGTGCTTGTCAGCGTCCTCGGCGTGGATGCCGGTGGGCTCGAAGGTGTGAACAACGTTCACGGTCTCGGGCAGAACGGGGAATGCACCGCGCAGCTTGGCAACGCTCTCGGCGGTGACGCCGGCCTTGGGATACTCGTCGCGCTTGAACTCCACGATATCCTTCTTGACCTTCACAGGGACGGCAACGATCTCGTCGTCAAAACGGCCGGCAGCCTGAGCAGCCTCAGCCTTCTGCTGGGAAGCGGCAGCGAAAGCGTCCTGCTCCTCGCGGGTGATGCCCCAGATGTCGTTGATGTTCTCGGCGGTGGTGCCCATGTGGTAGTTGTTGAACACGTCCCACAGGCCCTCGTTGATCATGGTGTCGACCACCTTGCCGTTGCCCATACGGGCGCCCCAGCGCTCTGCGGGCAGCGCATAGGGAGCAGCACTCATGTTCTCGGTGCCGCCGCAGACCACGACGTCAGCGTCGCCGGCCAGAATGGAGCGGGCACCTTCGATGACGGTCTTCATGCCGGAGCCGCAGACCATGCCCACGGTGTAGGCGGGAACAGCATAAGGGATGCCGGCCTTGACGGCGACCTGACGGGCAACGTTCTGGCCGATGCCTGCGGTCAGGATGCAGCCGAACATGACTTCGTCAACCTGCTCGGGCTTCACGCCGGCGCGGTTCAGGGCTTCCTTAACGACGATGGCGCCCATCTCGGCAGCGGGAGTGTTCTTCAGGGAGCCGCCGAAGGAACCGATGGCGGTTCTGCAGCAATTCACGATGTACAGGTCTTTCATGGATAATCCTCCGTTTTCTGTTGTTTTTCATGAGCGGATCACACGTCCGCTCCGGTTTACAAACTGTGTGGGTTGCGGCTATATACTTTGCAGGCAGGCCGCAGATTTCCTCATTTTTGATTATATGCGGTTTTTTCCTGTGCGTCAATGCCATTCTTTGTCACTTTTCCGGAACATTCCGGGTTTTTCTTCCCCCTGCGGGGCATGCGGCGTCAGGGCACGATTTCCAGCGCCCGTCTTCCAATGTCAAAGTCCACCACATCCAGCTCCGCGTATTCCTGCGTCTGGGTCACGAAGGCCTCCGCCGCTGCGGAGAGCAGCAGCGCGTCAAAGTATCCGTCCAGCAGGGCATCCCGCGCCGGCGGCAGCCGTTTGAGGATGGAAAAGCCCTCCTCCGACTCCAAAATCCCGGAAAACTGCCCCACCTCCAGCATAGCGGCAGCCTCCTCCAGTGCGGCAGGCAGCGTTCCGTCCCCCCGGGTGACGGTGCGCGCGCCAAGAGGATCGTCCCCCTCCTTTGCCAGCGCGTCAAATGCCGCCGCCTGATCCGGCGCATTGTTCAGCGCCGAAAACACCTCCGCCGCCCGCTGTCGCGCCCCTTCCCGATCTGCTCCGGCGGCGATGAGGATGCGATCCACAGTCAGGACGCCCACGGTGTCAGCGTAGTCGGCCAGCGCGGCGTCATCGGGGAGGAGCGGGCTGTCCTCCTTCCGGCAAAAATCACGGAGCTTGCCATACTGCACGCTCACGGCGGCAAGCGCCTCGGCGCGGACGCGATCCAGCCCCTGCTTTGCCAGTTCCGCCAGATAGATGGCCTCGCCGCCGCGGCTTGCGGCCTGCGTGTCCCAGTCCGCAGAAACTTCCTGTTTCTCTGCCTCCGTCAGGGTGCAGCCGTATTTCTCCGCCCAGTTTTCCACGGTGGCATACAGCACCGTGTTCTCCAGCGCCTGCTGCTTCACGTAACCTGCCAGCGTGCCGCCCTCCACAGAGGTCTCCCAGTCCACGCCGGCGTCAGCGGAGCGATACTGCCGGCACACATCCTCCCAGCCGCGATTCAGCCAGTAGAGGTACTGCCAGGCAGCGATCTCCCGCCCGTCCACTTTCAGCAGCACCGCATCCTCCGCCAGTCCCACGGCCTTCCCCAAAAACGACTGCTGACCCTGTTCGTCCTTCGTCTCGCCGCCGCAGGCGGAGAGTGTCAGGCACAGCAACAGGGTCAGCGCGATCACGCATTTTTTCATGGCACACGCTCCTCTCTCCGGTCATCTTTCCATCTATATGCGGGAGAGGGACACGTTATGCCAACTTTTCAGGATTCGCCCTTTTCGGACGCCAGTTTCAGATCCTCCACCAGCGCCAGCGCCGTTTCCAGCACGTCCTCGCCGGGGCGGAGCTTCAGGCTCAAAGCGGGGACTTCCCCCGCCGCCAGGGTCAGGCGGAATTTGTATTTGGCCAGGGCGCACACCGCCACCAGCGCCTCGGGGCGGAAAATGCCCAGCGTGAATTTCAAAACATCCTTCTTCTGGGAGATGTCGGACACGCCGGCCTTCGCCGCGGCGGCACGCAGCAGCGCCACATCCAGCAGCGCCAGCACCGATTTCGGTGCCTCGCCGTAGCGATCCAGCATCTCATCCAGCAGGTCGGAGGCGTCCTCGTCGCTGCGGATGGCGGCGATGCGGCGGTAGAGATCCATGCGCTGCTCCGGGGCGGGGATATAGCTGTCGGGGATGTTGGCGTTGATGGTCAGGTCGGCGGCACACTCCGTTTCAATCCTGCGCTCCTCGCCCCGCTCCTCCAGAACGGCTTCCTCCAGCAGCTTCAGGTACAGGTCGTAGCCCACGCTCATCAGGTAGCCGGACTGCTCCGGCCCCAGCAGGTTGCCGGCGCCGCGGATCTCCAGATCCCGCATGGCGATCTTGAAGCCGGAGCCGAACTCCACATATTCCCGGATGGCGGAGAGCCGCTTGGCCGCCGTCTCCTGCAGGATCTTGCCCTTGCGGAAGGTGAGATAGGCGTAGGCGCGGCGGGCACTGCGCCCGATGCGGCCGCGGATCTGGTGCAGCTGGGCAAGGCCCATGCGGTCGGCGTCCTCGATGATGAGGGTGTTGACATTGGGAATGTCGATGCCGGTCTCGATGATGGTGGTGCAGACCAGAATATCCGCCTCGCCGTCCACCATGGCCTGCATCACGGCGGACAGCTCCTGCTCGCCCATCTTGCCGTGGCCAGTGACCACGCGCACCTCCGCCCCCAGCAGCTTCTGGATGCGGGCGGCGGTGACGTCGATGCTCTCCACCCGATTGTGGAGGTAGTAGATCTGACCGCCACGGGCCAATTCCTTGCGCATGGCGTCTTCCAGAATGGCCATGTCGTGTTCCAGCACATAGGTCTGGACGGTCTGGCGGTCGGAGGGGGGCACTTCGATGGTGCTCATGTCCCGCAGGCCGGAGAGCGCCATGTTCAGCGTCCGGGGGATGGGGGTAGCGGAGAGCGTCAGCACGTCCACCTGCCGGCTCATCTCCTTGAGCCGCTCCTTGTGGCTGACGCCGAAGCGCTGCTCCTCGTCGATGATAAGCAAGCCCAGATCCTTGAACGCCATATCCTTTTGCAGCAGCTTGTGGGTGCCGATGAGCAGATCCACGCCGCCGGTACGCAGGGCGCTCAAAATCCGCTTTTGCTCCTTTGGGGAGGTGAAACGGGAGAGCACCTCGATCTTCACGGGAAAGTCTTTGAAGCGGCCCATGGCGGTGGCGTAATGCTGCTGCGCCAAAACGGTGGTGGGCACCAGAATGGCGGCCTGCTTGCCGTCCAGAATGCACTTCATCACTGCCCGCAGTGCCACTTCCGTCTTGCCGTATCCCACGTCGCCGCATAGCAGACGATCCATGGGGCGGGGGCGTTCCATATCCTTTTTGATCTCCTCCACGGCCCGGAGCTGATCCTCCGTCTCCGCGTAGGGAAAAGCATCCTCAAACTCCCGCTGCCACGGCGAGTCCGGTGAAAAGGCAAAACCCGGTCGGCGCTGGCGCTCGGCATAGAGCTGCGTCAGCCCCTTTGCCAGATCCTTTGCCGCTGATTTCGCTCTGGTTTTCTGCTTCGCCCACTCGGTGCCGCCCAGCTTGTTCAGCTTCCGGCTGTCGGCATCCTCGCCGCCGCCGATGTATTTGCTCACCAGATCCAGCGCCGTGGCGGGGACATACAGGCAGTCCTCCCCGGCGTAGGCGATCTTAATATAGTCCTTGATCACGCCGTCCACCGGCATTTTCTGGATACCGACAAAGCGCCCCACGCCGTGGTGGACGTGCACTACCAGATCGCCGGGGGACAGATCCGTATAGGATTGCAGCTTCTGGCGGTTGGAATCTTTTTTCAGCCGCGCCTGCCGCGGTTTTGCCGCGGAGGTGAACTGCCCCTCCGTCAGAACCGCCAATCCCAGCACCGGCCACTCGCTGCCGGCCGACAGGGCACCCACAGAAATGCGGATCTCGCCCTTTCCGGGCATGGCGGTCAGGTTCCAGTCCGGCACGGCGGGAATGTTCCGCTCCTCCAGCATCCGGTGGAGGTTTTTCGCCCGGTTCTCACTGCCGCACAACACCAGCACAGCGGTACCGCTTTCCCGATACTGCTCCAAATCGGTGACCGCCGTTTCCAGACTGCCGCCGTAGGAGGACAGCTGCCGTGCATTGATGTGCAGCAAACCTCTGGGTTTCAGGGGATGGCGGGAGGTTGGCAGGGAGTCCGTCATAATGATGGGAAATTCCTCCAGCGCAGCGTACAGCTCCTCTGCCGAGAGGAGCAGGCGAGCGTACTCGCCCGCCAGAATGCCGGCTTCCAGCAGCACCTCGGTATCCTGCTTGTTGGCAAGCACCGTGGCCTTCACCCGCTCGTCCACGCGGCCGCTCTCGCTGAAAAACACCACCGCGTCCGGCGGCAGGTAATGCACGCCCGCAGTGACTTCCGTATACACGGCGGCCAGATAGCGATCCATGCCGTCCACAGACCCGCCGTTTCGCAGCCGCTCGCCGTCCTCACGCAGGCGGGAAACGATCGCTTCCATCTTTTGTCTGCGCTCCAGCTTTTCCGCCAAAGTCAGCAGCTTCTCACCGAGACCGACCAGCCCCCCTTCGGCACAGCGGGGCAGCACTTCCGCCGCCGGCAGCACCGTGACGGAGGACACATTGGCCGTCCGCCGCTGGGTGGCGGGGTCAAAGACGCCCATGGAGTCGATCTCATCGTCGAAAAATTCGCAGCGCACCGGCTGCTCCATCATGGGAGAAAACACATCCAGAATGCCGCCGCGCAGGGCAAACTGACCCACACCCTCCACCTGATCGCAGCGGGTGTAGCCGGCGGAAAGCAGCGTTTCCGTCAGCTGCTTCAGATCCTGCCGCTCCCCCACCGTCAGGGTGAAGGACAGTGCGCGCAGGAGTTCCGGGGGCAGCGTGCGAGCCATGAGGGCGTCGGCAGTGGCGACTACCGTCTGCACATTCCCCTGCAAGAGGTCATACAGCGCCGCCAGCCGGCTCCGCTCCCAATCCCGAGAACCCACGGCGCCGGGACGGAACTTCCACTCACGGGCGAGCAGCAGCACCGGCTCTTCCCCGGTCAGAACCCGCAGATCGCCCGCCAGCGCCCGGGCCTCCCGTTCATCGCCGCAGACGAACACCGCCGGACGCGCCACAGCCTCTGCCACCGCCGCACCCACGCAGGCGCGCTGCACCACTTGCAAGCCGGTGACTGCCGCAGGGCAGCCGCCCTCCTCCACACGGCGGATCAGTTCCGCCGTCTCCGGCAGGCTATGCAGTTTTTGCAGAAGCTGTTTCATAGAGCGCCTTTCTCTGTAAAAATCTGGAAATTATGGGTATGCCGCCACGCAGTTTCATATCTATGCACAGGGTGGGGGAAAATCCCCCATCCTGCGGACGCACTGCGTTTTGACAGCGGCAATTTCTGTCAGTTAAAGCGGTTCATGGCCGTCTGGCAGCCGTTTTTGATGATGCACTCCACCGCCTCGATGGCCTTTTCAAAGGATTCCAGCAGCAGCTTGCGGTCTGCCTGGGAGGGAGTCGCCAGCACAAAGTCCGCCATGTCCTTATCCGCACCCTCCGGTGCGCCCACGCCGATCTTCACCCGGGGGAAGTCCTGCGTGCCCAGATGGGCGATGATGTTCTTGATGCCGTTGTGTCCGCCGGCAGAGCCGGTGGGACGCACACGCAGTTTGCCTACCGGCAGGGACACATCGTCGTAGATCACCAGCACGCGGTCGGCAGGGATCTTGTAGAACTGCGCCGCCTCCCGCACCGCCTCGCCGGAGAGGTTCATATAGGTCTGGGGTTTCATGACAAGGCACTTGCAGCCGGCGAAGTTCACAATGTTGTACGCCGCCTTGAATTTCACCTTGTTCAGCTTCACGCCGGCCTTTTCCGCCAGCAGCTCCACGGTGAGAAAGCCCATATTGTGGCGGCTGTTCTCGTACTTCGCGCCCGGATTTCCAAGGCCGACGATCAGCCAGTCCACGGCAGAGGATCGGTTTCCAAACAGCATAAAAAGCTCTCCTTACAAGACAAGGCACAAGGGCGGGGAAGTTTCCTCCCCCGCCTCTTCATGCGTATTCAAAACGGTGTCCCGATCAGCGGAACAGCTTGGAGATGGAGACCTCCTGATAGATGCGCTCGATGGCCTCGCAGAACATGGGCGCCACCGTCAGATACTTGATGCGGTCGCTGAGGGCGGGGTCGATGGCGGGGATGGTATCCAGCAGCGCCAGCTCCTGAATGGCGCTGGAGTTGATGCGCTCGATGGCAGGGCCGGAGAGCACGCCGTGGGATGCGCAGGCGTACACGTGGTTGGCGCCGCCCACTTCCACCAGCGCCTTGGCGGCGTTGCACAGAGAGCCGGCGGTATCCACCATATCGTCAAAGAGGATGCAGTCCTTGCCCTGCACGTCACCGATGACGTTCATGACCTCGCACTGGTTGGCCTTCTGACGGCGCTTGTCCACGATAGCCAGCTGCATGTGCAGCTTCTGGGCGAAGGCACGGGCACGGGCCACGGAGCCCACGTCGGGAGAAACGACCACCATATCCTCGCACTTTTCGCCGAATTTCTTGGCATAGTAGTCCACGAAGATGGGGTTGCCGAACATGTTATCCACAGGGATGTCGAAGAAGCCCTGGATCTGGGGTGCGTGGAGATCCATGGTCAGCACGCGGTCGGCACCGGCAGCGGTGATCATGTTGGCCACCAGCTTGGCGGAGATGGGGTCGCGGGCCTTGGCCTTACGGTCCTGACGGGCATAGCCAAAGTAGGGGATGACGGCGGTGATGCGGCCGGCGGAGGCACGGCGCAGGGCGTCGATCATGATGAGCAGCTCCATCAGATTGTCGTTGACGGGCTTGCAGGTGGACTGCACCACAAACACGTCGCTGCCGCGGACGGTCTCATACAGGGAAACGGAGACTTCGCCATCGGCAAAGGACTTCACTTCGGACTCGCCCAGCTTGGTGCCCATGATCTTGCAGATGTCCGCTGCCAGCTTGGGATTGGCGTTGCCGCAAAATACCTTAATGTCTTTTCCGTGAGCAATCATTTCTACATCCTCTTTCTATGTTCTGTGAATTTAGAATTATGAAACTCGGATCAATTTTCCCGGGCAGGAGGCGTCACGCCCATGTTTTGAAGGGCGGTCTCCAGCTCGGCGATGGTCTCCGGTCCGTAAACGGGAAGCCAGCCGGAAAGCAGCTGCGCACCCGGCACGGCGTTGGTCATCTTCACCTTCCACGCCTCCTGCAGTTCATAGCCCGGCGCAGCATAGGCAAAACCGAGACCTGCGCCCGCCAGAGGGATGGCAGAGCGATTCAGCACCGTTACGGGATCGGGCGTGTTCAAAAACGCCGCCAGGTCGCTTTGGCGGTCTGACACCGTGACGTCAGCATCCGCCGGGAAGCAGCTTCGGATGTCCGCCTCAAAGCAGGGTTCGCACACAACGAAAAACCGCTGCACACCATCGGCCAGCAACTGACTGCTCATCCAGGACAAGATCGGGCAGGAGAGTACGGCTTCCAGCATCAGCGGTCTGGAGGGTGCGGACGCGTCCGGCAGCGCCTCGGCAAAGATCACGGCAGATTCAGTACGGATCATGGCACAGCCCTCCTTTCAAGCGTTTGGACATTCGTAGGTTCATTATATCAAACTTTTCCCGGAAATCCAGTATCTCAAAGGAAATTGTTCAAAAATTTCCCCCAAATCTTTCCGCCTTTTTTCTGCTTTTTTGACAGAGCCAACAGTTTTTCGAAAAAGTTCCTTTCCCCAGCAGCGCACCCCGGGGCATCCGCCCGTGTTTGCTGCCCGCAAAAAGCAGCGGCTTTATGATATGTTTTTCAATAAAAAGTTCGCTTAATTCACATATTATAGTTGAATTTATGCAAATAATGCCTTACAATGGTGTTCGTTCTTCAAAACCACGGGAGGCTGCATTTATGCTGAACATCGTACTGGTAGAACCCGAGATCCCCCAGAATTGCGGCAACATTGCCCGCACCTGCGCCGCCACCGGCAGCCGCCTCCATCTGGTGCGGCCGCTGGGCTTTGACATTTCGGACAAAGCCGTGAAGCGCGCCGGGCTGGACTACTGGCATCTGGTGGAGGTCTCGGACTACGAAAATCTGGAGGAGCTGTTCCGCCGCCATCCCGAAGCCGCGGAACAGGCGTGGCTCACCACCACCAAAGCCCCCCGCTCCTATCAGGAAGCCCGCTTCACGGCGGACAGCTGGCTGTTTTTCGGCAAGGAGACCGCCGGATTGCCCATGGACTTCCGGGAACGGTTCCGTGACCGCTGCATCCGGCTGCCCATGGTGTCGGAGGCGCGGAGCCTGAACCTGAGCAACACCGTGGCCGTCTGCGTCTACGAAGCCCTGCGCCAGACCGGCTTCCCCGGCCTGACAGATACCGGCGAGATGGCGCAAACCCTTTGAACACCACGGCACACCTGTGCCGAAAATCATAACAGGAGGATTTTTTCTGTGAACTACAACAAGAAAACCGTACGCGACATCGATGTGGCAGGCAAAAAGGTTCTGCTGCGCTGCGACTTCAACGTTCCCATGGCCAAGGACAGCAGCGGCGTCATCACCGACGACAAGCGCATCGTGGCCGCCCTGCCCACCATCCGCTATCTGCTGGAGAACGGCGCGGCCGTCATCGCCTGCTCTCACATGGGCAAGCCCCAGCCCAGCTTTGACAAGTGGGTGCAGAAGCAGACCGAAAAGGGCAAGGATCCCGCCACCCTCACCGAGGCAAAGTGGCAGAAGTCCCTTGCCGAGCTCTCCCTGAAGCCCGTGGCCGCGCGCCTTGCGGAGCTGCTGGAGATGCCCGTCATCATGGCCGCCGATGTGGTGGGCGAGGACGCCCGCGCCAAGGCCGCCGCGCTGCAGCCCGGCCAGATCCTGCTGCTGGAGAACACCCGCTTTGAAAAGGGCGAGACCAAGAACGATCCCGCTCTCGCCCGTGCCATGGCCGACATGGCCGATCTCTACGTGTCCGACGCCTTCGGCGCCGTGCATCGTGCCCACGCCTCCACCGCCGGCGTGGCCGACTATCTGCCTGCCGTTTCCGGCTTCCTGATCCAGAAGGAACTGGACTTCATCGGCGGCGCACTGGCCAATCCCAAGCGGCCGCTGGTGGCCATCCTGGGCGGCAGCAAGGTCAGCTCCAAGATCGGCGTCATCAACAATCTGCTAGAGATCGCCGACACCATCATCATCGGCGGCGGTATGGCCTACACCTTCTCCGCCGCACAGGGCGGCAAGGTGGGCGACTCCCTGCTGGAGGCCGACTGGATGGACTACTCCAATGAAATGGTGGCCAAGGCCGCAGCAAAGGGCGTGAAGCTGCTGCTGCCCGTGGACACCGTCATCGCCGACCGCTTTGCCCCCGACGCCGCGCAGCAGGTGGTCAAGGCCGGCGAGATCCCCGACGGCTGGCAGGGCCTGGATATCGGCCCCGAGACCGTGAAGCTGTACTGCGACGCCGTGAAGGACGCCGGCACCGTGATCTGGAACGGCCCTATGGGCGTGTTTGAGTTTGCCGCCTTTGCCAAGGGCACCGAGGCCGTGGCCGAAGCCCTCTCCAAAACCGAAGCCACCACCATCATCGGCGGCGGTGACAGCGCTGCCGCCGTGCAGCAGCTGGGCTACGCCGACAAGATGACCCACATCTCCACCGGCGGCGGCGCCTCCCTCGAATTCATGGAAGGCAAAGAGCTCCCCGGCGTGGCTTGCCTGCTTGACAAGTAAGCGTCCCCCAAAAATCAAACGGCAAACCAGCAAAGCGTTTGCCGTTTGAAGAGGAGGCGCGACGGCGTGAATGCGTTTTGCCGCTGGCGGCGAAACAAATGATACAAAGTCCGCGCCGACGAGGTGTTGCCTGCCTGCTGGACGCCTAATCGATCTCTCCCCCTCACCCGGCAAGCCACTTGCCGGGTGAAGCGGCCTTTCTGCGCCGCCTTTTGCTAGTAAACGATTGCCTTTCTCCGGCGTCCCCTTCCCGAACATTATCGATAATCTTCTCGTTTTGTTCGGTTTTCTTTCAAAAACGCGCATTTTTTCTTGACATTTCCCTGTTTTTTTGCTATAACTCAATAAGTTTTGTTTTTAAGCTCTGCTTACATTCCATAGAATAGACAGATGACACATAAAGGAGATATGAAATTATGAACCGCAGATATCGTAAGACTGTTATTGCCGGCAACTGGAAAATGAACATGACCGCCACCGAGACCAAGAAGTTTGCCGAGGAGATGAAGAAGATCATGCCCCGCGCCAAGTGGTGCGAGACCGTGATCTGCGTGCCCTCCTGCAACATCTCCACCGCCATCAAGGCCTTCAAGGATCTGCGGATCTCCGTGGGTGCCGAGAACGTCTACTTCGAGGAGAAGGGTGCCTACACCGGCGAGGTTTCCGCCGATATGCTGAAGGATCTGGGCGTGAAGTACGTCATCGTCGGCCACAGCGAGCGCCGCGAGTACTTCTGCGAGAGCGACGAGACCGTCAACAAGAAGGTTCACGCCGTTCTCAACGCCGGCATGAACCCCATCATCTGCGTGGGCGAGAGCCTGGCTCAGCGCGAAACCGGCATCACCGACGAATGGATCGCCCTGCAGGTCAAGAGCGCCCTCAACGGCGTCAGCGCCGACAAGATGCGTCGCTGCATCATCGCCTATGAGCCCATCTGGGCCATTGGCACCGGCAAAACCGCCACCGCCGAGCAGGCCGGCGAAGTTTGCTCCAACATCCGTGCCACCATCCGCGCCCTGTACGGTGCCCGCGTGGCCCGCTCCGTCACCATCCAGTACGGCGGCTCCATGAATCCCAAGAACGCCGAAGAGCTGCTCGCCCAGCCCGACATCGACGGCGGCCTCATCGGCGGTGCTTCCCTGAAGCCCGAGCAGTTCCTGGACATCATCAACGCTGCCAACCAGGAGTAAGTTCCATATGCTGCGAGGGGGAGTTTCCCCCTCGCTTCATCCAACAGGATCAAGATCGCCGCATCTCCGGCGAAGTGAGGAACAGTTTTTATGAACAAAACCCCGACAACTCTCGTGATTATGGACGGCTTCGGCCTGGCCTCCGGCACCGCCGGAAACGCTGTCCACGCCGCCCGGACCCCCCGTCTGGACGAGTTCTTCCAGAACTTTGCCCATACGACGCTGTCCGCCTCCGGCCTGGATGTGGGTCTGCCCGAAGGCCAAATGGGCAACAGCGAGGTGGGTCACACCAACATTGGCGCCGGCCGCGTGGTGTTTCAGGATTTGCCCCGTATCACCAAGTCCATCCGTGACGGAGATTTCTTCCAGAACCCCGCCTATCTGCATGCTATGGAGCAGTGCCTGAAAAAGGGCACGAATCTGCATCTGATGGGTCTGCTGTCCGACGGCGGCGTGCACTCCCATCTGGAGCATCTGTTCGCCCTGCTGCGTCTGGCAAAGGAGAAGGGTCTGGAAAAGGTCTACATCCACGCATTTCTGGACGGCCGTGATGTCTCTCCCACCTCCGGCGCCGACTTTGTGGCGCAGACGGTGGAGAAGTGCCGCGAGCTCGGCGTGGGCAAGATCGCAACCGTGATGGGCCGCTACTATGCCATGGATCGCGACAAGCGCTGGGAGCGCGTGGAGCAGGCCTATGACGCCATGGTCTACGGCGACGGCGTCCACTACAATCCTCTCCCTGTGGCAGCGGTGAAGGATTCCTACGCCGCCGGCATTACGGACGAATTTGTGGAGCCCGTGGTCTGCGACCGCGAGGGCACCATCTCCGACAACGACAGCGTGATCTTCTTTAACTTCCGTCCCGACCGCGCCCGCGAAATTACCCGGACGCTGGTGGATCCCGATTTCGACGGCTTTACCCGTCAGTACTTCCCCGTGACCTTCGTGTGCAACACGGAGTATGACGCCACCATGCCCAATGTGGAGGTAGCCTATCCCCGCATCAGCGTCAGCCGCGGGCTGGGCGAGTATCTCAGCCAGCTGGGAATGACGCAGCTGCGCATCGCCGAAACGGAGAAGTACGCCCATGTGACCTTCTTCTTCAACGGCGGCAGCGAGACCGTCTTCCCCGGCGAAGATCGCTGTCTGATCGCCTCCCCCAAGGTGGCGACTTACGACCTGCAGCCGGAGATGAGCGCTGTGGAGGTCTGCGACAAGTGCGTGGAACGCATCGAGTCCGGCGCCTACGACGTCATCATCCTGAACTTTGCCAACTGCGACATGGTGGGCCACACCGGCGTGTACGACGCTGCCGTGAAGGCTGTGGAGACCGTGGACGAATGCGTGGGCCGCGTGGTGGATGCCACGCTGAAGATGGGTGGTATTGCCATGGTCACCGCCGACCACGGCAACGCCGAGCAGATGGCAGAGCCCGATGGCAGCCCCATGACCGCCCACACCACCAATCTGGTGCCCTTTATCCTCTGCGGCGCCGGCACGGAGCTGCGCACCGACGGCCGTCTGGCCGACATCGCACCCACCATGCTGGACGTGATGGGTCTGGCCGTCCCCGAGGAAATGGATGGCAAAACACTCATTATCAGCTAATAAACAAGGAAAGAGCCCTCTGTGAGGGCTCTTTTTTGCGTTTGGGCGTTCTTTTTTGTCGTCAAAGGTATAGGTTCAGGAAAATCCGTCCATACTGTCCTCATACTCGATATTGAGGGAGGAATCTGCATGGCAAGCAAACGATGGGACGCCCTGCGGGGCAGCATCGGCTTTTATGCCACCATGGCATTCTGCCTGCTGGCGATCGCCGTCAGCGGCTACTTTCTGCTCTCGGACAGAGAGCCTCGCCCGCCCCAGGAATTTTACGAAGACGTGCCCCAAACAGAGACAACGATGCCGGAGGTGTCGCCTACCGGCGCAGTGGACATTCCGCCTGTGGTGGAAGAACCCCCCGCAGCGGAGCTTCTGCCGGAGCCGGAACCCATCCCGGAATCCAAGCCCGTAAGCGCCCCGACACCCATTCCCGACACCACCCCCGTGGAGGCTGAACCGCCCAGACTGGTGGTCTCCCCCCTGAAGGGCGAGGTTCTGGCAGCCTTTTCCGTGGACGATCTGATCTACAGCGAAACAATGGAAGACTGGCGCACCCATGACGGCGTGGATATCGCCGCCGCCATCGGCACCACGGTGATGGCGGCCTCTGCCGGCACCGTGGCCGCGGTGTTCAACGACTCCATGATGGGAACCACGGTGGTGCTGGAACACAGCGGCGGCTACCAGACCACCTACGCCAATCTGCAGCCCGTCCCCACCGTGAAGGCCGGCGACTCCGTGTCTGCCGGACAGATCATCGGCGCGGTGGGCACCACCGCTCCCGCAGAACACGCCCAGCAACCCCACCTGCACTTCGCCGTAACAAAGGACGGCGCCGTAGTAAACCCCGACGAATTTCTGAAGAATTAATGTGAAACAGACCCCGGACAAATGTCCGGGGTCTGCTGCTTTTTATTCCTGCGGCCGCGCCAAGCGCTCGTCTGCCGCGCGGAGGGTCTTGCGGAGAAAGATGGTGCTGAGCAGCAGGCTCATCAGTTCCGCAATGGGAAACGCCAGCCACACCAGCTCCAGCCGCCCCGTCTGTGCCAGCAGCCACGCCGCCGGCAGCAAAACCACCAGCTGGCGGCAGACAGAGTTGATCAGGCTGTGAACCGGGTTGCCGATGGCCTGGAACACCGAGCCGGCAATGATGCAGAAGCCGGCAATGGGGAAATGCACGCCGATGATCCGCAGCGCCGTCCGGCCGATGGCCAGCATTTCCTCCGAGGGCGTGAAAATACCCAGAAGCGTACCGGGCAGCAGTTCAAACAACAGCATACCCGCCGTCATAATGGAAACGGAAACGATCACCGTCAGCCGGATGGCCTTCTTCACCCGATCCATCCGGGCGGCGCCGTAGTTGTAGGAAACGATGGGCACCATGCCGTTGTTCAGTCCGAAGATGGGCATAAAGACGAAACTTTGCAGCTTGAAATAGGCACCGAACACCGCCGTGGCAGCCTCGGTGAAGCCGATGAGGATCTGATTCATGGTAAAGGTCATCACCGAGCCGATGGACTGCATGATGATGGAGGGCACACCCACCCGATAAATATCTCTGGCAGTGGGGCCGTGCCAACGGATGTGCCGCAGGCGGATGTGGATGTCGGGGTTGAACTTCAGGTTGAAATACAGTGCCAGCAGCGCCGCCACAATCTGTCCCAGCACGGTGGCAACTGCCGCACCGGCCACCTCCATCCGGGGAAAACCGAACCAACCGAAGATCAGAATGGGATCCATGATGATGTTGATACCAGCGCCCACGATCTGGGTGGCCATGGAGAGATTGGTGCGGCCGGTGGACTGCAGCAGCCGCTCCATGCAGAACTGACCGAAAATGCCCACAGAGCCGCCGAGGCAGATCATGGTGTAGGCCGTGCCGTAGTCCACGATGGCCATGTTTCGGGTCTGGGCGAGAAAGAAGGGGCGGGAGACCGTCAGGCCGATGACGGTGAACAGCGCCGCGCTGCACAAAAAGAGGAAAATGCCGGTATTGGCGGCGCGGTCAGCGGCCTCCTGCCGTTTTTCTCCCAGCGAACGGGAGAGCAGCGCATTCATGCCCACGCCGGTGCCGCCGCCCAGAGAGATCATCAGCATCTGCAGCGGGAATGCCAGCGACACGGCATTGAAGGCGTCCTGACTGATCTTGCCCACAAAGTAGCTGTCCACCACATTGTAGAACGCCTGAAACAGCATGGAGATCATCATGGGAATCGCCATGTTGGCCAGCAGCTTGCCCACGGGCATCACGCCCATTTTATTTTCCCGAGGCGCCGCACCGGCGGCAGAATTTTTGTGATCCATTGCAAATCCTTCCTTTGAAACAGACGGAGAGTTTCCGCGCCCGACGCGGCAAAACGATGCCGCCCCTTTCGGAGCGACATCAAAGCATTACTTTTTCAGCTCGCCGGTGGCCAGCTGGGTCAGGTAGGCGTTCAGGAAGCCGTCCAGATCACCGTCCATGACACCGTCGATATTACTGGTTTCGTGGCCGGTGCGGGTATCCTTGACCATCTGGTAGGGCATGAACACATAGGAACGGATCTGGCTGCCCCATTCGATCTTCAGCTGGACGCCCTTGATGTCGGAGATCTTTTCGGCGTGCTGCTGTGCCTTCAGCTCCAGCAGCTTGGCGCGCAGCATCTTCATACAGTTGTCCTTGTTCTGGAACTGGCTGCGCTCCTGCTGGCTGGCCACCACGATGCCCGTGGGCTTGTGGATCAGACGGACGGCGGAGGAGGTCTTGTTAACGTGCTGGCCGCCGGCGCCGGAAGCGCGGTAGACCTGCATCTCGATATCCTCTTCACGGATCTCGATGGAATCATCGTTTTCGATCTCGGGCATGACCTCGATGGCGGCGAAAGAAGTCTGGCGGCGGGCGTTGGCGTCGAAGGGAGACACGCGCACCAGGCGGTGGACGCCGTTTTCGCTTTTGAGCAGGCCGTAGGCGTTTTCGCCCTCGATGGAGATGGCGGCAGACTTGATGCCGGCCTCGTCGCCATCTTCATAGTCGAGAATCTTATAGGTGAAGCCGTGGCGCTCCACCCAGCGGGTGTACATGCGGTAGAGCATCTGGGTCCAGTCCTGTGCCTCGGTGCCGCCGGCGCCGGCGTGGAACTGCATAATGACGTTGGCGCCGTCATACTCGCCGGAGAGCAGCGTGGTCATACGGGTCTCCTCCACGCGTTCTTCCAGCATGGCGTACTCCGTCTTCAGCTCCTCCAGAATGTCGGCGTCGTCCTCCTCCTGTCCCATTTCGCACAGGACGGTCAGATCCTCCCAGCTGCCGATCAGCTTCTCCTGCCGGACGATCTTGTTCTGCAGCTGCTTCAGGCGCATCTGCACCTTCTGGGAGCGCTCCAGATCGTTCCAGAAGCCGTCCATTGCGGTTTCAGCTTCCAGACGGGCGGCCTCCTGCTTGGCGCTTTCGATGTCCAGCGCGGCAGAGATCTTTTCCAGCTCGGGGCCGAGGTCTCTCAGCTTCTGCTTGTAAACGTCATATTCGATCAAAGCCATGTTTCGTTCTCCATTTTCCGAATTTCATTAGCCATAGTATTATATCCACCACCAACGTATTTGTAAAGGAAAACCGGACAGAAAGCCGTATTTTCGGGAAGTTTTCTGCCCCAAAGGCTTAAAATGTGCCTGTTTCCTCCTTCTGCAGCCGCGCCAGCAGCGCCCGGCAGCCGGCATTCACATCCCGCCATGTGGCGTCAAAATCACCGGTGTACCACGGGTCGGCCACCTGACCGGGACGGCCCGTCCAGTCCAGCAGCAGAGAGATCTTCCCCTCTGGATCACCGCCAAAGAGCCGCTGCATATTCTTCAGATTTGCGTTGTCCATGCCGATCAGGTGATCCCAGCAGCCGTAGTCCGCCGCCGTCAGCCGCCGCGCTGTTTTGCCGTCGCAGCGGATGCCGTGCTCCGCCAGCTTGCGTCTGGCAGGCGGATAGACGCCGCAGCCGATCTCCTCGCCACTGGTGGCGGCGGAGGCGATCTCGAAGACATCCCCCAGCCCGGCCTTTTTCACCAGATCCTTCATCACAAATTCCGCCATGGGGCTGCGGCAGATGTTGCCGTGGCAGACGAATAGGATTTTTACCATGTGTATCCCTCCCGGGCAGTGCCCCGAAAATCATTTTATGATGCACAGTATACCACATGCCTCGCCGCTTTGTCGAACGTTCCGACGGGCGACACAAAAAACGCCGCAGGCGGAAAACCGCTTGCGGCGAAGTGGAGCGGATGACGGGAGTCGAACCCGCCTATGCAGCTTGGGAAGCTGCCGTTCTACCGATGAACTACATCCGCGTCTGGGAGGTATTATAGCAGAGCCCCTCCCAAAAAGCAACACGAAAAATGGCGGTAACGCCCGGTCGGAAACGTCTCATCGGCGCTGTCCGTTGATGATCTTGCGCACCTGCCGCTCGGACAGGCGAAACTGGGCGGCGAGGGCACGGTAGTTCCCGCCGTCGAAGCGCGCGCGGATGTCCCGGTCGCGCCCCTCCCGTTCCAGAGATTCCAGCTTGGGGATGTACAGATTCTGCCCGCCGCAGAGGTAGGTAAGGCGGAGAAATGCCTCCATTCCAATGGTCTCTGCGATGTCGCGGTGCTCCGGGGGGATATCCTCAAAGCGGATGTCGGTCACAGCATGATTCATAAGGGTCTCCTTTCTTTTTTGGCTCACACCCGCAGGCCGGTCACGTCGGCGCCGCGACTCTGCTTGCGGGCAAGGGTGCGGACGCCCTCCAGCGCATCGGGGCCGTCATCGTGGGCGCCCAGCGGGAACTGGGAAAGCTGGTGCAGCAGCAGTTTCTGGTCGGCACGGAAACGGATGTATCCGTTTTTCACGTCCGGCTGCAGGCTCTCCACGCGCATGGTCTTGTCCTCGGTGGAGCGGACACCCTGAATGGGCAGATACAACCCCTGCCGGGCAGATTCCCGGGCAAGCTGCTCTTTGAGAAACCATTGGAACTGGTTGGTCTCGGCACCGAAGAGGGTATAGCCCCGTCCGGTCTCCCGGCGCAAAAGCCGTTCCTTATCCAGAATGTCCTGAATGATGCGGTCGGGGTGCCGGCGCTGGATGTCCGCGTCCCAGACATAGGAAAGGCCGCTCTCGCCGTCCACCGCCAGCGTGATGATGGCGGAATAGTCGCTGGAGGCCGACCGCCCCAGCGAGGGATCGCAATAGCCGTAAAAGCGAAAGCGCGGCGCGGCAAAGTCCACCTCATGGGGCTGATAATAGCGGAACCACTGACTGGAAAACAGGCAGGCAGACGGGTCGATGGGTTGATTCTGCATTTCGGAGTTGAAGGCCGCCTCGCCCTCCGTCAGCCGCATCAGGCGCAGGTCATAGTAGCTGAATTTCGCCGGCCACAGCACCTTGGCGCCTTCCAGCATGACCTTGCGCCGCTTGCGGAAGAAGGCAAGGGCGGTCTTTTCCCGCTCCGGATCAGACAGATCCGTGGCCATCCTTTCCCACTCCTGCCAGAGGGGTGAGGTAGCCTCGGAGATCACCGCCCGGAAGGTCAGCCCCCGGAAGCCGGGGTTTTCCAGCAGGTTGGCCAGCAGGGAATCGTGGTGCAGAATGGTGCCGATGAAAAGAATATCCGTGTAGCTGTCGCCGGATTTGCACACTGCCTTCCAGAACCAGTCGGCGGTTTTCTGCCGCTGCTCTGCGGTGCGCACGCCCTCGTCGTTTTCAATGTCATCGCAGAGGATGAGGTCCGGACGGCGCTGATAATTGCGGCGTCCACGCAGCTTCTGTCCGCTGCCTACGGCGTCGATGCGGCAGCCGTTGGTCAGCAGAATGGAGGAGGATTTCCACGTCTTTCCCACCTGATCGCCGAAGTCCTCCAGAATGCGCTCGTTGGTTTCCAGTTCGTTTTTGATGGCATCCAGAAACCCCACGGCCTGGGTCTCCGTGTCGGAGATCAGCAGAATGTACTGCTTGTAGCCGTACAGCGCGGCGTGAAGCACATTTTTCAGGCTCATTACCGTGGATTTGGCGTGGCCGCGGGGCGCGGCAATGGCACAGCGGCTGCCCTTGGCCGCCCTCATCTCCTCCGCCTGCTCCAGCGGATCCATGCGTTTCATGACCCGCCGCGTCCACAGGGTGTCCAGCTGTCGGTGAAAGGCCGGTGCGCTGCGGGTAAAATAGTGAGCCAGATAGTGCCGCCCGAAAAAGGCCGGGTCTTTCGCTGCCCGGCGGCAGGCCTCGCTCTTCTCTGCCACCGGTGTTGTTTCCTGTTCGTCCATAGGCGCCTCCCTTCCCAAAACGACAGTCATCCGCCGGAAGGAACTGCAGGAATTGCTCCTTCTGTCAATGTCCCGGATTTTGCCGTTTGTTGCACCTTCGTATGCAACAATGGGAGAAATTTTCTGAAATTCTTTCAAAGGGGCGCGGCCGGTGGTATAATCGTGCCAACAAACCCGAACGGCGGTCTCCCGCCGGAAAGCGAGGGAAGCATGGCCAACATCATTGAGGTCGCCGACCTGTCCCTGCCGGAGCTGGATGTCTTTGCCCGCCTGACGGAGGGGCAGCTGAAAGCGCGGCAGCAGGGCGTATTCATTGCCGAAAGCCCCAAGGTCATTGAGCGGGCGCTGGACGGCGGCTGCCGTCCCATCTCTTTTTTGATGGAACGCAAGCACATCACGGGCGACGCCGCCGAACTGATCGAGCGCTGCGGTGACATTCCTGTTTATACGGCAGACGCAGAACTGCTGGCCTCCCTGACCGGCTACCGGCTGCATCGGGGCGTGCTGTGCGCCATGCACCGCCCGGCTTTGCCGATGGTGAAGCAGGTGTGCGCCGGCGCCCGCCGCATCGCGGTGCTGGAGGGCGTGTCGGACACCACCAACATCGGTGCCATTTTCCGCTCCGCCGCCGCGCTGGGCATCGACGCGGTGCTGGTGACTCCCACCTGCTGTGATCCGCTGAACCGCCGCGCCGTTCGCGTCAGCATGGGCACGGTGTTTCAGGTGCCGTGGACGCAGATCGGCACGCAGGCTTCGGACTGGCCGGAAGCCGGCCTTGCACAGCTGAACGCCTTGGGATTCAAGACGGCAGCCATGGCGCTGCGCCCTGATTCCCTCTCCATCGACGATCCCCGCCTTGCCGCGGAGGAGAAGCTGGCCATCGTGCTGGGCACCGAGGGGGACGGCCTTGCCTCCGCCACCATCGCCGCGTGCGACTACACCGCCCGCATCCCCATGACCCACGGAGTGGACTCTTTGAATGTGGCAGCCGCCGGTGCGGTGGCCTTCTGGGAGCTGCGTGCCAGATGACCTCTTATCACGCAAACACGCCCCGCACTTTCGTGTGGGGCGTGTTTTTCCTGTGCCGAAACGCAAAAAGCCGCCTCCGCAAACGCGGAGGCGGCAACAGAAGACTGGTTCTTATTCCCAGGAGCAGGCGGCCTCGTCGAAGATGACCGTCACGTCGGGATGCATCTGCAAAATGGAGGCGGGGACCTCGGGGGTCACGGGGCCGAAGAAGGACTTGTAGAGGATGTCGGCCTTGTCCTTGCCGGTGACCACCATCACGATCTTCTTGGCAGCCATGACGGTGCCGATACCCATGGTGAATGCGGCGGTGGGCACTTCGTCGATGGAGTCGAAGAAGCGCTTGTTGGCCTCGCGGGTCATCTCGGTCAGGGCGACCTCGTGGGTCATGACGGGGAAATGATCCTCGGGCTCGTTGAAGCCGATGTGGCCATCGTGGCCGATGCCCAGCAGCTGCAGGTCAACACCGCCCCAGTTTTCGATCTTCTCCTCATAGCCGCGGCACATGGCGTCCACATCCTCGGCCAGACCGTCGGGCACGATGGTGTTTTCAGGGCGAATGGAGATATGGTCAAACAGGTTTTCCTGCATAAAGCGGCGGTAGCTCTGGGGATGATCGGGGGCAAGACCCTTGTATTCATCCAGATTGGCGCTGCGGACGCGGGTAAAATCGATCTTGCCGGCGCGCTCACGCTCGATCAGTTCCCGGTACAGGGGCAGCGGCGTGGAGCCGGTGGCCAGACCGATGACGCAGGCGGGTTTGGAGTGGATCAGCGCTTCGAACTGATCCGCTGCAATTTTTCCAACTTCTTCGGGGTTCTTGGCCTTAATCATTCTGACATGCAGCATAAACATTCCTCCATAAAGTTTAAGATACGTGCAGCCTATACAGTCTGCTTCACAACACCGAGATTATACCACGCTGTCCGGGGGTTTGTATAGAAAAATCGTATGTGCGATGCAAAAAAATATGGTTTTCTGTGAGGCAAATTTTTGTGTTTTTTTACAGGAGACCCGCCCGGTTGCCGTGCTCTGCCGGTCAAACGCTCCCGCAGGCCTTCTAACCGGGGTTTTTTGCGAAAAAGCACCAGATATTCGGCACAATACTTGCATTTTCCCGCCGCAATGCTATAATGGACGCAATATCATCCAATGAAGGAGTTGGTTTTTTCGTGGACCCGGCCAGTTGTATACTGTACTGTTTCTTCCTGCTGTGCTCCGCATATTTCGCCTGCTGTGAAACGGCCTACACCGCCGTCAGCAAGGTGCGCCTGCGTACGTTGATCGACAAGGGCAACCGCAGAGCGAAAAAAGCCCTGTGGATCTGCGAGCGGTTCGACAAGACGCTCATCACCGTTCTCATCGGCAACAACATCTTCCACGCCAGCTGCGCGTCTTTGTCCGCCCTGCTGGTGCTGCGGCAGCTCACGGAAGAATATGTCATCTACGGCACCATTGTGACCACGCTGATCGTCTACCTGTTTGCCGAGATGCTACCCAAAAGTCTGGCAAAGGCCCGCAGCGAGGAGATTGCCCTGCTGTTTGCCCCCAGTATGTCCCTGCTGATTCGTCTGCTCACCCCCGTATCTGCCCTGTTTTCGGGCGTGTCCCATCTGCTGTCCCTCATTTTCGGAGCCGACGAAACGCAGACCGTAACGGAGGAAGACCTGCTGAACATCATCGAAACCATCGAGGACGAAGGTGTTCTGGAACCGGAGAAGCAGGCGCTGGTCAACTCCGCCATGGAGTTCCGGGACAAGTTGGCAGAGGATATAATGATCCCCATCAAGGACGTTGTCCGTGTAAGCAGCTCCATTTCCATCAGCAAGCTGGCGGAGGCAGCCAAAACCACCCCCTATTCCCGTCTGCCCGTTTACGAAGGGCGAGAGGACAATATCGTGGGCATCCTGCCTGTAAACCTGTTTTTGAGTCTTTATGTGGCCGGAAAACCCATTGTCCTGCGCAAAATTTTGCTGAAACCCTATGTGTGTGACAGCAAAACCGAGATCTCTGCCCTGCTGCAACGAATGCGCCTGAACAAGCTTCACATGGTCTTTGTCACCGATGAGTCCCGCAAAAAAGTGGGCATCATCACCATGGAAGACCTGCTGGAAGAACTGGTGGGCGACATTCAGGACGAAAGCGACACAGGCGAAGGCCTGTGCCTGCAGTAAGGAGGGCGGGATATGGCATACATTCTCATCGCGTTCCTGCTTCTGTGCTCGGCGTTTTTCTCCGGTACGGAGATCGCCTACACCTCTTTGAGCAAGCTGAAGATGAAGCGGGACAACGAAGACCCCTCCGCCGCTCAAAAGCTGGTCAGCTACATTTACAACCACTATGACTACGCCCTGTCCACTGTTCTGGTAGGCAACAACCTGGTCAATATCGCCGCCACCTCCGCGGCCACGGTGCTGGCGGTGAAGCTGGCACAACGGATGGACGGCCGCCTTTCCGACGACGGTGCTTCTACCATTGTCACCGTTGTGATGACCGTCCTCATTCTTATTGTCGGTGAAATCTCCCCCAAAATGGTAGCCCGTCGGCGCAGCGAGACCTTTGCCAAGCTGGCGGCATGGCCTCTGCTGATCCTGATGATCCTCTTTTCTCCCGTGGTCTGGCTCACCACCTGTATCGTGAATCTTGTCAGCCTGCTGTGGAAAAAGAACGAGCAGGCCGTCACCATCACGGAGGAGGAGTTTGAAAACCTGCTGGACACCGCCGAGGACGAGGGCGTCATCGACGAGAGCGAGACCGAGCTGCTGCAGTCGGCGCTGGAATTTACCGATCTGGATGCGGCGGATATCCTCACCCCCCGCATCGACGTAACGGGCTTCGAGCTGCATGACAGCATGGATCACATCCTGCAGGTCATCTCCGAGACCCAGTTCTCCCGTTTCCCCGTTTACGAGCGCACCATCGACCATGTGGTGGGCATCCTGTATGTGAAGCACCTGCTCAAGGAGCTGGTGAACAACAAGGATGTGCAGCTGCAGGACCTGCTGCTGGAGCCGGTCTACATCCCCAAGACCATGCGCCTCCATGACATCATGGATCAGTTCCGCACGCACCGGACCCACATGGTCATCGTGGCGGACGAATACGGCGGCATCATGGGCGTTGTCACCATGGAGGACGTGCTGGAACAGCTGGTAGGCGAGATCTGGGACGAAAACGACGACATCGTCAACGACTGGCAGCCTCTGGGCAAGAACCGCTATGAGGCCAGCGGCGACATGAACCTCACCGAATTTTTCGACAATCTCGATCTGGACGACGAGGACCTGGAAAGCGACTGCGCCACGCTGGGCGGCTGGGCTGCCGAGAGCATCGGCGCCATGCCGGTGGCCTTCGATTCCTTTGACTACCAGCATCTCACCATTCTTGTCAAGCACGTGGATGACAACCACCGCATTACCCGCCTGCTGATTTTGGAGCATCCCCATCTGCTGAAAGACGCGGACGAATGACAAAACAAAGCACCCTGACCGAAGTCAGGGTGCTTTTTCATAACGAGCTCCGCTCGTCGGTCTCATAACCCGGAGATAAAAAAGCAGCCACTCGAAAGTGACTGCTTCTTTCTGGTTGCGGAGAGCCGCAACATGGTTTTCCTGCGATTCTCTTGGGGTGGAAAAGAGGCGTCCAATGAGCTGCGATAGGCGCTGTATTGTGAAGCATATTCAGAGAATACGACCAACATTTCTGTTAAGCTGTCTCCATTCAACAGGAATGGAGGCATCTCATGAGCAGAGAATTAATCGGAAGTAATCGGGAAGTTGTTGGAAGCCCCGCATATTTTGAAAAGCTGCACAACGCACATTTCCCCGGAACACTGCGTTGCTCCCAAGGCGACGATTTTGCCCGGTCGCTGGAAACTTTGGCCGAAAACCGCTTTTGTCATCTGTTCAAGCCGAATCTGGAGCAAATTGTTCAGGAGCTTGAGGGAGATCTGGAGCGTGGGCTTCGGGATAACGATTACATACGGGATGAAAACGCAGACAATCTGCGCACCACGCTAAAACAGCTTGAACGCTGCGGCGTGCGGTGTTATTCTCTAGAAAGAACGGTAGATGACCTCGCGTGGTTCGTGGGCGGCGATGCAGATAAAATCCGAGAACTTCAGCGGTTGCTGAACGCAACCGGATTAGTGCCGCAACTATTGGAAGACGGTGTGTATGGCAAGGAAACCGCCGAGGCGGAAGAACATATTGTTGCACGCCTCTTAGAAAATTTCGAGAGCTTCTTGCTGAACAACGCGGCGGTGGACTATGTCGCAAATCGTATTTCTTCGCGCTTGAAACTGGCTTCTTTTCGCAAAAACAGACACCAATGGTCACTCCAGGCGAGATTGCAATAGACCTCGCCAACGTGTTGTTTGACAACCGTCGAGTTTTTCAGCGAATGGTGTGGAAATTAGGTGCCGAATATTATTTACGTCCGCGAGGCTATGATGTGGCGGCATTTTTATTAGAGCATTCAATTGAAAAATCTCCTGGCAATCTGTATTTTTCTCAATCTCATTGGGTCACTCAAAAATTTATAAATAGCAAAGGATTTAAAAAAGCTTACCGTGAATTGGAGAAGAGCATACGAGAAAACCCTGTATGTAATGCCGTATCCGGAGAAACAACAGTGAATTTTGGTGAAACGGGCGATACCGATTTATATTATGCAATTGGTAGGTGTGCGGTAAAATACACCTGCGCAAGAAGTTCTTCGTCCGTGCGGATCAGGTTTTCAATCCAGGATACATATAATTTCGATCATATTCGTTCTATTAGTTGGGATATCGAGCCGGGAGTTAAAACCCATTTCGGCGATTTTGGAAATGTGGCAAATGACCTCGGTCTTTTATCCCAGGCAGATAGTGTAATATCTATATTTGATACCTATATCAACTTTGAAAAGACCATTGAACTGAACGGGGTGTATCTGTGAAACAAAAGAAAGACCTTTCTATGCTATATGGTGCACTGGCAGGGTTTGCGTTGTTTGCCCTGCTCGCTGGCTGGCTCATTGCGCACACGGATAGGGATGGCTATGTGCGTTCTCCGCTCCGTTACTTGTTTCCAGAGGGAACACAAATCATCGAGGAGCGAGATTCCCACGGCGGCTTCCATGGTGATGGCGTTGCTTTTTTGGCAGCGCAGATTCCAGAAAGCGCTTCGCGGGAGTTTGCCCTATTGTTGCAAGAAAGAAATTTTACAGATTTGGCAGTTCCAGAGGAGATTCAATACCAACTGCGGATCGACCCCGAAACCTGTATGGCGGCCGATATTTCCAACAGTTTGTGGTGGTTTGAAGATGAATCCCCTGCGGATTGTCTTGGAGAGTACACAAACTACACTTTTCATGCTTACGATTTGGACACCAGCATCTATTACTACATCGAAAGTGATTCCTAACGCAAACGATACCTGAAAAGTGGACACGAACGTTTGACCCAACATTCCGAAAAAAGTGATAAAAAAGAGGAAAAGCACCAGAAGGACACACTAAATAGTCCATCTGGTGCTTTCTGAACTGTTTCCCGTATGGGTCAAGGCTTGGGTCAGGCACAAACGGCAGAGGTTGGCACGGGATCTTTTGAGGCAGAAAACAAAGAAAAAGTCCTGAAATCTTACGATTTCAGGACTTTTATGGTTGCGGAGACAGGACTTGAACCTGCGACCTCCGGGTTATGAG
>SVLH01000034.1 GCA_015068025.1 Oscillospiraceae bacterium | reverse complement strand
AGAGAAAATCCCGTCTGACTTCCTGTTAGAAATCAGACGGGATTTGTCCGTATGCACCCCGGAAACCGTCAGCTAACAGTTGATAAGTAAATTAGTTCCTTATCACTGTTAAGCCTTTGCTTCCGGGTCTTTCTTGTTGGTGCAATTACTTGTGGCCGTAGTGGACGTGGAACAGCTCGTGGCTGCGCTCGCCCAGCTTTTCCAGGATCTCCGTTGCGATGGGGTTCTTCTCGGAGCGCTTGATGAGAGACACGCGGTCGGCCTCGTACAGGCCGTCGGCTCTCTTCAGCTTTTCGGGGGTCAGGCCGTGAGGCTGACCGGCGCCGCCGACACAGCCGGTCTTGCAGGTCATGACCTCGATCAGATCATAGTAGGCGTTGCCGGCATCGATTTCCTTCAGCAGGTTCTTGGCGTTGACCAGACCATGCACCACGGCGACCTTCAGCTCGTGGTCGCCAACGGTCAGGGTGACTTCGCGGATGGCATCGGTGCCGCGGACGCCGGAGAACTGGATGGCGTGCAGGGTGTTCTTGGACTTGTCCTCCATCACGCGGCGGGCAACAGCCTCGGCCACGCCGCCGGTGGTGCCGAAGATCACGGCAGCGCCGGTGCCCATGCCGAAGGGCAGGTCGGGGGATTCGCCTTCCAGATCGGCGAAGAGAATGCCGACTTCCTTGATCATGTCAATGACCTCGTGGGTGGTCAGAACCAGATCCACGTCGGGATTGCCGTCGGTGGCGAACTCCTCGCGGGCGGCTTCCATCTTCTTGGCGGTACAGGGCATGATGGCGATGTGGAAGGTCTTCTTGCCGTCCTCTGCATCCTTGGCCTTGTACTGGTCGCGAACCAGGGCACCGAACATTTCCATGGGGCTCTTGCAGGAGGAGATGTTCGGCAGGTACTTGGGATTCTCGTTCTCCACGTACTTGATCCATGCGGGGCAGCAGCTGGTGAACATGGGGAAGGGACCGCCGGTTTCCAGACGCTTCAGGAACTCGGCAGACTCCTCCAGAACGGTCAGGTCAGCTGCGAAGTTGGTGTCGTAAACTTCCTCGGCGCCCATCATTTTCAGGGCGGTGACCAGCTTGTCCAGCGCGTTGACGCCGGGAGCCAGACCGAAGGCTTCGCCGATGGCCACACGCACGGCGGGTGCGATCTGCACCACCACGCGGGTGTTCTTGTCCTGCAGAGCGTGCCATGCACGGCCGATCTCATTGACGATGGTAATGGCGCCGGTGGGGCAGGCGGCGGCACACTGGCCGCAGCTGACGCAGTTGGTCTCGGACAGTTTCTTATCGAAGGCGGGGCAAACCACAACATCGCTGCCGCGGTGTGCGAAGTTCAGCACGCCAACACCCTGCATTTCCTCGCAGGTACGGATGCAGTCGCCGCAGAGAATGCACTTGTTGGGGTCGCGGACGACGGCGTGGGAGGAGGTGTCCAGTTCGTAGTGGGGACGGGTATCCGCGAAGCGAACCTTGCGCACGCCGAAGCGCAGCGCCATCTCCTGCAGGCGGCATTCACCGTTCTTTTCGCAGGTGGTGCAGTCGCGGCAGTGGGAGGCCAGCATCAGTTCCAGAATCATCCGGCGATGCTTCAGCAGGCGGGCGGTGTTGGTTCTGATCTTCAAACCGTCACGGGGCTCCATGGAGCAGGAAGTGTCGATTTTGCCCTTTTCGTCCTCGACCACGCACATACGGCAGGCGCCGAAGGTGGACAGCTCGGAATAGTAGCAGAAAGTGGGCATGCCGATACCGGCTTTGCGGATCACGGCCAGAACGTTCTTCTCACCGTCAAAGGGGACACGCTGACCGTCGATGTACATAATACCTTTTGCCATGGGTTAACCCTCCTTTGCTGCGGAAATGGCGCCGAAGGGGCAGGAGTCGACGCAGGCGCCGCAGTTGATGCACTTTTCGGGATCGATGGTGTGTGCCTGCTTGGGGGCGCCGTTGATGGCGCTCATGGGGCAGTTACGGGCACACTTGGTGCAGCCCTTGCACTTTTCGGGATCGATGGTGGGATGGGGCTTTTCCTTGTTGCAGATGGGGCAGTGATGGTCCACAACGTGAGCGAGATACTCGTTGCGGAAATACTTCAGGGTGCTCTGGACGGGCTTGCAGGCGCTCTGGCCCAGGCCGCACAGGGCGGTGGAGGTGATGGTGTCAGCCAGTTCTTCCAGCAGAGCCAGATCTTCCAGAGTGCCCTTGTTGTCCAGAATGCGGTTCAGGATCTCCAGCATGCGCTTGGTGCCTTCACGGCAGGGCACGCACTTGCCGCAGGATTCCTTCTGGGTGAATTCCATGAAGAAGCGGGCGGTTTCCACCATGCAGGTGTCCTCGTCCATAACGACCAGACCGCCGGAGCCAATCATGGCGCCGATCTTCTTCAGGGAGTCAAAGTCCAGAGGCAGATCCAGATGCTCGTCGCTGGAGGTGGTGGCGCCGCCGGAGGGGCCGCCGATCTGCACGGCCTTGAACTTCTTGCCGTTGGGGATGCCGCCGCCGATGTCGAACACGACCTTGCGGATGGTGGTGCCCATGGGAACCTCGATCAGGCCGGTGTTGACCACATTGCCCGTCAGGGCGAAGGCCTTGGTGCCGGGGCTGGCCTCGGTGCCGATGTTGTGGTACCACTCCACGCCCTTGCGGACGATCAGAGGCACGTTGGCGAAGGTCTCCACGTTGTTCAGCACGGTAGGCTGTGCCCACAGGCCGTGCTCGATGGTACGGGGAGGCTTCACGCGGGGCATACCGCGGTTGCCTTCGATGGAGGCAGTCAGGGCGGAACCTTCGCCGCAGACGAAGGCGCCGGCGCCGGTGTTGACGCGGATGCGGAAGGAGAAGTTGCTGCCCAGAATGTTGTCGCCCAGCAGACCGCATTCTTCGGCCTTGGCGATGGCGGTGCGCAGACGCTTAACGGCCAGAGGATACTCGGCGCGGACGTAGATGTAGCCCTCGTCGCTGCCGGCAGCGAGACCTGCGATCATCATACCTTCCAGCACGCTGTGGGGGTTGCCCTCCATAATGGAACGGTCCATAAAGGCGCCGGGGTCGCCCTCGTCACCGTTACAAACGATGTACTTCTTCTCGGCCTTCTGCTTGCGGGCGCCGTCCCACTTGCGGCCGGCAGGGAAGCCGCCGCCGCCGCGGCCGCGGAGGCCGGAGTCGATGATGGTCTTGCAGATCTCCTCATCGGTCATCTCGAACAGAGCCTTCTCGAAGCCGGAGTAGCCGCCCTTGGCGATGTACTCTTCGATGTCCTCGGCGTCGGAAGTGCCGCAGTTTTCCAGAACGGTGCGGTGCTGCAGCTTGTAGAAGGGGATGTCCTCCTGACGGGGATAGGCCACGCCGTTGAGATGGTACACCAGGCGGTCGATGACCTCGCCGCCCAGAACGGTCTTTTCCAGGATCTCGGCGCAGTCCTCGGGCTTGACGTGGATGTACATGATGCCCATGGGCTCGATATGGACCAGGGGACCCATCTCGCAGAAGCCGTGGCAGCCGCTCATCTTCATGTGCAGGCTCTTTTCGGCTTCGTCGTGGTGCTTCAGGCCGACGTAGACGGGGAGACCGCGCTCCTCGCACAGGGCCTTGAAGTTGTCATGGATCTTCATGGCACCACCGGCGATACAGCCGGTGCCGGCGCAGATCAGAACAGAGGGGATCTGCTCGCTCTGCTTCAAAGCGCTCTGTGCGCTTTCCCGGAAGGCGCGGAAGCTTTCACGGGTCATTTTTTCCAGATTCATTCTGCTGCCTCCTTTTTCCGAATGTCCTCCAGCAGAGCCAGAGCGGCATCGGGAGTCATCTTGGCGTGGACTTCACCGTCGATGGTCATGACGGGAGCCAGACCGCAGGCGCCGAGACAGGCCACGGTCTCCAGAGTAAAGAGGCCGTCAGCAGAGGTCTTTTTCTTGCCGCTCAGCTGCAGATACTCGTAGATTGCGTCGTAGATGGGGCCGGACTTGCGGACGTGGCAGGCAGTACCGGCGCAGACCTTGATGATGTGCTTGCCCTTGGGTTCCAGAGAGAAGTTCTCGTAGAAGGTGGCAACACCGTAGACCTTGGCCGTGCTGATGCCCAGCTTCTCGGCGACCAGAGTCAGGGTTTCCTCACTGAGATACTTGTACTCTTCCTGGATCGCCTGCATAATGGCGATCAGGTTGGACTGCTGGCAGCCGTAGCTGTCAATGATGCGTTCCAACCCTTCTCTGTACTTCAGATCCTCTTTCATTACGTTACCTCTTTTGTCAGTAATTCTATATGACAGCCCGCGCGGGCTGTGATAGACGGATTGAGATGGGGATGGGTCAGCCCAGTTTGCTGCCCAGTTCTTCCAGAATACTCTTGGTGTTGAGGAAGGCGGTCTTGATGCCTTCCTTGCCGCGCATGCAGGCCTCCTCGATGCAGATGGGGCCGTGGAAGCCGTACTTCCAGACCTCCTGCAGGATCTCGACCTGGGGCACGATGCCCTCGCCCACGCAGCCGAACTTCAGGGGAGTGATGCTCTCCAGCTCGTTGATGTGGACGGTTTCGATGCGGCCACCGAAGGCTTCCACCAGTGCGCGCCAGTTTTCCAACGCGTAGGCGTTGGCGGTGTCGAAGTTCACGCCGATGGGCAGATCCTTCATCTTCTCCCACAGTTTCAGCATGCGCTCAAAGTGGAAGTCGAAGTCGGGATACTGCCATGCGCCGGGCTTGGAGTGGTTTTCCAGCAGGATCCCTACGCCGGCAGCCTGCGCCACGGGCAGACAGGCTTCGAAGCAGCGGTAAATGCGGTCGATCATCTCGGCGTCGTCCTGGTCGGGATAGGCCTGACCAGCGGTGAGACGGAGATACTTGCCCTTCAGGGCGGCGGTCAGGGCGATGTCGTGCTTGGCGGCTTTCACGGCTTCTTCCAGTGCCTTGGGGTCGGGATTGGTGAAGTCGGAGTAGGTGGTGATCATCATCACGGGCACAGCCAACTGCCCGGAGATGGACTCGGCCTCGGCGACGGTCATATCCAGCAGACATCTGCGGTTGACGTCAATGTAGTCCATGCCCAGTTCCTTGGCGTAGGCCGCCCAGTCAAGGATGTTCATGGAGCGGTCAAAAAAGTCCTGAAACAGGGAAACGGGCAGGCAGCTGATAGGCGTATTGGAAAGGGTCATAGTGTCCTCCTCATCAAAACGGCTTGGGAAAGTCGGGCGCTTCTGCCCATGGCGTATCAGGACGCAAAGGCAGAAGTTTACATTTAATACATAATACTTTACTTTCCTTCCATTGTAAAGACAAAACTGCGGAAAACGACGCAAAAACGTCGGAAGTGACAAAACATTTACGCCCTGTTGCGTAAGGAAGGAAAAAGCCGCCCCGTCATTCGCCGGGGCGGCTTTTTGTGTGCAGAAGGGGGTGATTAGAACACGCCCTGAGCCATCATGGCGTCAGCCACGCGCTGGAAGCCAGCGATGTTGGCGCCGGCCACCAGGTTGTAACCCAGGCCGTAACGCTCGGCAGCTTCCACGCTCATGTTGTAGATGGTGTCCATGATCTGATGCAGGTGCTTGTCAACTTCCTCCTCGGTCCAGACCAGACGCTCGCTGTTCTGAGCCATTTCCAGAGCGGAGGTGGCAACGCCGCCGGCGTTGACAGCCTTGGAGGGAGCGACGACCATGCCGGGCTGCTCCATCAGCCACTGCAGAGCCTCGTTGGTGGTGGGCATGTTGGCGACTTCGATGTAGTACTTCACGCCGGCAGCAGCGATCTTCTTGGCGTGCTCCAGATGCACGTCGTTCTGCATAGCGGAGGGCATGCAGATGTCGGTCTTGACGCCCCAGGGCTTCTCGCCGGGGAAGAACTGCACGCCGAACTTGTCAGCATAGTCCTGAACCTTGTTGCGGCCGCTGTTGCGCATCTCGATCAGGTAGTTCACCTTCTCCTCGGTGGTGACGCCATCGGGATCGTAGATGTAGCCGTCGGGACCGGACAGGGTCACGACCTTGGCGCCCAGTTCCATGGCCTTCTTGCAGATGCCCCAGGTCACGTTGCCGAAACCGGCGCAGCCGATGGTCTTGCCTTCCAGAGGCTCACCGAAGTGCTTCAGCACGTTCTGCAGATAGTACACAGCGCCGTAGCCGGTAGCTTCGGGACGAATCAGGGAGCCGCCGTAGCTCAGACCCTTGCCGGTGATGACGCCGTTTTCGAAGGCGCCGCGCAGGCGGCGATACTCACCGTACAGGTAGCCGATCTCGCGGGCACCAACACCCATGTCACCGGCGGGAACGTCGATGTCGGGTCCGATGTAGCGGTACAGAGCCTGCATGAAGCTCTGGCAGAAGCGCATGATCTCAGCGTCGGACTTGCCGGCGGGATCGAAGTCGGAACCACCCTTGGCGCCGCCGATGGGCAGGCCGGTCAGGCTGTTCTTGTAGGTCTGCTCGAAGCCCAGGAACTTCATGGTATCCAGGGTAACGTTCTTCTGGAAGCGCAGGCCGCCCTTGTAGGGGCCGATGGCGCCGTTGAACTGGCAGCGCCAGCCGGTGTTGGTGTGCCAGCTGCCGTCGTCGGCCTGCCAGCAAACGCGGAAGGTGAAGGTGCGCTCGGGCTCGACCATGCGGCCCAGCAGGTCAGCGGCCTCATACTCGGGGTGCTGATCGATCACAGGGGCCAGAGAGGACAGGACTTCCTCAACGGTCTGGACGAACAGGGGTTCGTTGGCGTTTTTGGTTTTTACCTTTTCGATGACACTTTCGACATACGCATTCATGATGATGTGCCTCCTGTTTTGGTGTTTTTGTAATATTTGCGGGGGCGGGCACAGGTCTCTGCTGTGTCCGGCACCCGGTCATACGGGCAGGATGTAGGCGCTTGCCACCCATTACCTTAACAGGTCTGTCGTCAGGAAGCAAGCCCTATTTTGCAAGGCGGCAAAGGTAAACGATTCCGCCGCTATTTATCCGGCGGTGTCCGCAAAAAGAGGGCGCGGAAGCGCTGTTCTGCCGCCGGATACACCATTATTATAATCCATGCAGAACATAAAAGAAAGGGGCATTTTTACAGTTTTCGACCGAAAAAGCGGGAAAATTGGGTGCATTTTTCCGTCGCCCCTCCATTTTTTTATCGACACCCGCGGGTAATCGATTTACTGCCGGTGGGCGGCGGTGCGGGACGCTCTTGCTGCGATTTGTGGAAAAGGACGGCAGATTTCCATGAAAAAGCTGTGTTTTTCTGCGAGATTTTTCTTGCACAGCGGCGCTTCATCGCATATACTAGTACCGTTAAAAATGGCTTTCAAAAAGAGCCAGGCTATCCCAGATCATTCAGGAGGAAGCAACCATGAGTAATGTACGTCCCGATTCCATGGCACGCATCACCACCCCCGAGCTGGCCGAGCAGTTCATTGCAGAGCAGGTCGCCGCAGTTCGCGCACAGGTGGGAGATAAGAAGGTCCTGCTGGCGCTGTCCGGCGGTGTCGACAGTTCCGTTGTGGCAGCTCTGCTGATTAAGGCCATCGGCAAGCAGCTGGTCTGCGTCCATGTCAACCACGGCCTGATGCGTAAGGGCGAGAGCGAGCAGGTGATCGAGGTGTTCGGCAAGGAACTGGACGCCAACCTGATCTATGTGGATGCCACCGATCGTTTCCTCGACCTGCTCTCCGGCGTCAGCGATCCGGAGAAGAAGCGCAAGATCATCGGCGCTGAATTTATCAATGTGTTCGATGAAGAGGCTGCCAAGCTGGACGGTATTTCCTTCCTGGCACAGGGTACCATCTATCCCGATATTCTGGAGAGCATCAAGGCTGCCGAGAGCGGCAAGCCCGTCAAGTCCCACCACAATGTGGGCGGCCTGCCTGATGATATGGCTATGGAGCTGGTGGAGCCCGTCAAGCTGCTGTTCAAGGACGAGGTTCGTGTGGTGGGCGAGGCTCTGGGTCTGCCCCACGGTATGGTTTACCGTCAGCCCTTCCCCGGCCCCGGTCTGGGTGTCCGCTGCCTGGGCGCCATCACCCGTGACCGTCTGCACGCCCTGCGCGAGGCTGATGCTATCCTGCGCGAGGAGTTTGACAATGCGGGTCTTGCCGGCAAGGTCTGGCAGTATTTCATTGCCATTCCCGATGTGAAGAGCGTGGGCGTCCGCGATGAAATGCGTTACGAGGGTTGGCCCGCCATCATCCGCGCCGTCAACACCACCGACGCCATGACCGCCACCATCGAGGAGATCCCCTATGCCCTGCTGCATAAGATCACCGACCGTATCACCCACGAGGTGGAGGGCATCAACCGTGTTCTGTACGATCTGACCCCCAAGCCCATCGGCACCATCGAGTGGGAAT
>SVLH01000007.1 GCA_015068025.1 Oscillospiraceae bacterium | reverse complement strand
GCAATAAACGATGCCCAACTTATACATCAGTTGTATAGAGTTGCTGTCGGATTGCGGATAATAGCAGAGCCTCGTTGCGGAATCCCAACAAAGCTCTGTTTGTTGATCACATAAACAGCCACAGACAGCTCCGGGACACGTGGAAATTATACGATCAAAGACGCTTTGAAAAGAAACAAAATTGGGAGAAAACGGTGAAAAACAATCAGAAATGATACAAAAAAGTTTTTCTGACCTTATTGATTACAGCAGCGCAAAATATGAAAAAACACCTGTCGATCATCTCGTCGAGCGACAGGCGTTTTTTCATTATATAGTTGCGGGGCGGGTCAGGATCTTCTTTACCAGATCGGACACCGACACTTCGCCGTTCATGAGGCGGATGCAGTCCTTTTCCGTCTGCTCGGTCACGCGAAAGCCCTCCATGTGGGTGGAGGCCAGTGCGCTGCGCAGTGCTTCATATTCCCGTTCGCTCATGTCGACACCTCCGCAAGTTCATTTTTAGTGTATGTAGTTTATTATGTTTTTGTGAGTTTGAAAAGTGGGTTTTGCGCAGCGGCTTCCTGACCCACGTGCCGACCCACAATAGGAAAAAATGGGGTGGGAAGGAAAGGGCACAAGCGCAGGTTTGTGCGAAATCCCCCCAGAGGAAAGCCCACGAAAGGGCTGGAAAGCAGTGATTTGAGAGATTGGACACTCTTCGTAATCAGTAGGTCGCCGGTTCAAATCCGGCCATCAGCTCCACGCCGTCGCGGAGGGTTCTCTTCCGCGACGGCGTTTTTGTTTTGGGACACAGAATGAAAAAAGGGAGAGCTTGTCGCTCTCCCTTTCTTTGCTGTATGCGGTTATCCCAGCAGATAGGTGTACTTGGTCAGAACGGTGAGGACAAAGACCTCGATGTCGGCGGGCAGGTCGTTGGCGGCGTCCAGATCATATTCAGCCACCTTGCCGTCCAGCCGAACCAGCACGCGCCTGCCGCCCAGCGGCAGGAAGCCGGAATTGTTCACGCTCTCGTCAAAACCCTCGCGGCTTAAGAACAGGGTGAACTTGTCACGATAGGGGGCGGAGGCGTAGGGGCAGAAGATGGCGCAGTTGCCGCACTCGTTGCACATCCGGTCTACATGCAGGATCTGATGGCGGCCGTCGGGCAGCTCGATGACCACATTGGCCCGGTTGGGGCAGACGTCGGCGCAGACCTGACAGACGGTATTGCAGTTCAGGCAGCGATTGCCCTCGCATTTGGCACTCTCGCAGAGGATGCCCTTTTTGGCGATGGCCTCGGCACGGGTGGGCAGGGCGCTGGCGGGGATCTTGAAGCTGTGAGCCTCTCCGATGACGGCGTTGGCGAACCAGGTGGCGTCGGCGATGCCCTCCACCACGGTGGCGGGGCCGCGCATGGCGTCGCCGCCAGCATAGACGCCCTCAAGGTTGGTGCGGAAGGCGGGGATGCCCTTTGCGTTGACCTCGATGCCGTTGGCGGTGAAAATCTCGCTGTCCACCTGTTCGCCCACGGCGGAGATCACGGTGTCGCAGGGGATCTCCACAAACTCGCCCGTGGCAACGGGGATGCGGCGGCCCTTTTCATCCGCGTCGCCCAGCTTCATCTTTTCACACTTCAGCACGCCGTCGTTCTGTTCCACAGGAGCCACCAGTTCCAGGAACTGCACGCCGTCGGCGATGGCCAGCTCCAGTTCCTCGGCGTCGGCGGGCATATACTTTTTGGTGCGTCGATAGACCAGCGTGGAGGACTTGGCGCCGGCACGCAGGGCGGCACGGGCAGCGTCCATGGCGGTGTTGCCGCCGCCCACCACAGCCACATGGCCCAGAGAAACCTCCTTGCCGGCCTTCAGGTCACGCAGCCAGCCGATGACGGAGACGACATTGCCGGGGATATCCAGCCGTCCGGCTTTCCAGGCACCCACGGCGAAGAAGATGTGGGTGTAGCCGACGGCTTTTAATTCTGCTACGGAGGGGGCGGGGGTGTTCAGTTTTACTTCCACGCCCAGCTTGAACAGGAAGGAAGCGTCACGGTCAATGGCCTCGCCGCCGATGCGCCATGCGGGGATCACCTGCCGGACGATGCCGCCGAGGTTGTTGGTCTTTTCAAAGAGAGTGACGGGGATGCCGGCGCGGGCCACGAAATAGGCTGCCGCCATGCCTGTAGGGCCGCCGCCAATGACGGCGACACGGGCGTTTGTTTCGGCAGGAGCCGGCTTGGTGATCTTGCTGAAATACGTCTCATAGCCCCGCTCTGCCGCCACCAGCTTGGTGGCGCGGATGTTCACCGGCTGATCGTAGAAGTTGCGGGTGCATTTGCTCATGCAGTTGTGGGCGCAGATGGTGCCGGTGATGAAGGGCAGGGGGTTCTTCTTCATGATGACACGCAGGGCGGAGGCATAGCGGCCCTTGCGGCACAGCTCGATGTATTCGGGGATGTCCTGACCGATGGGGCAGCCGCCCTTGCAGGGGGCGGTGAAGCAGTCCACCAGAGGGACGGTTTCTGCCAGCTTGCGGCTGGGCAGCGGCTTGATGTCCTTGAGGTGGTATTTGTCGCTTCTGGCGGCCAGAGAGAGCGCCTCGATGGCGGTGACATCCACGCCGGTGAAGGGCTTAAAGTCCATGGCGTCCAGCTTGTCGCCGATCTGGACGAAGCGCTGATAGCCGCCGGGTTTCAGTTCGGTGGTGGCCATCGTAATGGGCCAGATGCCGCAGGCAAACAGCTTGTCGATGTTGAAGAAGTCCGCACCGCCGGCGTAGGAAATGCGCAGCTTGCCGTCAAACTCCCGGGCAATGCGGGCGGCCATGGTGGTGGTGAGGGGATAGAGGCTCTTGCCGGCCATGTACATCTCCTCGCTGGGCAGCTCGCCCTGCTTGACATCCACGGGGAAGGTGTTGGAGAGCTTCAAACCGAATTCCAATCCGTGCTCGCTGGCCAGTGCCAGCAGGCGGCGGAACATGGGAACAGCATCGGCATACTGCAGATCTTCCTTGAAGTGGTGGTCGTCGAAGGCGATGTAATCGTAGCCCATGCCGTCCAGAATGGAACGGGCGGTCTCGTAGCCGAGAATGGTGGGATTGCACTTGACGTAGGTGTGCAGGTGCTTTTCGCTGATCAGATAGGAGGCGATGCGCTCGATCTCGTCGGGCGGGCAGCCGTGGAGGGTGGACACGGTGACAGAGCCGGACACCCGGGGAGAGATGGTGTCGATAAAAGCGCTCTCGGCGGGGAAGAATTCTTTCAGGACCTTGATGCACTCCTTGAAGATGGGCGTCTGGGAGGCATCTGTCATGCCGTTGAGATAGGTGTCGATCTTCTCGCCCTTGATGCCGGCAAGGTCATAGCCCACGGACATATTGAACACGAAGCCGTTGGGGTCGCCCAGACCGTAGACCTTTGCCATAATCTTGCAGGCGCACCATGCCTTGACGTATTCCTCAAAGGCCTGCCGGACGTACAGCTCGGTGGACCACTCGCAGTTGTAGCACTCGTCCTCCGCCAGAATGCAGGGGCGAGAGATGCAGGCGGCCAGCTCGGCGCCGTCCATCTTCTGCACGGTTTTCAGCTCGAAGAAACGGGCGCCGCCGAAGTAGCCGGCGATGATGTTCTGGGCCAGCTGGGTGTTGGGACCGGCGGCGGGGCCGAAGGGCGTCTCGATAAATTCGCCGAAAATGGGAAGCTTCTTGGTGCCTGCCTTATAGGGTTTATGGACGCCGAAGACGGAGCCCTCTTTCTGATATTCGGTGGTAATCCAGGTCATTAACTCCCGAAACGGGATGGGAATCATCAGTTCAGACATGGTGTTTCCTCCTCTCAGTATTCGCGGTGGTTCAGCGTACCCCAGAATCTCTTGGACACCTCCAGGATCTTTGCGTTGACGGCCTCTTCGTCGATCTCGGTCAGGATGCGGTCACGCATCAAAATTTTGCCGTTCACCATGGTGGTCTGACACTGGCGGCCGGTCATGCCGAAGAGCATATGCCCGTCGATGTTGGCATCGGAGAAGGGGGTGAAGGGCTTGTAGTCCATGACGATGATGTCGGCGGCGGCGCCGGCCTTCAGCACGCCCAGCTGGGGGAAGCCGCAGCGTGCGGCCATTTTGGCGTTGTTCTTAAAGAGCATATCCGTGACTTCACACCAGCCCACGTTGGGAAGGCAGGCATTATGCCGCTGGGAGCAGAGGGCTACCTTCAGGGATTCCAGCATGTCGTTGGTATAGGCGTCGGTGCCCAGACCGATCAGGATGCCTTTGGCGTAAAGCTGCAGCACGGGGGAGATGCCTACGGCGTTGCCCATGTTGGATTCGGGATTGTTGACGCACATCGTGTCCGTGGCCTTGATGATATCCATCTCGGCGGTGTTGACATGGATGCAGTGACCGAGGATGGTCTTTTCACCCAGAATCCCGTGATCCTGCAGACGCTGCACGGGGCGGCGTCCGTAGTTCTGCAGGGAGTCGTACACATCGTTCATGCCCTCGGATACGTGGATGTGGAAGCCCACCCGGCCGTTGTTGGCGGCATTCATGCGGTCGAAAGTCTTGTCGGAGATGGTGAACAGGGCGTGTCCGCCGAACATGGGCTTGAGCATGTCGCTGGGGTTCTTTTCGCAGTAATCGATGAAGTCCTTGTTCTCCTGCACGGACTGGATGGACTTCTCCTCGCCGTCACGGTCGCTGACCTCATAGCAGAGGCTGGCGCGGATGCCGAACTCCTTCGTGACGTTGGCGATCTCCATCAAAGAGCCGGGGATCTGGCAGAAGGAGGCGTGGTGGTCGAAGATGGTGGTGACGCCCTGCTTGATGCAGTCGATGACCAGCGCCTGTGCGCTGGCACGGGTGGCGGCCAGATCCAGATGGCGATCCATGTACCACCACTGGCCGTCCAGCACTTCGTAGAAGTTGGTGGCGTTGTAGCCCTTGATGGAAAGACCCCGTGCCAGGGCGGAGTAGATGTGGGTATGGGCATTGATGAGGCCGGGCATGATGACGCCGCCCTTTGCGTCTACAAATTCGGCCTGCGGATATTTTGCTTTCAGTTCGGCGGTGACACCGACCTCCACGATCTTGCCGCCGTCGGTGACAACGCCGCCGTCGGGGAGATAGCCAATGCCGTCGGGATCGCGGGTGATGAGTCTGCCGTTTGCCAGTAAGATCATACAGAGCCCTCCTTTATGTGGATATGTTTATGAAGTGATTTTTGGAAAAAGAAAAGGCGCTTCAAACCATTACGGTTCGAAACACCTACCGGCGCGCGGGAATGATAGGTGTCAAGCCCGTGCGCGCAGCACTCCGTTGCAGCTATCATTCTCTATATTTATATATCGTATTTTACAGGAAATCCGATAAAAAAGCAAGCAGGCGGTCTGAAAAATTTTCAGGGTGGATTTGTACAGTTTGCCGTCATGAGCGTAAACGATTTTTCTTGCATTTTTGCCGGAATTTCGATAGAACACGCAGATGTGTTTTGAAAAATGAATCGGAAAGAGAGTGAGAAACATGATTGAAACGATCAAAGAGCTTGTGCTGGCGGTCGGCGACTTCCTCATTAAAACGATCAACGGCCTTGTGCTGACTGTCAGCGATTTTCTCTACGATCCCTGGGTGCCGCTGTTTCTGGTGGTTGCCGGGGTGGTGCTGACGGTTCGGACAGGCTTCCCCCAGCTGCGGATGCTGAAGGAGGCGCTTCGCGTCGTCATGGAAAAACCGAAGACCGAGGGTGCCATGTCCTCCTTCGGCGCGCTGATGATCTCCACCGCCTCCCGTGTGGGTACGGGCAATATCGTGGGTGTGTCCATGGCCATCTGTCTGGGCGGCCCCGGCGCCGTGTTCTGGATGTGGTTTATTGCCATCTTCGGCGGCGCCTCCGCCTTTGTGGAGTCCACGCTGGCACAGATCTACAAGCGTCGCAATCCCGACGGCTCCAGCTACGGCGGCCCTTCCTATTACATGGAAACCGCCCTGCGCCAGCGCTGGCTGGGCGTGCTGTTTGCCGTGTTCGTGATCCTGACCTACGCGGTGGGCTACAACGCGCTGGCGTCCTATAATCTGCAGTCCACTTTTACCGGCTTCCGCTTCTACGATGCGGCGACAACGCCTGCCATCATGGGCGCTGTGCTGGCGGTGCTGTTTATGATCTGCATCATGGGCGGCGGCAAGCGGCTGGCCAAGGTCACCGGCATCATGGTGCCTGCGATGGGCATCGTCTATATTGTGGTGGCGGTCATCATTGTTTTGATGAACATCCAGCGCGTCCCCACTATGTTTACCGCCATCTTTGCCAATGCCTTTGATTTCAAGGCCATTTTCGGCGGTTTCTCCGGTTCCTGTCTGATGCACGGCATCAAGCGGGGGCTGTATTCCAATGAGGCCGGCATGGGCTCTGCCCCCAATGCCGCTGCCGAAGCCGACGTTTCCCATCCTGCCAAGCAGGGTCTGGTGCAGATGCTGTCCGTGTTTCTGGATACCCTGCTGATCTGCACCGCCACGGCCTTCATGTGCCTGACCTCCGATGTGGTGCCGACAAAAGAACTGGCCGGCGCGCCCTTCGTGCAGGCGGCGCTGAAAAATTCTCTGGGCGCCATCGGCCCGGTGTTCATTGCGGTGTCCATGTCCCTGTTTGCCTTCACCACCCTGCTGGGTAACTATTACTACTGTGAGGGCTGCCTCCGCTTTATCCTGAAGCGCCAGCCCAGCCGCGGCTTCATGACCGGCTTCCGCATTGTGGCTTCCGTCATCGTGTTTGCCGGTGCCATCGCCGGCATGGATCTGGTCTGGAACATGGCCGATCTGACGCAGGGATTGATGGTGGTCACCAATATTCCTGCTATTTTGCTGCTGGCAACGCCTGCTGTGAATGCGCTGAAAGATTACACCCGTCAGAGACGCAGTGGCAAAGACCCGGTGTTCCACGCGGAACGCATTGGCATCAAGGAAAAAACCGATTTCTGGAATTGAAGAAAATGCTTAAAGAGAGGATGCTAGTGCGTCCTCTCTTTTTGTATGAAAAAAGAAAAAATGAAAATACTACTTGCAAAAGTGATACATATCGCGTAATATAGTTTTATAAACCATATTACAAGATAGACAATATCCAAAAACGGAGGAAATGCAGATGGCAGGTGTTTTAACGGCAAAACAGATGCAACGGCTGGAGCGAAGGGTTCGGGTAAAACAGCGGAATGAGCCCCCCTGTCTGACGGTAGGCGAGGAGATCTTCAATACTGTCAGTCACGGCCTTGGCGCGCTGCTGGCCTCTGCGGGCTTTGTATTGCTTCTCCTGCGGTCGGATACCGCGCTGGAAGTCATGGCCGCCTGCTTTTACGGTATCAGCATGGTGGTGATGATGTGCATGAGCGGAGTGTATCACGCCATGAGAAGTGGGTCTGCCGTCAAGCGGGTGTGCCGCCGGTTTGACTATACCTCCATCTACCTGCTTATCGGCGGGACATTCGCCCCCATTTTTCTGCTGTATCTGGGGGGAACGGCAGGGATCGTTCTCTTTTGTGTCCAGTGGGGGGTGATCCTCTGCGGCGTGACGCTGGTTCTGGTATTTGGCCCGGGCTGTTGGCGGCCTGTCCACTTCACGCTGTATTTTCTGCTGGGATGGAGCGGACTGCTGTTTCTGCCGTCGTTTCTTGCCCATGCACGAGTGCTGATGCGCTTCATCCTGATGGGCGGACTGGTGTATACGCTGGGCATGATCCCCTTTGTGCGAAAGCAGAAATATGACCACTGCGTCTGGCATCTGTTTGTGCTGCTGGCTGCAGCCCTGCACTTCTGGGGCATTTATACCCAGCTTTATGTCTGAAAAGAGAAGAGCTTTCTCCACAAATCGGTGAGAAAACAAAGAATTCGCAGGCACAGCGGCTTCGGCTGCCGTGCCTGCTTTTTGCGTGACCGGCTCATCCGGCGGCAAGGATCGCTGCTGCCCGGTGCCGCAGTTCAGGTGTTTCTGATAGAATGCTATTGACTTTTCTGGCAGGTTCCATTAAAATAACATATGATATATAACCGTTGTTGTATTTGGAGGGGTATTATGCCGCCAAAAGTGAAAATTACAAAAGAAGACATTGTAAATGCCGCGGTGGATATTGTGCGGAAGGATGGAGCGCAAGCAATCAACGCAAGAACCGTTGCGGCTGCATTGCATTGCTCTACGCAGCCGGTGTTCTCCAACTTTGCTACGATGGATGACCTGCGGCTTGCCGTTGTGGAAAAAGCGGATGTGCTATGTCAGGAATATATGCTGCGGGAAGTGGAAAATGGAGATTTTCCCGTCTACAAGGCAAACGGCATGGCCTATATACGATTTGCCAAAGAAGAAAAAGAGCTGTTCAAGCTCTTATATATGCGTGATCGTTCAAGCGAAGCCATTCCCGAACGATCGGATATCAACGATCAAATGGAGAGCATGGTACAAGCCAATACGGGACTCGATCTTGCGGAGACAAAGCTGTTCCACCTTGAGATGTGGGCCTGTGTTCACGGGATCGCCACGATGTTTGCAACGGGTTTTTTTGATCTCGACAGCGAGCTTGTCAGCAAAATGCTCACAGACTCCTATCAGGGACTTCGAAAACAGTATGGATTGGAGTGAGCAGACATGGATGCCATTAGAACAGAAGGGTTAACAAAAGCGTATAAGGATGTAATTGCGGTTGACGGCCTGAATCTTTCCGTGCGCAAGGGCGAATTATTGTCCCTGCTGGGCATAAACGGCGCAGGCAAAACCACTACCATCAAAATGCTGTCCTGCCTGACGCAGCCGACCAGCGGCGATGCCTTTTTGAATGGAAAAAGTATTTGCAGGGATACGGCCTCCGTGAAATCGCTGATCGCAGTATCTCCCCAGGAGAGCGCGGTTGCCCCCGGCCTGTCTGTTCGCGAAAATCTGGAATTGATGTGCGGTGTGCATGGATTTTCAAAGGATAAGCGAAACGCAAAGATCGCCGAGATGACAGAGCTGCTGGGACTTGCGTCCGTGATCGGCAAGAGGGCGGGGAAATTATCTGGCGGCTGGCAGCGCAGGCTGAGCATTGCCATGGCTCTGATCAGTGAGCCGGAGATCCTGTTTCTTGACGAGCCCACGCTTGGCCTTGATGTGCTTGCCCGCAGCGACCTGTGGGATATGATCCGCGCTCTGAAAGGAAAGGTCACGATCATCCTGACAACACATTATATGGAGGAAGCTGAGGCGCTTTCCGATCGCATCGCCATTATGAAAGACGGCAGGCTCCTGATCTGTGAAACTGCTGATAAGATTAAGGAAACGGCGGGGACGGATCGTTTTGAGGAGGCGTTTGTTCGTGTCGTTAAGAGGGAGGCAGAATGAGGATACTGACATTTGCAGGCAGAACCGCAAAAGAAATATTGCGGGATCCGCTGAACCTTTTCTTTGGGCTTGGGTTTCCCCTTGTTCTGCTTTTTCTGATGAGTGCCATACAGGCGAATATCCCTGTGAAGCTGTTTGAAATACAGCACCTGACTCCGGGTATTACGGTTTTTGGTCTGGCATTTATGACTTTGTTTTCTGCAACTATGATTGCAAAGGATCGAGGGAGTTCGCTGCTTCAAAGATTATATACCACGCCCCTTACCCCTACAGACTTCATCCTCGGGTATACCCTTCCCATTCTGCCCATCGCGGCAGCGCAATGCATGATTTGCTACATTGCCGCGATTATTCTCGGGCTGGATGTTACGGTTGGCATCCTGTACGCGCTCGTGTGCATTCTTCCCGTTTCCGTGCTCTACATTGCGTTGGGGCTCCTGTTCGGAAGTGTGCTGAACGATAAGCAGGTCGGCGGCGTTTGCGGCGCATTGCTTACCAATCTTTCGGCGTGGCTCTCCGGGGTCTGGTTTGATCTGGAACTCGTGGGAGGCACGTTCAGGAAGATCGCTTATGCGCTGCCCTTTGTTCATGCCGTTGATATGGAGCGAGCCGCCCTTGCGGGGGATCTTGCCGGTGTGTTCTCTCATTTGCTGTGGGTGCTTGGATATTCCGCGGCGGCGCTTGTGCTGGCGGTTTTGCTGTTTTTAAGACAGATGAAAAAGCAGTGATTTTGCAGTGCGTCCTGCAAAACTTCAGGCTTCCGGAGCTGCAGGGATCCGATCTGCGTTTTGCCGCCGTGTTTCCCCCGAGGGGGATGCTGCAAATAACCCCTCCGCATGATCTTACTCATGCGGAGGGGTTTCTGTTTTATGCAGTCCCGCAAGCGGGGCCATGCAAACGTTACTTCGTGCCGAAAATGCGGTCGCCGGCGTCGCCCAGACCGGGGACGATGTAGCCGTTCTCATTCAGACATTCATCCACAGCGCCGCAGTAGATGTCCACATCGGGATGGGCGTCCTGAATGCGCTTGATGCCCTCGGGAGCCGCCAGCAGGACCATGAGCTTGATGGTAGTGCAGCCGCGCTGCTTCAGCTCGGAGATGGCAGCCTCGGCGCTGCCGCCGGTGGCCAGCATGGGATCCACCACCATGACTTCACGCTCGGAGATGTCTTTGGGCAGCTTGCAGAAGTAGGTGTGGGGTTCCAGCGTCTCCTCGTCGCGGTACATACCGATGTGGCCGATACGGGCGTTGGGAACCATGTTCAGCACGCCCTCCACCAGACCCAGACCGGCGCGGAGGATGGGCACCACGGCGAACTTCTTGCCCTTCAGGGTGGGGGCGGTGGTGGCGCAGATGGGGGTTTCAACTTCCTTGGTGGTCAGGGGCAGATCACGGGTGGCCTCGTAGGTGATGAGCATGCCGACCTCGGAAACGATCTCGCGAAAGACCTTGACGGAGGTGTTCTTGTCCCGCAGCACGGTCATCTTGTGGGCGACCAGGGGATGATCCATAACATGTACTTTTCCGCTCATAACAATATCTCCTTTATCTGCAATCTCGTTATTTTTTCTTCGGCAGATCCGCCTGGGCGGGTCGCAGGTATACGGGTTCAAGGGCCTGCGCGGAAACAAAAGCGCCTTGCGCAGCAAGCTGCTCCGCCTCCAGCGCCACGGATGCGGCGCTCTGCATCAGCAGGTGAGGGGGGGCGAGCCGGCAGGGGATGGCGGTTTCCTCCAGAAACTGCAGGCACAGCTTTGCGCCGTCACCGACTACGATTTTGGGGCGCGTGTCGGTGCGCAGCTCCTCCGCCAGCTCTGCCAGCGCGATGGCGCGGTCGGGGGTCAGGCGGGTGAGAACGCCGTCTTTTGCCTCAAAGAGGGCGTTGTAGATCTGATTTCTGCGTGCATCCATGGCGCAGATGATCAGTCCGTCGCAGAAAGCGACATTTCGGGCCATGGCGGAGAGCGTGGAAACGCCGATGCAGGGCTTTTCCGCAGCAAAGGCCAGCCCCTTGGCGGCGGCAATGCCGATGCGGATGCCGGTGAAAGAGCCGGGGCCTGCCGCCACGGCGATGGCGTCCATGTCCGCCACGGACAGCCCGGTGTTTTTCAGAATATGCTCCACAATGGGCATCAGGGTGCGGCTGTGGGTCAGGCCGGTGTCCTGATAACCGGAGCAAAGGACTTTTCCGTCCTCCGTCACGGCGGCGGAAACGGCTTTGGCCGAAGTCTCCAATGCCAGGATCTTCATGGAAGCACAACTCCTTTAACGGTGATGATGCGGTCTTTGTCGGCATCGCCCCGGGTCAGGGTGACGTATACGGTGTCCGGCGGCATTGCCTCCGCCACCTGTTCGCTCCACTCCACGGCGCACACGCCGCCGCGGTCGAGATAGTCCTCCCAGCCGATGTCGAACAGCGCATCGGCATCCGCCAGACGATACATATCGAAGTGGAACAGGGGCAGCCGTCCGCCCTCGTATTCATTGACGATGGTGAAGGTGGGGCTGGTGACCCGGCCTTTGTAGCCTAAACCTCTGGCGAGGCCGCGGGTGAAGGCGGTTTTTCCCATGCCTAATCCCCCCTGATACGCCACCACGGTGCCGGGGGTGAGCAGAGCGCCCAGCTTTTCGCCCAGCGCTTCTGTGTCTGCTTCGCAGTGGGAGAGATATTCCATGCCGGCACCGCCTTTCCATCGAAATTTGCCGCAAACAGTATACCACACTTTGAACGAACTGTAAAAACCTTTTTGCGCCGTTTACACACCTTTTTTCTTGTGCTATACTACATTTGTTGAAATTTGCCCTTTTGGAAAGGCGGAGAGAGATGCTCAAGCGGTTAAAAGATGTCCTTGCGGACTTTTTCCAGCAGGCCGATCTGGTGCTGCTGGGGCTTTGCTGCGCCTCTACGCTCTTTGGCATCGTGCTGATTTTCAGCGCCACCCGCTATATGGGAAGCAACCGGCGGGTCCTGGTGCAGACGGCGGCGCTGGTGCTGGGCATCTGCGTGTATATCGGTGTGTCCATGGTGGACTTTGAGGTGCTCATCAAGAAGTGGAAATGGATCCTGCTGTTCAATGTTGGCTTTATCGGATTGCTGCTGACACCTTTGGGCGTCAGCGACAACACTGGCAACACGGCGTGGCTGAAGTTTCCCTTCCTGCCGGTCAGCATCGGCCCGGCGGAAGTGGTGAAGATCACCTATACGCTGCTGCTGGCCTATCAGCTGGCGTGGCTGCGGGAGGAAAAGCGGGATCTGCGCTCCTTCTCCTCGGCGATCCAGGCGGCGGGACATGCCCTGTGCCTGATCGGGTACTACTTCCTGATTTCCGGCGACATGGGCAACGGGCTGGTGTTCTTTTTCGTCTTTCTCGCCATGGCTTTTGCGGCGGGCTTTGCCATTCGCTGGTTTGTACTGCTGCTGGGCGGTGCGGGTGCTGTGATAGCGGGTGTGCTGGTGCTGGATCTGGTGCCCTCCTCCATGAACTATATGCTGGAACGGTTCCGCGTCCTCTTTGACCACAGCTATGCCCCGCTGGGTGCGGGCTGGCAGCAGAACCGCAGTCTGCTTGCCCTCGGCTCCGGCGGCGTGTTCGGCCAGGGATTGCTGAACGGGACCCAGACTCAGAGCGCCTATTCCACCTCGCTGCCTGCCCGCCATACAGACCTGATCTTCTCCGTGTGCGGCGAGGAACTGGGACTTGTGGGCTGTCTTGCCATCATGGCGCTGCTTACAGCCATCATCATTCGCGTGCTGCTGGTGGCGCGGAATGCCCAGACCCGTTTTCAAAGTCTTGTATGCGTGGGTGTGGCGGCCATGCTGATCTTCCAGACCATTGTCAACATCGGCATGTGTCTGTTCGTGATGCCGGTCATCGGTATCACGCTGCCCTTTTTCAGCTATGGCGGTTCCTCGGTGGTGACACTGTACATGGCCATGGGCGTGGTATCCAGTATCAAGCGCTACACCACCTCCATGCGGCGATACGGAAGGATCGTCCGATAAAAAGCGACCGAAGGGTCGCTTTTTTCGCATATTTTCAGCCAATGGGAAAACACTACTCCTGTACTAAATCATACAGGAGGTTCGATTCCCTTGAAAAAGAATCTGATGAAACAAGCTGTGGCGCTGACCCTTGCCATCCTGACACTGGGCACCAGCGCATTCGCACTGTTCGGCAAAAAGCAGGCAGAAGCAGTGGCGGGCGCGCCCATTGCCCGGGAAGTCAGCATCACCACCTACCGGGGCATTCCCGTGCAGGGGCAGTTTCTGGCCAGCGACAGCGAAGGCGACGACATGACCTATGCTGTGGTACAGCAGCCCCGCAAGGGCACGGTCACCATCGACGGCGTGGATTTCACCTATACGCCCAAAGACAAGGCTGCGGGCGGCGACAGCTTCACCTACACCGCAACGGACAGCGCCGGACATGTGTCCGCGCCTGCCACGGTCACCGTGACCATTGAAAAGACCAAGTCCGGCGTCACCTATGCCGACATGGCAGGCAGCAAGGCGGCGGTGGCGGCGCAGCATCTGGCGGAAGCAGGCGTGTTTACCGGCGTGCAGATGGGCGGAAAGCACTATTTCCAGCCCGACGAAACGGTTTCCCGCAGTGAATTCCTTGTCATGGCGCTGGAAACCGCAGGCAGGGAAGTGACGGCCGTCACCATGACCGGTTTCTGCGATGACGCTGTCATCCCCACCTGGGCCAAGGCCTATGCCGCCGCCGGCGCGGCGGACGGTATCGTTTGCGGCAAGCCCACAGCGGCTGGCGCGGCGTTCCGCGGCGAGGAACCCATCACCTTCAATCAGGCGGCCACCATTCTGGATCGGATGCTGAATCTGGGCGATGTGGAGCTGGACGTCTGGTATGCGGATCGGGCGGCGGTACCCTCTTGGGCGGCGCAGGCCGTGGGCAACATGGAGGCAGTCAGCGTACTCTCTGTGGGCAGCTTCGGCAGCGCTGCCATGGCGGAGCCCGTCACCCGTGCGGACGCGGCGCAGATGCTCTCTGCGGTGAAAACGCTGCTGGAAGGCGAAGAAGACGCGGGCTGGTTTGGCTGGCTGAAGTGAATACAGGCCGCTCTCCGGTGTCGGAGGGCGGTCTTTTTTGCGTGCAGACGGCCTTTTCCTGCGGCGGGAGGTGCCTGCAAGTTGGAGTTGTATTCATTTCCTGTTTGTGCTAAAATACAAAAGATTATAATAGTATTGGTATGCCCATTCGTCAAACGGCCTGTGGGCAGGAGGGGGTCTGTATGAAGATCGTTGTTTTGGCGGGCGGCCTGTCTCCGGAACGCTCGGTTTCTCTGGTGACGGGAACGTCTGTGTGCCGTGCCCTGCGTGAGAACGGACACCGCGCCATTCTGGTGGATCTGTTTTTGGGTGTGGAGATGCTTCCGGAAGATGCGGAAAGTATCTTTGACGCACCGGACGGTCTGTGCCCGGAGGCCAGCATCACGGCGGAGGAGCCGGATCTGGATGCCGTCCGCGCCGCACGCAGCGACAAGAGCGACTGCCGGTTCGGCCCCCACGTGCTGGATCTTTGCGCCATGGCGGATATCGTGTTCCTCGGCCTCCACGGACAGGACGGCGAGGACGGCCGCGTGCAGGCGACCTTCGATCTGTTAGGCATCAAATATACCGGCGGCGGCTATCTGGCCTCGGCGCTGGCCATGGATAAATCCATGACCAAGCGCATGATGGATTCCGCAGGCATCCCCAATGCCCCGTGGCGGGATATTCCGTCCTATACGCAGGCGGACATTCCTGCGCTGGTGGAGGAACTGGAAGTGCCCTGTGCGGTGAAGGTGGTCAACGGCGGCTCGTCCCTGGGCGTGGCACTGCCGGATACGAAGGAAGAACTGGAAACGGCACTGCGGGATATGCTGCGCTACGGAAGCCACCTGATCGTGGAGAAGAAGCTGACCGGCTGTCGGGAGTTCACCATCGGTATTTTGGGTGACCGTGCCCTGCCGGCTGTTGAAATTCTGCCTGCTGTAAAGGATTTTGACTATGCAGCAAAATACCAGAGCGGCGGCGCACGGGAACTGTGTCCCGCCCCCATCACGGCGGAGCAGCAGGAGGAGATGGGACGTCTGGCGCTGAAGCTGCACCGTGCGCTGGGGTTGGAAGTCTACTCCCGTACCGATTTCCTGATGGACGCGGAGGGGAACTTCTGGTGTCTGGAAGTCAACTCCCTCCCGGGCATGACCTCCGCCAGTCTGGTGCCCAAGGAGGCTGCCGCCATTGGTATGAGTTATAACGAGCTGTGCGAGGAGATCGTGCAGCAGTCCTATCGTTTGAAGAGAAGAGGTTGATGTATGCAGCCCATGACCATTCAGGAGATCGCCGCTGCCGTCAACGGCGTGTGGTGGAATCCGAGAGAAGAGGTTCGCCCCATCACCGGCGTCTGCACAGACAGCCGCAAAGTTACACCCGGATCGCTGTTTCTTCCCTGGGTGGGCGAGAAGTTCGACGGCCACGATTTTATCGACACGGCGCTTGCTGCCGGTGCCGCAGGCTGCCTTTGCGCCAAGCTGCCGCAGGAACTGCGTACGGATAAGTTTTACATCAAGGTAGACGATACCCGCCTTGCGCTGCGCGCGCTGGCATCGGCGTATCGGGATAAATTTGCCATCCCCTTCGTGCAGGTCACGGGCAGCGTGGGCAAGACCACGACCAAGGAAATGATCGCGGCCGTGCTGGGGGCAAAGTATCGGGTGCTGAAGACCCCCGAGAATTTCAACAACGATATCGGCACGCCGCTGACCCTCTTCGGCCTCGGGCCGGAGCATGAAGCGGCCGTCATCGAAACGGGAATGAACCACTTCGGTGAGATCGAATATCTGGGCGCGCTGGTGCGGCCGGATGTGGCGGTCATCTCCAACATCGGTGATGCCCACATTGAGTTTCTGGGCAGCCGCGAGGGCATTCTGCAGGCCAAGTGCGAAATTTTCGCCCATCTGAAAGAGGGCGGTCTTGCCGTTCTCAACGGGGACGATGCCCTGCTGGACACCGTGGATGTCCCCTTTGAAACGGTCCGCTGCGGCTGGGCGGAACATTGCGGTGTCCGTGTGACGGAGCTGAACGATCACGGCGTGGACGGCATCACCTGCACGGTGGTCACGGAGAAGGAATGCTATCCGCTGTCCGTTCCTGCGCCCGGTGAGCATATGGCTTACGCCGCCGCCATCGCCGTGGCGGTGGGTGAAGTGCTGGGGCTGACCCGGGATGAGATCGTGCGGGGCGTGGCGGCTTACGAGCCTTCCGGATCCCGGATGCGGGTGCTTCGTCTGGACGGCGGCCGCATCATTCTGGACGACTGCTACAACGCCAGTCCGCAGGCGGTCACCGCTGCGCTGGAAGTGTTGGCAAAGACCAACTGCGAACGGAAGATCGCCATCCTCGGCGACATGGGAGAGTTGGGTGATCTGACGGAGCAGGCGCACTACAACATCGGCGCGCTGGCTGCCATGCTGGGGATCGACTTCATTGCCGCCATCGGTGAAAAGGCGGCGAAGATCGCGGACGGTGCTGCCCTCAGCGGCGGCGAAGTGCTGCATTTTGCAACAAAAGAAGAAGCCATCGACTCGCTGAAAGCGCAGTTCCTGCCGGGGACTGCCGTGCTGGTGAAGGCGTCCCACGCGATGCACTTTGGCGAACTGGTGGAACGGTTACGGGAGAACTATGATTGAGATACAGGTAAGCGGCCTGATCAAGTCCTTTGAGATCGGACGGAACGTTCTGGACGGATTGACCTTCCAGATCGATCAGGGCGAAAGAGTCGGCCTGCTGGGCAAAAACGGTGCCGGCAAGACCACGCTGTTTAAAATACTCACGGGAGAACTGGACTGCGACGAGGGCGAGGTCATCATCGGACAGAACCGCCGCATCGGTCTGATCTCCCAGATCCCGGTGTATCCCGCGGGATACACCGTGGAGGACGTGCTGCGCTCCGCCTTCTCCCGCGTGCAGAAGCTGGCGGCGGAGATGGAGGCGCTGGCGGCGCGGATGGCCGCCGGTGAGAGTGATCCTGCCATTTTGCGTCGTTACGGCGCCTTGAACGAGAAGTTTGAGGTGTTCGGCGGCTACGATACCGATGTGGCGGTGAACAAGATCGCCAACGGTCTGTCCATTTCCGCGGAAATGCGCCGCCAGCTGTTTGACAGCCTGTCCGGCGGTGAAAAGACCCGTGTCAATCTGGGACGCCTGATCCTTGAGGATACGGACATCCTGCTGCTGGACGAGCCCACGAACCATTTGGATCTCCATGCCACCGAATGGCTGGAGGAATATATCCGGGGGTTTCAGGGGACGGTGGTGGCCATTTCCCATGACCGCTATTTCCTCGACCGCATCGTGACCCGCGTCATCGAAATCGCGGACGGCAAGGCGGAGTTTTACAGCGGCAATTACAGCTTCTATGCGGTGGAAAAAGAGCGCCGCTATCAGGAGAAGATGAAGCAGTACCTGAAAGAACAGGCCAAGATCGAGCAGTTGGAAAAGGCTGCCGATCAGCTGCGGCTGTGGGCATTTCAGGGCATGGACAAGACCTATCGCCGCGCTATTTCCATGGAGCGCCGCATCGAGCGGATGCGCACCACCGCCAAGCCCACCAAGGCGCGAAAGATGGACGCCCGCTTCTCCACGGCGGAGTTTCACGGCGACGAGGTGCTGGCGCTGCGGAACATCGCCAAGTCCTACGGGGACAAGCATCTGTTTGACAACATCACCCTCAAAGTGGAGGGCGGTGAGCGCATCGCCCTCATCGGCGACAACGGCACGGGCAAGTCCACCCTCATCAAGATGATTATGGGTGAGCTGTATCCGGACGAGGGACGCATCCGCACCGGCCCCCAGGTCAAGGCGGCCTATCTGCCCCAGATCATCCAATTCGACCATCCGGACTGGAATCTGGTGGAGAATATGATGGCGGCGAAACGGGGGCTGTCGGCCCAGTCCGCACGCAACCGGCTGGCGGGCTATGACTTCCGGGGCGAGGATGTGTTCAAGCCCGTCAGCGTCCTCTCCGGCGGTGAGCAGAGCCGTCTGCGGCTTTGCATGCTGATGGATGACGAGATCAACTTCCTGATTCTGGACGAGCCCACCAACCATCTGGACATCGCCTCCCGGGAGTGGATCGAGGAGGCGGTGGAGGCCTATGACGGCACGCTGCTCTTTGTCAGCCATGACCGATATTTCATTAACCGCTTCGCCACCCGCGTCTGGGAGCTGGCCGGGGAGACCATTACAGATTATCCCATGGGCTTTGCCCAGTATCGGCAGATGAAGGCACAGGAAGAAGCGGAAAAGACGGAACCGCCGAAGACTGTAAAGGAAAAGCCGGTGACAGAAAGACCCCAGCGCGGAAACAAGGCGCAGCAGGCGGCACGCCGCCAGCTGACCATCTGCGAGCGGGACATTGCGAAAATGGAGGAGCGCATGGCGGCGCTGGATGCCGACATGGAGACCGCCTCCTGCGACTATGAGAAACTGAACACCCTGCTGAAAGAGAAGGAAGCCGCCCAGGCAGAACTGGACGCGCTTTACGAAAAGTGGGAGCAGCTCAGCGAAGAAGCAGGCGAGTGACGGCGGCATTTACCGCAGAGGAAACAGCGATGAACAAAGGAGAAAAAGCGTTTTTGACCGCTGCAGCGGTGCTGGCTGTGCTGGGCATCGGGCTGTGGGGCGTACCGGGTGTCCGGTTTTCCGCCCGGCTGGCCTTGGGGCTGGCGGGACTGTGTCTGGTGTGGATTGCGCTGGGCAGACTTGCTGGAAAGAAAAGATTTTTCAAGATATGTAAAAGACTTTTCCTTGTCGGAATCTGCGCTGTGGCGGCGGTGCTTGTCTGCTTTGAGGCGGTGATCCTCGCCCACGGAGAGCGGGAATACGGCGTCGAAAGGGTAGATGCAGTCATCGTGCTGGGCGCGGGCGTTAACGGAGAAACGCCCTCCGCCACTCTGCGGACTCGTATCAACGCCGCACGCCGGTATATGGAGGCACACCCGGAGATCCCGGTGGTGCTTTCCGGAGGACAGGGCGACGGCGAGTACATCACGGAAGCCGAATGTATGCGGCGGGAACTGACCCGGGTCAACGACGCGTGGGGCGAGCGGCTGCTGCTGGAGGAGCGATCCACCTCCACGGCGGAGAATTTCGCCTTTTCCAAGGAACTTTTGCAGTCCCACGGCATCGACACGGATACCTCTGTGATCGGTGTGGTGACCAATGACTTCCATATTTTCCGGGCGGAGCTGATCGCCGCTCGCGCAGAACTGACGACGGTGGGGATCCCGGCGGAGCTGCCCTGGTGGTGGCTGACGGCAAACTATTATGTCCGGGAGGCCTTTGCCCTGGTAAAGACGCTGATTTTTGATTGAGGAGCATCACGATGAACGACGTATTGTGTATCTATTATTCCAGAACGGGAAATACCAAAAAAGCAATGAAGATGGTTGCGCTGGAGCTGGACGCGGAACTGGTGGAACTGCGGGACGACGCCAAGCGTTCCGGCTTTTTCGGCTGGCTGCGCTGCGGGCGGGATGCCGTCCGCCGTACCACGGACCCCATTCGTCCCGTGAGGACCAGCCGTCCGTTGTCGGAGTACCGTCTGGTCATCATCGGTACGCCGGTGTGGGCAGGGCGCTGCAGCAGCGTGGTGCGGAGCTTCCTGAAGGAACACGGCGCGGACATTCCTGCTGCCGCCTATCTGGCCACCCGACGCAGTCTGCGCCGCAGTGAGGAGGTCTTTGAACAGATGGATCTGTATACCCCCTGCGGCCACAAGGCGGCGGGCTCTCTGATGCCCGGCTCTGTGGGTTATGATTTCTGGATGGAGGAGTTCCTGCGTCAGGTGCGGGAGTATCTGAACTAGTCTGCGCCCCTTTCACCAAAGCGGAAAGGAGCGGCAATATGCTGGAAAAACTGAATGCGCTGGTGCTGCGCCGGGAATCACTGGAGGCACAGCTGTCTGACCCGTCCGTCTACGGTGATGCGGAAAAGCTGCGCAGCATCAACAGGGAACTGAAAGAACTGATCCCCGTGACAGAGACGTTCTGCGCCTGCCGTCGGGCAGAGCAGCGGCGCACGGAGGCGGAAGAACTGCTCCGCGACCCCGAGTTCCGCGCTTTGGCACAGGAGGAACTGACCGCGGCAAAGGCGGAAGCGGCCGCGCTGTGGGAAGAACTGCGGATCCTGCTGCTTCCCAAAGACCCCAATGACGACAAAAACGTGATTCTGGAGATCCGGGCAGGCACCGGCGGTGAGGAAGCGGCGCTGTTTGCCGGCGATCTCTACCGGATGTATACCATGTACGCGCAGGCGAAGGGATGGAAGACGGATCTTGTCAGCCTCCACGAAACGGAACTGGGTGGCATCAAAGAATGCAGCCTGCTGGTCGAGGGCGAAGGAGCGTTCTCTCGTCTGAAATTTGAATCCGGGGTTCATCGCGTTCAGCGAATCCCGGTGACGGAGTCCGGTGGCCGCATCCAGACCTCTGCCGCCACGGTGGCGGTGCTGCCGGAGGCGGAGGATGTGGAGTTTGCCATTGATCCGAAAGACTTGCAGATCGACACCTATCGCGCTTCCGGTGCCGGTGGACAGCACGTCAACAAGACGGAATCTGCCATCCGCATCACCCATCTGCCAACAGGGCTGGTGGTGGAATGTCAGGATGAGCGCAGCCAATATAAAAACAAGGACAAGGCGATGAAAGTCCTGCGTTCCCGCCTGTATGAAATGGAACGGGAAAAGCAGGAGAGTGCCGCCGCCGCAGAGCGGAAAAACCAGGTGGGCAGCGGAGACCGCAGCGAGCGCATCCGCACCTACAACTTCCCACAGGGGCGGGTCACGGATCACCGCATCGGCCTGACGCTGTACAAGATCGATCAGATCATGGACGGTGGGCTGGATGAGCTGGTGGACGCGCTGACCACCGCCGCCCGGGCGGAGACTCTGGGCAGCGGAGAGGCGGCAGAAGCATAAATCACACAAAGCAGAGGCGAGCATCATGCAAACGATCTATTATGACCTGCGGGATATCCGCGGGCAGCAGAAAGAAGTGGAAGAAAAGATCAAGGCCGCGGCGAAGATCCTGCGCCAGGGCGGACTGGTGGCACTTCCCACGGAAACGGTGTACGGACTGGGCGCCAACGGACTGGATTCCGCGGCGGTCAACCGCATTTTTGAGGCAAAGGGCAGACCTCAGGACAATCCCCTGATCCTGCACATCACCGGCGCCCAGTGGCTGCCCCGGTTCTGCGAGGACATCCCGCCCATCGCCTACACGCTGGCGCGGAAGTTCTGGCCGGGCCCGCTGACCATGATCCTCAAGCGCAAGGCCAATGTGCCCGACGAAACCACAGCAAAGCTGGATACCGTTGCGGTGCGCTGTCCCAACCACCCGGTGGCGCTGGCCATTATCCGGGAGGCGGGCGTTCCCGTTGCCGCGCCCAGCGCCAACACCTCGGGGCGTCCCAGCTGCACCACGGCGGCGGATGTGCTGGAGGATATGGGCGGAAAGATCGAGGCGGTGGTGGACGGCGGAAGCTGCAGCGTCGGCGTGGAGTCCACCATTCTGGATCTGACCTGCCAGCCGCCCCGACTGCTGCGTCCCGGCGGTCTGCCGCTGGAGGCGCTGGAACAGCTGGTCGGGCATATCGATGTGGATAAGGCGGTCTCGCAGGCGCTGAAAAAGGACGAGGTCGCCAGAGCGCCCGGTATGAAATACCGCCATTACGCACCCAAGGCGCCGGTCACCGTGGTCACCGGCGCGCCGGAGGCCTCCGCACGGGAGATCCTGCGGCGTGTAGGGGAGAATTCCGGCGTGATCTGTTTTGATGAATACGCGCACCTGTTCGACGGGCGGCGCGTGCAGACGCTGGGGTCCAGCTTTGACAAGCAGGCACAGGCGCAGCGGGTATTTGCGGCGCTGCGCACCTTTGACGAAAGCGATGTGACGGAGATCTATGCCCAGTGTCCGGACGACCAGGGACTGGGTCTGGCCGTGAGCAACCGCCTGAAAAAAGCCGCAGGCTTCCATGTCATCGAGGCCGATACGGCACGGGTGGTGCTGGGCATCACCGGCGGCACCGGCGCGGGAAAAACCAGCGCGCTGGATGCCATCCGGGACTTGGGCGGCACCGTGATCGACTGTGACGCGGTGTATCATGAGATGCTGGCAAACAACGCCGAACTGCGCCATGCCATCAGCGAAGCCTTCCCCGGCGTCTTTGACCGGAACGGTACGTTGAACCGCAGAAAGCTGGGCGAGGAAGTTTTTGCCCAAAAGGAACGACTGGCACAGCTGAACGAGATCATTTTCCGCCTGCTGGTTCCCGAAGTGGAGCGTATGGTGGAGGAGGGCGGAGACGGGCTGTACGCCATCGACGCCATCAATCTGCTGGAGTGCGGGCTGGATCGCCTGTGCGATCGCACGGTGGTGGTGACCGCGCCGATGGAGCTGCGCGTCCGCCGCATCATGGCGCGGGACGGCATCACGGAGCAGTATGCCCGATTGCGGATCTCCGCACAAAAGACGGATGAATTTTACCGCAGCAGATGCGACTGCGAACTGAACAACATCGCGGAACTGCCGGAGCAGTTCCGGAACGAGGCCCGCATCTTTTTCGGCCGGCTCATCGAGACCGTCCGGCAGGAAAAATGCCGGGAAAACACCTGACACCCACGAAGGAGGATGTTTGATATGTCTGACGCCATTAAGGAATTGAAGAAAAAGCTGCTCTCCGGCAAGAAGAACGGCTACGACCGCGTGAAGCTGGAGGAACACGCTGCCATGGAGGCCTACTGCGCCGACTACAAGGCGTATCTGGACGCCGGAAAGACCGAGCGTCTGTGCGCGGCGGAGAGCATCCGCCTGGCGGAGGCGCGGGGATACAAGCCCTATGTCCGCGGGATGGACGTGAAAAGCGGCGACAAGCTGTATGTCTGCAACCGGGGCAAGGCGGTGCTGCTGGCGCACATCGGAAAGAAGAGTCTGGCAGAGGGCGCCCAGATCGCCGCCGCCCATATCGACTCGCCCCGTCTGGATCTGAAGCCCAATCCCCTCTATGAGGAGAGCGAACTGGCCTATTTCAAGACCCACTACTACGGCGGTGTCCGCAAGTACCAGTGGGTCACCATTCCCCTGGAACTGCACGGCGTGGTGGCCATGAAGGACGGTTCCTCCGTTGCGGTGAATATCGGCGGAGACGCCGGCGACCCCAGACTGGTCATCACCGACCTGCTGCCCCATCTGGGTGGGGAGCAGTCCCAGAAGCCCCTGGGCACCGCTTTCTCCGGCGAGACGTTGAACCTGCTGCTGGGCAGCCGTCCCATCGGTGACGAGGAGGATACCGGCCGGGTGAAGCTGGCGGTGATGCAGATCCTCAACGAAAAGTACGGCATCACCGAGGACGATTTCACCTCTGCCGAGCTGGAGGCCGTTCCCGCGATGGACGCGGTGGATATCGGTCTGGATCGCTCCATGATCGGCGCGTACGGCCACGATGACCGCGTCTGCGGCTACGCCGCCCTGCGGGCGCTGCTGGATCTGGAGGAAACGCCGGAAAAGACGGCTGTGTGCATTCTGGCGGACAAGGAGGAGATCGGCTCCGACGGCGTCACCGGCATGAAATCCGCGGCATTTGACACCTTTGTGGAAGATCTGTGCGCCGCCCAGAACGTGCCTTTGCGGGTGTGCTATGAAAAGTCCTTCTGCCTGAGCGCGGACGTGACGGCGGCCTATGACCCCCATTATGCCGATGTTTATGAGAAGCGCAACGCCGCCTTCCTGAACTACGGCGTGGGGCTGTGCAAATATACCGGCGCCCGCGGCAAGGCTGGCGCCTCTGATGCCGGCGCGGAAACGGTGGCCTATGTGCGCCGCGTGTTTGACGAGGCCGACGTGCTCTGGCAGCTCGTGGAGCTGGGCAAGGTGGACGGAGGCGGCGGCGGGACCGTTGCCGCCTATATGGCCAACCGCAACATCGAAACGCTGGATGCCGGCGTTCCGGTTTTGAGTATGCACGCGCCCTTTGAGGTGGTGTCCAAGCTGGACTGCTATGAAACCTACAAGGGCGTGAAGGCCATTTATCAGGCAGACTGACGGACAAACCGAACCCAAGACGAACCCCAAAAAGAACCGCCGAAAGGCGGTTCTTTTCTGCGCTTTTGGGCAAAATTCCACCGCTACCGGCAATTTGACCACCAGGGACGGACGGTTTGAGGGAACATTCGTGATTCTGCCAAAGGAATTTTGCCGGATTCCGGTTGCGCCGGAGATCAAAATGTGGTACGATGGGCGACGTGGAAAGACAAATGACCACGGGAGGTGGACGAATGGCCAAAGCGGTCAAGTATTACATTGTGGCGGCGGACGCGCTGCCGGAGATTTTTGTGAAGGTCGCGGAAGCGAAGCGCATGATGCAGACCGGTGAGGCGGATACAGTTGGCTCCGCCACCAAAAAGGTGGGTATCAGCCGCAGTGCCTTTTACAAGTACAAGGATTCCGTGCAGCCCTTCAACGACATGAAGTCGGAGCACATCATCACCTTTTATGCCATGCTGAAGGATACCTCCGGCGTGCTGAGCAGGGTGCTGTCCGTTTTCGCAACATCGGGCGCCAACATCCTCACCATCAACCAGAGCATCCCCACCAACGGCTGCGCGGCGGTGACAATCTCTGCGGAGACCAGTGATATGGAGGAGTCTTTGGAGCAGCTGATGGCGGAAGTGGGTAATCTGGACGGCGTGGTAAAGTTTGAGATCCTGGCCGGTTGAGGCTGCGGCAAAAAATGGCAGATGCAACTGCGCTGTACAAACAACGCTTGTATACAAATGATATTTAGTGAAAGATAGAAGCAAAGGAGAAACGATTATGGCAAAGTTTGCAATTATGGGACACGGTACTCTGGGCTCCGGCCTGGCAGAAGTCGCCCGGGTCAACCGGGAGAGCATTGCCGCCAAGGTGGGCGAGGAGATCACCGTCAAGTATATTCTGGATATCCGTGAATTCCCCGACAGCCCCGATGCCGATAAGTTCATCAAGGACTTCGCGATCATTGAAAACGACCCCGAGGTGGAAGTGGTGGTGGAGACCATCGGCGGCACCAAGGTGGCGCAGGAATTCACCCGCCGCGCCCTGATGGCTGGCAAGCATGTGGTCACCGCCAACAAGGAGCTGGTGGCCACCTACGGCAAGGACCTGCTGGCCATCGCCGCGGAGAAGAATGTGAACTACCTGTTTGAGGCCAGCGTGGGCGGCGCGATCCCCCTGCTGCGTCCGCTGTTCCAGTGCATGGCCGGCAACCAGATCGAGGAGATTGCAGGTATCCTGAACGGTACCACCAACTACATCCTCACCCGCATGGTGCAGGATGGCGCATCCTTTGCCGACGCCCTGAAGGAAGCCCAGGCCAAGGGCTACGCCGAGGCCGATCCCACCGCCGATGTGGAGGGTATCGATGCAGGCCGCAAGATCTGCATTCTGTCCAACCTGGCATGGGGCAAGGAAGTGGCTCCCGCCAATGTCCGTATGATTGGTATCAGCGCCCTGGATCTGAAGGATGTGGACATTGCTGCATCTGCCGGTTACCGGGTCAAGCTGTTGGGCCATGCTATGCGCATGGCAGAGGGCAAGGTGGCTGCCTATGTGGCTCCCCATCTGGTGCCCGAAAGCTCTCCGCTGTCCCGTGTGGACGATGTGTTCAACGCCTGCCTGATCCGCGGCAACGCAGCGGACGAGGTGATGTTCTACGGCCGCGGTGCCGGCAAGCCCACCGCTTCTGCGCTGATGGGCGACGTCATCGATGCCATCCAGCACCGTGAAAAGCGCCGTGATCTGGGTTGGAGCGAGAGTGCCGACCTGTTCCCCAGCGAGGAACTGGTCATGCAGTGGTATCTGCGCGGCGACTTCTCTGCCGCCGATGCCAAGGGCGTCTGCGGTGAGGTGAAGGAAGCCGCCCCCGGCGCCGTCATCACCGCTCCCATGACGGAGGTACAGGCAAAGGCAGCAGCCGAGAAACTGGGTGCCGAAGCCGTGCTCCGTGTACTATAATGAAATACGGAGTGCCGTTGGCGCTCTGTGACCACCAGAAAGGAAAGAAGGCAATTCGATGAGTTTGATCGTACAGAAATTCGGCGGCAGCTCCGTGAAGGATGCAGCGCATATCCGCAATGTCGCCGGTATTATTGCCGATACCTATCGGCAGGGCAACGATGTCATCGTGGTGCTGTCCGCACAGGGAGATACCACCGATGACCTGATTGCCAAGGCCGAGGAGATTAACCCCAAGGCCTCCAAGCGGGAGATGGATATGCTGCTGTCTACCGGCGAGCAGATCTCCGTGGCGCTGTGCGCCATGGCGCTGGAAGGGATGGGTTTGCCCTGCGTGTCTCTGAACGCCGGCCAGGTTGGAATCCATTCCACCTCCGACCATTCCGACGCCCGCATCAAGAAGATCGATCCCGAGCGGATCCAGACCGAACTGGATCAGCACCGCATCGTGATCGTCACCGGATTCCAGGGTTTGGCCCGCACGGGTGATGTGACGACGCTGGGCCGCGGCGGCAGCGATACCAGCGCTGTGGCGCTGGCTGCCGCGTTCCACGCAGATCTGTGCCAGATCTACACCGATGTGGACGGTGTGTACACCACCGATCCCCGCATCGTTTCCAGCGCCCAGAAGCTGGATGAGATTACTTATGACGAGATGCTGGAACTGGCATCCCAAGGCGCAGGCGTGCTGCATAACCGCAGCGTGGAGCTGGCAAAGAAATTTAAAGTCAATATGGAAGTCGTGTCCAGTCTGGAGCGCAAGCCCGGCACGAAAGTCAAGGAGGTCACCAAAGTGGAAAAAACCAATATCGCCGGTGTGGCGAAGGATACCAGCATTGCCCGCGTTGCCCTGATCGGTCTGCAGCACAATCCCGGCGTTGCATTTCAGGTATTTGATCTGCTGGGCAAGCACAACATCAATGTGGACGTGATCCTGCAGTCCATCGGCCGCGACGCCACCAAGGACATTACCTTCACCATCCACAAGAAGGATCTGGAAGATGCGGAAGAACTGCTCAACGCCAACAAAGAGGTGCTGAAGTTCGACCACATCGAAGCCGACGAACACATCGGCAAGGTGTCCATCGTGGGCATCGGCCTGATGAGCCACTGCGGTATGGCGGCCAAGATGTTTGAGGCGCTGTATGAGGCGGGCATCAACATCCAGATGATCAACACATCCGAGATCCGTGTTTCCGTCCTGCTGGATGAGGAAGATGTGAATCGTGCCGTCAAGGCCATCCACGACAAGTTCTTTGACGTAATCTGAGAAGTGAAAAGCAAGGGGGCGTGCGATGCGTGCCCCCTTGTATTTTTTTTGGATTTACTTTGCAGGCGTTATGTGCTAAAATGAATCGGATCAAATCCTTTTTTCAGGAGGAACTTTATGAACGCAATCGTAACTGTCGTGGGACAGGATAAAGTGGGCATTACCGCCGCAGTCTGCACGCTGCTGGCAAAGAACAACGTGAATATTCTGGATATTTCCCAGACCATTCTGCATGGCTCTTTCACCATGGTTATGGCCGTGGATGTGGAAAAGGCAGCGGTTTCCGTGGGTGATCTGCGTGTTCTGCTGGAAGAACTGGGCACCGAGATGGGCATCTCCATCCGCATCCAGCGTGAGGAGATTTTCGACGCAATGCACAGGATTTAAGAGGGGAGAGGGATTATGCTCAATCAAAAGGACATCCTTTCCACCATTGAAATGATCGACCAGCAGCATTTGGATATCCGCACCATCACCATGGGCATTTCTCTGCTCAGTTGCTGCGACCCCGATGCCAAGCGCGCCTGCGATAAGGTCTATGACAAGATCACCCGCTATGCCGAAAAGCTGGTCAAAACCGGTGAGGACATCGAGCGGGAGTTCGGCATCCCCATCGTCAATAAGCGTATTTCCGTCACGCCCATGGCACTGGTGGCGGGCGCAAGTGAGACCGAGGACTACGTCCCCTTCGCGCTGGCGCTGGACCGCGCTGCCAAGGCCTGCGGCGTGAACTTCATCGGCGGCTACTCCGCGCTGGTGCAAAAGGGTATGACGAAGGCGGACGAGCGCCTGATCCGGTCCATCCCCGAGGCACTGGCTCGGACGGAACTGGTCTGCTCCTCCGTGAATGTGGGCTCCACCAAGGCCGGCATCAATATGGATGCCGTGGCTCTGATGGGCCGTATCATCAAGGACACCGCCGCTGCCACCGCAGACCGGGACGGCCTGGGCTGTGCGAAGCTGGTGGTATTCTGCAACGCCGTGGAGGACAACCCCTTTATGGCCGGCGCCTTCCACGGTGTGGGTGAGGCGGAGAAGGTCATCAACGTGGGTGTTTCCGGCCCCGGCGTGGTACATCATGCGTTAAAAGCTGTAAAGGGAATGCCCTTTGATGTCGTTGCGGAGACTGTGAAAAAGACGGCCTTCCGCGTGACACGTATGGGTCAGCTGGTGGCACAGGAGGCATCCCGCCGTCTGGATACGCCCTTCGGCATCGTGGACCTCTCTCTGGCGCCTACCCCCGCCATCGGCGACTCCGTGGCACGGATCTTGGAGGAGATAGGGCTGGAAGTCTGCGGCACCCACGGCACCACGGCGGCGCTGGCGCTGCTGAACGATGCGGTGAAAAAGGGCGGCGTTATGGCGTCCTCCTCCGTGGGCGGCCTGTCCGGCGCCTTCATCCCCGTATCCGAGGACGAGGGTATGATCGCCGCCGCCCGCAGTGGCGTGCTGACGCTGGATAAACTGGAAGCCATGACCTGCGTCTGCTCCGTGGGTCTGGATATGATCGCCGTGCCCGGCGATACCCCTGCGGAGACCATCTCTGCCATCATCGCCGACGAGGCGGCCATCGGCATGGTCAACTGCAAGACCACCGCCGTCCGCATCCTGCCAACTCCCGGCAAGACGGTGGGCGACACCATCGAGATGGGCGGTTTGCTTGGCAGCGCCCCGGTGATGCCGGTGCATCCCGAGTCCAGCGCGGACTTCATCGCCCGCGGCGGCCGCATCCCGGCCCCGATGCACAGCCTGAAAAACTGATGGGTGCCGCTTGGAGCGGCTGTCAACGCAAACAGAACGAGGAAACAGAAAATGGGTTTATGGGAATTATTTGTCATCGCCATCGGCTTGTCCATGGATGCCTTTGCTGTATCTGTGTGTAAGGGTCTGGCTACGGGGCAGGTGCGGCTGCGCCACGTCTGCACCGCCGGCCTCTATTTCGGCGGCTTTCAGGGCTTGATGCCCCTGCTGGGCTATCTGCTGGGCATCCGGTTCCAGTCTATGATCGTATCCGTCGACCATTGGATCGCCTTTGTGCTGCTGGGCATCATCGGCTTCAATATGATTCGGGAGTCCCGGGAAGAGGCGGACTGTCTGGACTGCAATTTCGGCTTCCGAGCGATGCTGCCGCTGGCGGTGGCAACCAGCATCGATGCGCTGGCGGTGGGTATTTCCTTCGCTTTCTTAAGTGTGGATATCGTTCCGGCAGTATGCTTTATCGGTATTGTGACCTTTGTCCTCTCCGGCATCGGCGTCAAGGTGGGCAGTGTGTTCGGCGCAAAATACCGCGCCCGGGCAGAGCTTACCGGCGGCATCGTGCTGATCCTGATGGGTACGAAGATCCTGCTGGAACATCTGGGTATTTTGACATAACGAAAAAAACACAGGAGCGAACCGCTCCTGTGTTTCTTTTTATTCCTGAAATTTCGCGCGATCCCGGTCGATCTGCTTTTGATAGCGGTCGGCCTCGGAGAACACACAGCCGCAGTATTTCTGCATATAGAAGCCCAATTCCTTTGCCTGCTGGTTGCCTGCACGGAAGTTGGGGCGGAAGTCCCGGTAGAGAAACTCCACGCCGTACTGTTTGGCATAGCGCTCTGCTGCCCGAACGATGCCCTCGTGATCCTGATACAAACTGGAGAGCAGGGTGGAGGTAAAGTGGGTGAAGCCGTGTTCGGCGGCGTATTTTGCCGTGCCTTCGAGACGGTGCTCGTAGCAGTAGGTGCAGCGGTGGTCAATGTCGCCGGCCACATGGCGGACAAAGTCCTTCAGTCCGTAATCCTCCCGTACCCGCACCTCCATGCCGATGGTGGGTGCGAAGGAGAGCAGACAGTCCCGGCGTGCCTCGTATTCCTTCCAGGGGTGGATGTTGGGGTTGTACCAGAACGCCACCGGCTCAATGCCCTCGGCGCGGAGGGGGGCAATGCAGCTGAGAGAGCAGGGGGCACAGCAGGTGTGCATCAGAACGGTTTCCATCGGATCGCCTCGCTTTTTGAAAAATTACGGATCACCGATATTGTATCATAAAAACCCCGAAAATCCAACGGCAGATTTTGCGTCCTGGCCCGGAAATGTAATTGACGAACAAAGAGAAAAAGAGGTATAATATACTGATTTAATATGCAAACATAAAAAACGGAGGACACACTATGTGGATCGCGGATAAATGGCAGGACTACGAATTGCTGGATTGCGGCGGCGGAGAAAAGCTGGAGCGCTGGGACAAGCAGTTCCTGGTGCGGCCCGATCCCCAGGCCATCTGGGAAACGGATTATCGCAACCCCGCATGGAAAAAGACCAATGCCCGCTATCATCGCTCCCAGAGCGGCGGCGGCCATTGGGAGAAGAATACCCTGCCCGAGAGCTGGAAAGTTCATTATGATGAACTGACCTTCCAGGTCAAGCCGATGAACTTCAAGCACACCGGTCTGTTCCCCGAGCAGGCGGTGAACTGGGATTTTGCCATGAACAAGATCCGCAACGCCGGCCGTCCCATCCGTGTGCTGAACCTGTTTGCCTATACCGGCGGCGCCACGGTGGCTTGCGCCAAGGCGGGTGCCAGCGTGTGCCATGTGGATGCGGCCAAGGGTATGGTGGCATGGGCCAAGGACAACGCCCGCCTCTCCGGTTTGGAGGAGGCGCCCATCCGCTGGATCATCGACGACTGCGCCAAATTTGTGGAGCGTGAGATCCGCCGGGGCAAGACCTACGACGCCATTATCATGGATCCGCCCTCTTACGGCCGCGGCCCCGGCGGCGAGGTATGGAAGCTGGAGGAGAACCTCTATCCCTTCGTGAAGCTGTGCGCCGGCGTGCTGTCGGACAAGCCGCTGTTCGTCATCATCAATTCCTACACCACGGGTCTTGCGCCCTCTGTGCTGGGCTATCTGCTCAACGTGCTGGTGGCCTCCAAATACGGCGGAAAATGCACCTGGGACGAACTGGGTCTGCCCGTCACCGAGACCGGTCTGGCGCTGCCCTGCGGCGCCACCGGCCGCTGGTTCAGCGAATAAGGGAGACTGACTTCGTTGCAAACAAACGGGAAACGAGAATATGTTATGTCAACTATGATTGAAACAAAAGAATTGCGGTTTCTCTACCCGGCGGGGGAGGACGGCGAGCCTGTCTTTGCCCTCAAAGGCGTGAACACTGCCATTGAAAAGGGCAGCTTTACGGTGATCCTGGGCCACAACGGCTCCGGCAAGTCCACGCTGGCCAAGACCTTCAACGCCGTGCTGTTGCCCTCCGGCGGCAAGGTGTATGTGGAGGGCATGGACACGCTGGATGAGAAGGTGCTGCTGGCCATCCGACAGCGGGTGGGTATGGTGTTCCAGAATCCCGACAACCAGATCGTTGCCAACGTGGTGGAGGAGGATGTCGCCTTCGCCCCCGAAAATCTGGGGGTACCCACGGAGGAGATTCGCCGCCGGGTGGACGATGCGCTGCGCTCGGTGGACATGTATGACTTTGTGACCCATGCGCCCCATCTGCTTTCCGGCGGACAGAAGCAGCGTATCGCCATTGCCGGTGTCATCGCCATGGAACCGGCGTGCATCGTGCTGGACGAGGCCACTGCCATGCTGGATCCTGTGGGACGGCAGGAAGTGCTTTCTGCCATCCGCCGGCTGAACCGGGAGAAGGGCATTACCGTGGTGCTCATCACGCATCACATGAATGAAGCGGAAGACGCTGACCGCGTCATCGTCATGGACGAGGGGCGCGTCGCTATGGATGGAACACCCCGTGAGGTCTTTGCGCAGATCGAAGCTCTGCGCTCCATGGGACTGACGGCACCGGACACGGTGGATCTGCTGGATCGCCTGCGCCAGAACGGCGTGGCGGTTCCGCTGGACGCGCTGACCGTGGAGGAATGTGCCGATGCCATCGTGAAAGCCATGGCGGGAAAATGAGGAAGGACGAAACGATTTGGAACCGATTTTACAGATCAAAAACCTGACCCATACCTACGGGGTCGGCACGCCCTTCCAGCGCAGCGCGGTGGAGGACATCACCTTCGATGTGTACAACGGTGAGTTTCTGGGCGTCATCGGACATACCGGCTCCGGTAAGTCCACGCTGATCCAGCATCTCAACGGCCTGCTCAAGCCCACCTCCGGGCAGATCCTGCTCCACGGACGGGACATCTGGGCGGAGCCGAAGAAGATCCGGGACGTGCGCTTCAAGGTGGGGCTGGTGTTCCAGTACCCGGAATACCAGCTCTTTGAGGAGACGGTTTATAAAGACATTGCCTTTGGACCTATGAATCAGGGCAAGCGGGGCGAAGAACTGGATCGCTGTGTCCGGGAGGCTGCCCGTTTGGTGGGCGTGCGGGACGACCAGCTGGAGAAGTCGCCCTTTGAACTCTCCGGCGGTCAGAAGCGGCGCGTGGCACTGGCCGGCGTCATGGCCATGGAGCCTGACGTGCTGGTGCTGGACGAGCCTACGGCAGGGCTTGACCCCGCAGGCCGTGAGAACCTGATGGCCAACATCCGGGACTATCACCGCAACAAGGGCAAGACCATCATTCTGGTCAGCCACAGCATGGACGAGATCGCGCAGAATGTGGACCGCATTCTGGTGCTGAAAAACGCCCATGTCCTGATGAGCGGCACGCCCTCGGAAGTGTTTCAGCAGGCGGAAAAACTGCTCGCTGCCGGTTTGGATGTGCCCCAGATCACCCGCGTTGCCCGGGCACTGAAGGAGCGCGGCCTTGCCATTGACCCTGCGGTCTACACCGTGGAGGCGCTGGAGGAGCAGCTGCTGGCGCTGCGGAAGGGCGGTGGCGCATGCTGAAAGACATTACGCTGGGTCAGTATTTCCCCGGAAATACCGTGGCGCATAAGCTTGATCCCCGCACGAAGATTTTGCTGGTGGTGCTGTATATCGTGGCGTTGTTCAGCGCCAAAGGCGTGGTGACCTATGCCATCATTGCGGCCTGCCTTGCTGCCTGCGTTCGGGTTTCCAACGTCGGTATCAAGCAGCTGGTGCGGGGCTTGAAGCCGGTGCTGTTTATCATCCTTTTTACCGGCATTTTGAACCTGTTCTTTACCCCCGGCGAGCGGTATCTGGTGGAGTGGGGCATTCTGCGCATCTCCGATACCGGTCTGCGCAACGCCGTGTTCATGGTGCTGCGCATCATGCTGCTCATCATGGGCACCTTCCTGATGACCTATACCACCAGCCCCATCAGCCTGACGGACGGTCTGGAGCGGCTGCTGAACGGCTTGAAAAAACTGCGTGTGCCGGTGCATGAACTGGCCATGATGATGTCCATCGCCCTGCGGTTTATCCCCACGCTGATCGAAGAGACGGACAAGATCATGTCCGCCCAGAAGGCACGGGGCGCGGACTTTGAAAGCGGAAACCTGATCCAGAAGGCCAGGGCGCTGATCCCCATTCTGGTGCCGCTGTTCATCAGCGCGTTTCGGCGGGCGGACGAACTGGCCACGGCCATGGAGTGCCGCTGTTACCACGGCGGCGAGGGACGCACCAAGCTGCATGTACTAAAATATGAGCGGCGGGACTATACCGCCCTGACCATCGGTGCTGTGATCCTGATCGCGGTCATCGTGCTGGCAAGATTCGGACTGTAAAGAAAAGACGGGAGCTTTGTATGCGGAATATCGCCTTAAAACTGATGTATAACGGCACGGCGTATCACGGCTGGCAGGTGCAGAAAAACGCAGTCACCGTCTGCGAGACCCTGCAGAAGGCGCTGAAGCAGATCACCGGCGAGGAAGTACACCTCACCGGCTGCGGCCGCACCGACGCCGGCGTCCATGCGGAGCATTATGTGGCCAATTTCCGCACCTCGTCCGGTATTCCGCTGGACCGCCTGCCCTTTGCCATCAACACCCATACCCCCGAGGATATTGCGGTGAAGGAGGCGCTGGAGGTGGCGGAGGATTTCAATGCCATTGGCTCCTGCGTGAAGAAGGAGTATACCTATCGCATCTACAACTCCCGGGTGAAGAACCCGTTTTATGTAAACCGCGCCTACTTCTATCCGAAGCACCTGGACGAGGCGTTTTTGAACCAGGCGGCGCATCAGTTTGTAGGCACCCACGATTTTCGCGCAGTTCGCAGCGTAGGCACGGAGACCCGCTCCACAGTGCGCACCATTTACTGGTGCGACGTGACCCGAAACGGGGATCTTCTGGAATTGAAGGTCTGCGCCAACGGCTTTTTGTATAATATGGTTCGGGCCATTACCGGCACCGTGCTGTACGCGGCGGAGGGGAAGTTCCTGCCGGAGGATATCCCTGCGATTCTGGAGAGCGGCGACCGCCGGCTGGCGGGGCCCACCGTGCCGCCCGGCGGATTGTACCTGACAAGACTGTGGTATGAGGACGAACGACTGAACAATGGCTAATACGACAAGAAATATCTGGAATGACGAACCGGGTGAACGTGTTGCGCCCAAAAAGCGCGGCGGTTTTCGGCGGTTTCTGGTGTTCTTTATGGTGCTGGCGGTGGTTCTGGCCGTGGTGCTGTTTGCGGCCTATCGGGACGGGACCGGCTTCGATGCGCTGCGCCGCTACCTGAACTACGGAAAAGAGGCCACCACAGCCGATGGCGACGCGCTGTACGATTACGATGCGTCCGCCAACAACCGCTTTGCGGTGCTGGGAAACCGGCTGGTGGTGTTGTCGGATACCCGGCTGCGTCTGCTGGACCCGGACGGCAGCGAGGTGTGGTCTGCGGCGGTGAGCATGAAAGCGCCGGCCATCCACTTCGGCGGTGGGCGAGCCGTGGCCTACGATGTGGGCGGCACGGAGCTGTATGTACTGGGTGAGGAGGGGCAGCTGCTCCACATAACGGCGGATGAGCAGGAACCTCTGATCGCCGCCACGCTGAACGACAGCGGCTACCTGGCTGTGACGGCGGAGAAGAAAGGCTACAAGAGCAGTGTTCAGGTATATGATCCGGAACTGGAGCTGGTCTTTGCCTTCAACTCCTCCCGCCGGTTTGTGACGGATGCGTATGTGACCAATGACAATACCACCCTGGCAGCTGTGACGCTGGGACAGCGTGACGGTGTGTTTCTCAGCAATGTGGTGATCTACGATCTGACGCAGACCGAGAGTACCGCGAATTACGATGTGATGGACGGTCTGGTGCTGGCTGTCGGGCAGCAGGGTGACTATTTGAGTACCGTCACCGACACCGGCGTGACCTTTGCTCGGCAGGACGGCGGGGATCTGTCGACCTACGGCTACGACGGCGCCTTCCTGCGAGAATACGACCTGGGCGGCGATGACTTTGTGGTGCTGCTGCTCAATCGCTACCGTTCCGGCAGCGTGGGCAGACTGGTGAGCATTGCACCGGGCGGCCAGGAACTGGGCAGGCTGGATGTCAACGAGGAAGTTCTGGGCTTGTCGGCGGCGGGACGCTATCTGGCGGTGCTGTATGCCGACCGGCTGGAGATCTATAACCGCGACCTGCAGCTCTATGCTTCGCTGCAGGGCACGGATTTCGCAAGAGAGGTCTTGCAGCGCGGCGATGGCTCTGTGCTGCTGCTGGCTTCGGAATATGCGCGGCTGTTCCTGCCGTAACTGTACAGAAACGGAAGAAGAGAGAACAATTACAAGGCGAATTCATAAAACGTTTACACGTGGAAAGGTAGGCAAGTATGACAATGCCTGTTATAATGGACATCGTAGCGGTTGCCGTTCTGGTGGGGATGACCCTTTGGGGTGCCCGCAGAGGTCTGGTGAAGACGCTGGCGGGGCTGCTGATTATCATCGTGGCGTTGTTCGGCGCCGGGGTCATTGCCTCATCCCTTGCGGATCCGGTGACAAAGCTGGTTGCCCCCGGGGTCGAGGAGCAGGTCAACGCCAAACTGGAAGAAGCACTGGGAGAAGCGCTGATCGCCGGTACGGAAGATCTGACACCCGACAGCACCATGCTGGCAGAGCTCATGAAACAGATGGGGCTGAACGAGGAATTCCGCGCGGAACTGATTGAAAAAGTCGAAACCATTATGGCAGAGACCGGTGCGCCTCTGGTGACAGCCGTCGTCGAGGCGGCGATCCGTGGCGTGGTTTACGGTGTGTTGTACATCCTTGCGTTCCTGCTGCTGCTGGTTTTGCTCCATTTTTTGGCAGGGACTCTGGATCTTATGATGAAACTGCCGGTACTCAAGAGCTTCAATCGTCTGGGCGGCGGGCTGATCGGCCTTCTGCAGGGCGTTGTGATCGTGTTCCTTGTGGCATGGCTTGCCCGGGTGATGGGTACATCCTTTGAACTGGCGGACACGCGCGTGCTCCGCATCTTTGCCGACAGCAGCTTTCTGAAGATCCCATCGTTCCTGCAGTAAGCGGAGAGGGGCGCAGCCCTTGCGGTTTTGCCGCAAAAGATATCTTTTACCGAAACGCTCCATAGGGAGGTTTCATTTCTGATTTTGCGCCGGAATGGCGCCTGGAGGTCATGATGCAGCCTACACTGTGTTCAAGATGCAAAAAGAATGTTGCCGTGGTGTTCATTTCCAGAATGGACGGAGAAAACACCATCAATGAAGGCCTGTGCCTGAAATGCGCCAAGGATCTGGGACTGCCCCAGGTCAATGAGATGATGAAGCGCATGGGCATCTCGGATGAGGATCTGGAAACCATCAGCAGCGAGATGATGCAGGCCATGAGCGGGATCGAGAATATCGAGGACCTGCCCGGCGGCGAGGAAGACGATGCCGAGGAAGACGGCAAGACGGCCACCTTCCCCTTCCTGAACCGCCTGTTTTCCGGCGGAGAACTGCCCCGCAGCGAACAGCCTGAGCCGCCGGAAGGCGAGCGCAGCGGCCGGGAGAAGGAACGGAAGGACAATAAGAATAACAAACGGAAATTTCTGGAGAGCTACTGCATCTCCCTGACCCGTCGGGCCAAGGAGGGCAAGCTGGATCCGGTGATCGGCCGGACGGAGGAGATCGAGCGCGTGGTGCAGATCCTGAACCGCCGCCAGAAGAACAACCCCTGCCTCATCGGCGAACCCGGTGTTGGCAAGACTGCCATTGCCGAGGGACTGGCGCAGCGCATCGCCTCCGGCGACGTGCCCTTCAAGCTGCGGGAGAAGGAAGTTTACCTGCTGGATCTCACCTCTCTGGTGGCAGGAACCCAGTTCCGCGGCCAGTTTGAAAGCCGCATGAAGGGCCTGATCGATGAGGTCAAGAAGCTGGGCAACATCATCCTGATGATCGACGAGGTCCACACCATCGTGGGTGCAGGCGACGCCGAGGGCAGCATGAATGCCGCCAACATCCTCAAGCCGGCTCTCTCCCGCGGAGAGATCCAGGTCATCGGTGCCACCACCTTTACCGAGTACCGGAAATCCATCGAAAAGGATACCGCGCTGGAACGCCGTTTCCAGCCTGTAACGGTGAACGAGCCTTCCATCGAGGACTCCATCAAGATCATGAAGGGTCTTGCGCCGAACTATGAAAAGTTCCACGGTGTTCGTATTTCCGAGGGGATCCTCCGTCAGGCGGTGATCCTTTCCGAACGCTATATTACCGACCGCTTCCTGCCGGATAAGGCCATCGACCTGATCGACGAGGCCTGTTCCGACCTGAACCTGAAAGACCCCGACATTTCCCGCCGCATGGAGATCCAGCGGGAGCTGGACGACTTTGAAAAAGAACGCGTCCTGATGGAGGACAACAACGCCCAGGAGGGCGCCGAGCCGGACTACGAGCGCATGGCCTTTATCAAGAGCCGTGAGCTGCAGCTGCACACGGAGCTGAATGTTCTGCTGGAAAAGGGTGATCCCCAGCTGACCATGGAAAATCTGGCCCACGTCATCGAACTGTGGACGAAGATCCCGGCTTCCAAGATCCGGGAGCAGGAGTTCCACCGGCTTTCCCAGTTGGAGGAGCGGCTGAAGAGCCATATCATCGGTCAGGACGAGGCCGTAAGCGCCGTGTCTGCGGCGGTGCGCCGCAACCGCGTGGGCATCTCGCCCAAGCACAAGCCTGTGAGCTTCATTTTCGTCGGCCCCACCGGCGTGGGCAAGACGGAACTGGTGAAGCAGCTGGCCACCGACCTGTTTGACGCGCCGGATGCCCTGATCCGTCTGGATATGTCCGAGTTTATGGAGAAGCACTCCGTCTCCCGCATTGTGGGTTCTCCTCCCGGCTATGTAGGCTATGACGAAGCGGGGCAGCTGACGGAGAAAATCCGCCGCAAGCCTTATGCCGTCATTCTGTTTGACGAGATCGAGAAGGCCCATCCCGATGTGCTGAATGTGCTGCTGCAGATTCTGGACGATGGCGAGATCACCGATTCCCACGGCCGCAAGGTCAATTTCGAGAATACCATTATCGTCATGACCTCCAATGCCGGCAGTGCCACCAAGGAGGGCACAGTTGGCTTCGACCGCACCCAGAACCAGCAGGACGCCGACCGTGCCATGAAGGCACTGCAGCAGTTCCTGCGCCCGGAATTCATCAACCGCGTGGATGCCGTCATCACCTTCAACCGTCTGACGGAGGAACATTTCCAGCGCATTGCCCGCATTATGCTGGATGAGCTGGTGGCATCTTTGGCAGAAAAGGGTATCACATTCACCTATGACGATGCGCTGGTGTCTTTCCTGACGGAGAAGTCCTTCTCCCGCACCTATGGTGCCCGCAATCTGCGGCGTACCATCCAGCGGGAAGTGGAGGATCCCATGGCCACCCGCATCATCGACAGTTATGAAAATCCCATTTCCAAGGTGAAAGCCACCGTGGAAGAAGACGCAATCAAGCTGTACACGCTGTAAAAGAATGGAGGGGGAAGTATGAAGCTGTTTCGAAAGGATATTGACCCCCGCTGTGCCTATTGTGAGTGGGGACGGCAGATCAACGAACGGGACGTAGCCTGCGTGAAGAAGGGTGTTGTACCCGTGGAGCATCACTGCCGCGCGTTTCGGTATGATCCGCTCAAGCGTGTGCCGCCCCGTCCGGTGGCGCTGAATACCGGAGCGCTGAAGGACGAGGACTTTTCGCTGTAACATTGAACAGGCGCCTGAAAACGGGCGCCTGTTGTCACAAAGGAGGAAGATGCCATGAACGCTGTCACGGCGCTGTATTTCAGCCCTGCCGGGACAACGGCAAAGGTGGCGGAGACCATTGCGGAGACGCTGGCGGAGCAGTTAGGGCGTTCCGTGGAGCGGCGCGCCTTCACAAAACCGGCGGAACGTGAAAGGGAATATTGCTTTACAGAGTCTGATATTGTCGTAATTGCAAGCCCCACCTATGCCGGCAAGCTGCCCAACAAGATCTTGCCGGATTTTCGGGAGAAACTGCGCGGAAACGGCGCGGCGGCGATCCCGGTGGTGACCTTCGGAAACCGCGCTTATGACAATTCTCTGGCGGAACTGTGCGCGGTGCTGACGGAAAACGGCTTTCGGCTGGCTGCTGCCGGCGCCTTTGTGTGCCGCCACGCCTTTACCGATGAGCTGGCTTACGGCCGCCCCGGCTGGAGCGACAGCTTTGAGATGAAAACCTTTGCCAAAAAGGCCGCCGATAAGATCAAACGGGCGGGGGGAGCACTTCCTCCGCTGGCGGTCCCGGGTGACGCCAACGCGCCCTATTATGTGCCCAGGGGGCTGGACGGCCAGCCCGCCATGTTCCTGAAAGCAAAGCCCAAAACCCACCTGAGCCGCTGCAATCGCTGCGGCGCCTGTGTTCGTTCCTGCCCCATGGGTGCCATTGATCCCAGAGATCCCGCCCATGTGCCCGGCACCTGCATCAAGTGTCAGAGCTGCGTCCGCAAATGCACCAAGCGCGCCAAATACTTTGACGACCCGGCCTTTTTGTCCCATGTTGCTATGCTGGAACGGGACTATGCAGAACCGAAGGAAAACGAAGTGTTTCTGTGATACCGGAAAAAGCACCTCTGGGGAGGTGCTTTTTCTTTTTGCGGGGAAAGGGAAGAAAACGGCTGTCAAAGGGGGCTCTTTTTGCATAGTCTGGTTCAAGATCGAAACGGGAGGAGACCTTATGGCACAGGTAACAAACTTCTTTGCGGGCGCCAACAGCGGGAATGGCTTTCAGAATTTGTTTGGGGAACTGGTGGATATTGAGGATACTTACGACTTCATCGTGCTCAAAGGCGGCCCCGGCGTGGGGAAGAACACCTTTATGCGGGAGATCGGTCGGGCTATGGAGCAGGCGGGGACGGCGGTGGAGTACCTCTGGTGTTCCGGCGACCCGGATTCGCTGGACGGAGTGGTGCTGCCGGAGCTGCGCTGTGCCGTTGCGGACGGAACTTCGCCCCACGTCATCGAACCGAGGTATCCTGCGGCGGTGGATCGGTATGTGGATCTGGGGCGGTTTTACGATCTCACCGCGGCCAAAAGTGCTGCGGCGGAGGCCAAAACATACACCCGCGCCTATCAGGCAGCCTATGCCAGCGCCTACCGGTGCCTGAAAGCCGCCCGGCAGGTGGAACTGGATGCCGTCACGGCGGTGCGCGGCGGCTTCGATGCCCAGCGGGCAGAGCGCCGGATTCGCGGTATCATCCAGCGGGAACTGCGCAGGCGGGGCGCCGAGCGTGGGAAAACTATCCGGCGGTTTCTGGGCAGCATCACCCACAAGGGCAATGTCTGGCGGTTTGATAGTGTAGACAGTCTCTGTAAAAGGGTGTATGAGTTTGCCGACAGCTGGGAATTGGCGGGGGCGGCCATGACGCAGCTCCACCGGGCTGCGGTGGAGAAGGGCTGGGATGTGATTGCCTGCATGGCGCCGGAGGAACCAGATCGGATCGAACATCTGCTGATCCCCGGACTGGAGCTGGCCTTCGTTACTTCCAGACCCGGCATGGAGTACGGAAAGTGCCCCTATCGCCGCGTCCGGATGGACGCCATGGCGGATGCGGGCGGAAAGGGGAAGCTTCGCTTCCAGAGCCGGATGGCCTCTTTGCTTCGGGAGGAGGGCATTGAATCCCTGAAAGAGGCCAAAGCACAGCATGACCGTCTGGAAGCGGTCTACAACCCCTATGTGGACTTCGATGGTGTGCGTGCGCTGGCGGCGCTGGAGGCGGGGCGGCTGTTGAGCTGGTTGAGATAAAAAACCACTCTCCGCCGATTTGGCGGAGAGTGGGGGCTTAAAAGGCGGCAGCCTTAACGGTTATTCAGGCCAAAAATACACACCTGGATGATTTCGGAGATCTCCGACATGGGCTTTTCGCAGTTATCTTTCAGCCATTCGGTAATGATAGCGGTAATGCCGTTCAAATAATACATCATCACATATTTTCTGTTTCCATTCGGGTAGTGATAGCGCTCCAGAATGGGATCGAAGATGCTTTCAAACATCCGCTTATATACGCTTTCAAAACCAAGGGATTTTCCGTTGGACAAAGCCGTTGAAAAAACCTCTTTGTTCTCTTTGATGTATGTGAGGTACGGTGTCAGGTATTTATCGCAGATAAAGTTCAGTTCATCCAGCTCGTATTTTGAGAGATTCAGCGCGAAGTTGTTCGTATCCTCGCCGAAGCAGGAAAGAAAATCCTTAATCAAATATTGCGCGGTTTCATCCAGCAAATCGCCCACGGTTTCATAATGCAGATAAAAGGTGGAGCGGTTTACGCCTGCCGTTTCGCATAGTTCGCTTACCGTGATATATTCAAATGGTTTCGTTTTGAGCAAAGAAATCAGTGCAAGATCCATTTTGACAGCCGTATTGAAATATTTGCTTTCTGATTTATTCACTCCATCACCCTCTTATATGACCGCTGCCTGTCAGTTTTCGCTGATTTCACGGGCAAGCTGCACGATCTCATACGCGTATTTTGCCTTGCTGTTTTCGAGCATTTTCTTGTAAAGCGGATAATTGATTCCGCAGCCAATCAGCCCGATCATGCCGATCATAATACCCAGCACCATGCTTGCCGTGCCGCTGCCGATCACCTGCATTGCCAGGCACATTCCGGTGCCGAAGACGAGTGCCGACACAATGCCGCAAGAGTAGGTGAAGATCGTGGCGGGCAGTTTTGCCTTGTTGTCAAGCTTCTTTAAGGCAACGATTTTCGAATTGTCCTTCGGTGCATATTCCTTTGCAATGGACTCCGCAATGATTTTGTCTGTGTTCATGGTAAAAACCTCCTGATTGTTTTGCAATGCTATTGTAACAATGCAGAGAGGCACTTCGAACAACACGGTTTTAGAAAACTGTTGATTTAAACTGCTTTTACAAAAAAGTACAAGGAGCAGGACCTGACAAAAGTCAGGTCCTGTTTCATATTATTTGCTGCGTCGGGCGGAGGGTTTCTTGCCTTTCGTGCCGCCGGTTTTGGCGGCTTTGGGCTTGGCCCAGCCGGCGGGACGCTTCTTGGGTCTGGCCTTTTCGACGGGGGTGGCAGATTTGCCGACGGTTTTGCCTGGCTTTCCGCTCTTGGGGGCATCCTTACGCCCCTGTCCTCCGGCTTTGCTTCCGGTGGGTTTCCCCTGCCCGTAAGGGGCTTTTTGCCCGGGAGGAACGGGGCGGATCAGGCAGTGCTTTCCGTAGCCGATGAGATCCTGCCGCTCCGCTTTTTCCAGCGCTTCCCGCACCAGATAGTAGTTCTTGGGATTGCGGTACTGGATCAGGGCGCGCTGCATGGCCTTCTCGTGGGGGTTGGTGGGGACATAGACCGGCTTCATGGTGCGGGGGTCGAGACCCGTGTAGTACATCACGGTGGAGATGGTGGAGGGCGTGGGATAGAAATCCTGCACCTGTTCCGGCATATAGCCCAGATCCCGCAGATATTCCGCCAGCGCAACGGCTTCTTTCAGAGTGGAGCCGGGGTGACTGCTCATGAGGTAAGGCACAACGAACTGCTTTTTGCCCAGTTTTTCGTTGAGCCGTTCGTATTTCGTCAGGAATTTCTGGTAGACATCGTTGGAGGGCTTGCCCATCATTTCCAGCACCGGGTCGGCGATGTGCTCCGGCGCCACCTTCAGCTGCCCGGAGATATGGTGCTCCACCATCTCCCGCAGGAAGGTTCCGTCCTTGTCACACATCAGATAGTCGAAGCGGATGCCGCTGCGGATAAAGACCTTTTTCACGCCGGGCAGCTCCCGCAGCTTGCGCAGCAGACTCAAATAGTCGCTGTGATCCACTTTCAGATTTTTGCAGGGGGTAGGGAAGAGACACTGACGGTTGGGGCATACGCCCTTGGTCAGCTGCTTCTGGCAGCTGGGGTGGCGGAAGTTGGCGGTGGGGCCGCCCACATCGTGGATGTAGCCCTTGAAATCCGGGTCGGCAATGACCTGTCTTGCCTCCTCGATGATGGCCTCGTGGCTGCGGGTCTGGATGATACGGCCCTGATGGAAGGTGAGGGCGCAGAAACTGCACCCGCCGAAGCACCCGCGGCAGGAGGTAAGACTGAACTTGACCTCCTCAATGGCGGGCACACCGCCGGCGGCGTCGTAGGAGGGGTGCCATGCACGCATGTAGGGCAGGGCGTAGACGTGATCCATCTCCGCGGTGGTGAGGGGCTCCTGGGGCGGATTCTGCACCACATAGCAGTGCTCCGCCTCGTAGGGTTCCACCAGCCGTTTGGCCACGAAGGGGTCTGTGTTGCAGTACTGGGTGTAGAAACTCTCTGCGTAGGCGCGGCGGTTTTCCGTCAGGACTTCGTAGGAGGGAAGGGTCAGGCTGTCGTATACACTTTCAAGGCTCTCGGTCTTGTAGACAGAGCCGCGGATGTAGGTGATGTCTTTGACATCCAGTCCGCTGTCCAGAGCCTCGGCCACCTCCACGATGCTCCGCTCGCCCATGCCGTAGAGCAGCAGGTCTGCCTGCGCATCCAGCAGGAGAGAGCGTTTCATCCCGTCGGACCAGTAGTCATAGTGTGCCAGACGGCGGAGACTTGCCTCAATGCCGCCCACGATGATAGGCTTGCGGGGGAAGCTGCGGCGGATGAGGTTGCAGTAGACCACGGCGGCGTGATCCGGGCGTTTTCCAATGACACCGCCGGGTGTAAAGGCATCTGCCTTGCGGCGTTTTTTGGACACGGAATAGTGGTTTACCATAGAGTCCATATTGCCGCCCATCACCAGAAAGCCCAGACGGGGCTCGCCCAGCGCGCGGATGCTGTTGGGATTCTTCCAGTCCGGCTGGGAGATAATGCCCACGCGGAAACCGGCGTCCTCCAGCACGCGGGAGATGATGGCGTGGCCGAAGGTGGGGTGATCCACATAGGCGTCGCCGATGACATATACAAAGTCGCATTGGTCCCAGCCCCGACGCTCCATGTCAGCGCGGGAAATGGGCAGAAAATCTCGTTCCATAAGGCGATCCTTTCTTGTATTGTTTCTTCGCATACAGTGTAACAGAAAAAACGGTGCTTGTCGATATTTCGTGCGCAGGAAACCACGGTTTTGCTTGTGAAAAGAGGAAAGAGGTGGTATTCTGTTGGCAGAGAAAAAGGGGTGTGGAAAGCATGAAATATTTTTTTGCGACACAGGAGACTATTCCGCCCGGATATGGGTTTACTCATTTTGACGGAGAGCACTTCCTCTGGCTGGCGGCGCTGGTGGTGCTGGTGGCCGCCAATACGCTGCTCTACCGCAAACTGGATGCAAAGGGGCGGCAGCGGTGGCGCAGGATCGTGGCGGTTCTGGTGGTGGGCGGTGAGGTGCTGCGCGACATTTGTATGATCGTCTGCGGGACGTTTATGGCGAAGTATCTGCCCTTCCATCTGTGCGGCATCAACATCTTCCTCATCGCATACCACGCGTGGAAGCCCACAAAGCTGCTGGACAACTTCCTGTATCTGATCTGCATCCCCGGTGCGGCGCTGGCCATGCTGTTTTCCACGTGGTCCATGCTGCCACCGCTGAACTTCGTCTATCTCCACAGCTTTTTGCTGCATATCCTGCTGGTGATGTATCCCTTTGTGCTGACAGCGGCGGGGGAGATCCGTCCCCAGCCCCGGGAGTTTCCCAAGTGCATTTTGCTGCTGGCGGCCATGGCTGTGCCGGTCAGTATCTTCAATAAATTCTACGGAACCAATTTTATGTTCCTGGCTTATCCGGAGCCGGGTACGCCGCTGGTGTGGTTTGAGGAGCATATGGGAAGTTATCTGTGGGGCTTCCCGGTGCTGATTCCCATTTTTCTGGGGCTTATGTCCATCCCCGCGTGGCTGCTGTCCAAACGCAGAGAAAAAGAAATGGCTGCATAAAGAAATGTTCCCCGCCCTTGGCGGGGAACATTTTTCCTTCGTGTGGTTATTTTTCCTGCTTCAACGAAGTGCGCGGTGTTACGGCTGCCGAACGCTGCATTCTTCGCCGTTTTGAATGGAAAACACTTTGATGGTACCGTCCTGCGCCGCTGCGAAACGGATGGCGCCGCCAGCGCTGACCACCATGCCGTTGTCGGCAGTAAGGGCTGCCCGTTCCTTGTCGTAGCGGTTGGACATGATGCAGTTCCACCACAGGTCCTCCGTGAAGATGCTGTCGTAGAAGGGGAGAAAATCTTTCGCGTTCTCTGCGGTGTCATACACCAGATATGTGCCTGCCGCCGTGGTGTTCCAGTAAGTTACCACCACCGGGTAGTGCAGCATTTCCGCGACTGTCTGGCGGTCATCGGCTTCCACGGAGTCTGCGAACGATGCAAAGAACTCCTGTGCCTGCCCCTGCTCCAGACCAGTGGCCTGATAGAATTGGCTGGCCTTTTCCAACTCTGCCTTTTGCTGTTCTGCCAGATCCGGCTGCTCCGGAGCGGCGGGCAGCGCGGGTGTTAAAACAGAGAGATCAAAGCTGTCGGCAAATCGCTCCAGATCTTCGGCGGAAAGGGGGCCGTGGGAGAAGATGTCATCGGTGGGCGTTTCCGTTCCGGCCAGCACGTTGATGGTGACGAAGGAATCGGGCAGGTCGGCGATGATCAGAGCCTTGTGGGAAGCCAGAGCAAGGGTGACGGGGATGCCGCTTTCGGTGACATAGCCCCATTCGGCATAGTCGTTGACATTGACGATGTTCAGGATCATATCCGTAAAGCTGCCCCGGACACACCGCTGGAACTGGTAATCCAGATGGCCGTATCCGTCCAGATCGATCTCGCCGTCAAATTTCAGGGTGCCGTCCTCGTACATGTAAGCGCTGTATGCTCTGTTCTCGCCGAGGAAGTTTCCGCCTACCTGATCTTCCACCTGTTCGCCGTAGCCCAGCGTCAGCATGGTGGTGTGAAGCTTCAGACCGTATTTGGCAGTGATCTCGTCCAGTTTGTCGGCCATCTCCTGCGTGTAGACCAGATACAGGCCGTAGTCCTCCTCGAAGCCGGTGGGAGCGTTGCCGATTCGCCCAATGATGGCGCCGTCCTGATCGTAGGTGTTCAGAAATGCCTGCCATTCCGCAAGAGCGCGGCTCTCCGGAGTGTCCCCGTAGCCGGCCAGAGAGATCATATCTGCCTGATAAGTTTCTTTTTTGCTGCCAGAATCATCCGGCTCGGCGGGGAACGGAACCTCCTGCTGTTGAGGCAGCAGCAGATCCCGCAGACCGAAAAGATTTGCCGCGTATGCGGAGAGGCATGCGCCGGTCAGGACAGCAATTGCCGCTGCAATGCAGACCAGTTTTTTCGTCATATTCTTGTGCGGTTTTGCAGCATACAGGGTTTCCGGATCCTCCCATTCCGTCGAGGGGCGGATCTGGGAAAAAACTTCTTTGTATCGTTCCTTATATGCCATCGTTCAGTACCTCCGTCCATTCGTCTTTCAAGGCTTTTCTGGCGCGGGACAGCCGGGAAGTCACAGCCGTTTCGCTGACTTTCAGTACATTTGCAATCTCGCGGACAGACAGATCTTCATAATAGAATAAATACAGCACGGTCCTGTGCTTTTCCGGAAGGGCCATCACTGTCCGGAACAATTCTCCGTCCTCCGGCCTTGAAAACGGGATCGCCGCCGTCAGTTCCTCCAGCGTCACCCGCTGCCGCCATGGGCTTCGCCATACGCTGCGGCAATGGTTGAGCGTCACCTGGATCAGCCAGTTTCGGGCGTGCTCCTGACTGTCGAAGGGGTCTGCGCGCAGATAGAGTTTCAGCAGAACTTCCTGCGTGGCATCCTCTGCATCCTGAATATTCCGGAAAAAGTTCAATGCGATGCGGTACACCATGCTGCGGTGCGTTTCCGCCAGCGTGCGAAAAGCGGCTTTGTCCACTTGATCACCTCGGTTTTGAAAGCTTTCACTTTGAATACGCAGCGAAAGATAGATTTGTCACCATACAATTGTGAAATTTGGGGGTTTTATGACCGGCATGGCGCAGAATCGAAGGGAAACGGTTTTGACAATTGGACAGGAAAGCGGAGCAGAGCTTTGCACTCTGCTCCGCTTTTTGCTGCGGTTTAGTTCAGGAAGTCCTTCAGCTTCTTGGAGCGGGAGGGATGACGCAGCTTGCGCAGCGCCTTGGCCTCGATCTGACGGATGCGCTCGCGGGTGACGTTGAATTCCTTACCCACTTCCTCCAGGGTGCGGGTGCGGCCGTCCTCAATGCCGAAGCGCAGCTTCAGCACCTTCTCCTCACGGGGAGTGAGGGTGGAGAGAACGTCCATCAGCTGCTCCTTCAGCAGCGTGAAGGAGGCAGCCTCGCTGGGCTCGCTGGCGCCCTCGTCGGGGATGAAGTCACCGAGGTGGCTGTCCTCCTCCTCGCCGATGGGGGTCTCCAGAGAAACGGGCTCCTGTGCGATCTTCAGGATCTCACGCACCTTTTCCACGGGCATATTCATCTCGGCGGCGATCTCCTTGGGAGAGGGATCGTGGCCCAGCTCCTGCAGCAGCTGACGGCTGACGCGGATGACCTTGTTGATGGTCTCCACCATGTGGACGGGGATGCGGATCGTGCGAGCCTGATCCGCAATGGCACGGGTGATGGCCTGACGGATCCACCAGGTGGCGTAGGTGGAGAACTTATAACCCTTGGTGTAATCGAACTTTTCCACGGCCTTGATCAGACCCAGATTGCCCTCCTGGATCAGATCCAGGAACAGCATGCCGCGACCCACATAGCGCTTGGCGATGGAGACCACCAGACGGAGGTTGGCCTCCGCCAGCTTCTGCTTGGCATCCTCGCCCAGAGCGTAAGCCTTGCGCAGAGTGGCTTCCTCCTCGGCGGAGAGTTCGACTGCTTCGCCGGCTTCGCGGCGCTCTGCCAGCTCGGAGAGCTTTTCCTGTGCCTCGCTGCCGGCGGACATGGCCTGCGCCAGAGCAACCTCCTCGTCGGGGGAGAGCAGAGGCACCTTGCCGATCTCTTTGAGGTACATACGAACGGGGTCGTCAATGGAGAAATTGTTGACCAGCGTGTTTGGGTCGACCAGTTCCTCCTCCTCCACGTCGGCGATCTCCTCGGCGGCGGGTTCGTCATCGGGCAGGTCGGGCAGCAGCAGCGCATCGTCCGTGCTGATGTCGATATTCAAAACCTCCAGAGAGTCATAGAGCTGATCCATCTGCTCGGTTTCCAGATTCAGATCGTCCACAGCCTCCATCAGTTCGCTGGAGTCCAGCTTGCCCTTTTTCTTGGCGCGAGCCAGCAGCTCCCGCATCTTCTCGTTGTTGATGAGCCAGGATGCGGCGGGCAGAGCAGAGACCTGCTTGTCATCCAGACGGACGATGCCGGCCTTTTTGGCTTCCTCGTCGGTCATGACGGCGGGTTGTTCCGCTGCTTCCGCTTTCTCGGAAGACTTGGCGGACGCAGCGGCTGCATTCTCCTGTGCGGTGGCTTCCTCTGCCGCATCAGCGGCGGCCAGCAGGGCGTCTGCCTGCTGTTCCAGTTCTTCGGGGGTCAATTCTTTCTTGGACATTACTGCTTTCCTCCAGTACCCTTTTTGGATTTGTTTTTCTCTATGACGGCCAGCAGGGGGTCGGTGTCCGCCCCGTTGCTGCGCTTTTCGGCTTCCGTCCGGATGATGCGTATGTAGTCTGCAAGGGCCTGCCGTCCGTTCTGTACGGATTCCGGCTGCTGGCAGACGGCTGTGATGTGGCTCATCTCCTCCGGCGACAGCGATCCGGACAGGGAGGCCAGAGAGATGCGCCTGCCCTCTGTTTTTGCCTGCCACAGGGCGGCAAAGACCTGACCGAGCAGGGGAGAGGAGAAGTCTGATTGTGTCAGGGGCGGCTGCGGGGGGAACAGACTGTCGTCCATCAGCAGCAGCCGCAAAACGCCTTCCTCCGCCCGGGCGGAGCGGATGTTCTCGTAGCGGAGCGCCGATTCTTTCGGCTGCAGTGTGCGGGCGGGATTCAGGCTCTTTCTGGTTTCCGCCCGCTTTTCCTGCGCCAGCCGCCGCTTGAAGGCCCGCTGGACTTCCAGCTTCATGGCGTCCGGGGAGATTCTGGCGGCTTCTGCGGCGCGGACGGTGTAGATCTCCCGCTCCACCGCGCCCGGCAGGGAAGCCAAAAGGTGGCTGATCTCCTCGCAGTAGGCGACCCGCGCCTCGTCGTTGGAGAGATCGTATTTGCCGGCCACCTGTGCCATGCGGAACTCCACGCCATTTTCACTGCCGGTGAGCAGACGCTCAAAGGCATCGGCGCCGTGGTTCTTGATATAGTCGTCCGGATCCTGCTTGACATATTCTCCGTCCACCAGACGGCGGGGCAGCTGCAGGACCTTCACGGAAAATTCCGAGTCGCTCAAGATCTGGAGTGCCCGCTCCGTGGCGATTTTGCCGGCGTTGTCGTTGTCGTAGCAGAGAACCAGTTCCTTGGTGAACCGGGACAAAAGCCGGGTCTGCTCCACGGTCAGCGCCGTGCCCATGGAAGCCACGGCATTGTCAAAGCCTGCCTGATGCAATGTGACGATGTCCAGGTTGCCCTCGCAGAGGATGATGTTGGGACGCTTGGTCTTTTTGGCCAGATTCAGGCCGTACAGGACGCGCCGCTTGCTGTATACCGGCGTTTCCGAGGAGTTCATGTATTTGGGCTCGGATTTGTCCAGCACACGGCTGCCGAAAGCCACCACATCGCCCCGGGTATCGATGACGGGGAGCATGAGCCGGTTGCGGAACTTGTCATACAGTCCGCCGTTTTTGTTCTGTACCACCAGACCGGCAGTCAGCAGCTCCGCCTTGGTGTAGCCTTTTTTCGTCATTGCGGTGAGCAGGGCATCCCAGGAATCGAGGGATGCGCCCATGCCGAAGTTCACGGCGGTAGCTTTGCTGATGCGGCGGCGATTCAGATACTCCTGCACCGCCCGGCCTTCCGGTTGTTGGAGCAACTGGTAGTAAAAACGGGCGGCGTCCCGGTTTAGATCCAGCAGACGCTGTCTGCGGCGGCCGGCCTCACGGTCGCCTTCTTCCTCGGGGACTTCCATGCCGGCACGTTTGGCAAGCGCGCGTACTGCGTCGGGGAAGGAGAGGTTTTCAATCTCCATCATGAAGTTGATGACGCCGCCGCCCTTCTTGCAGCCGAAGCAGTGGTAGATCTGCTTGTCCGGCGAAACGGAGAAGGAGCCGGTCTTTTCGCTGTGGAAGGGGCAAAGACCAAAGAGGTTGGAGCCTTTGCGGTTCAGCTGCACATAGCTGCCGACAACATCGACAATATCACTGCGCGCGACGAGCTCGTCCATAAAACTTTGGGGGAATGCCATGGCCGCAGGCCCTCCTTTCGGTCAGTTTAGCCGGAATTCGCCGTTGTCATACGGAAAAAGCACTTTCTCTGGTTTCTCGACAACTAGATATACACCGCAGATTTGCAATTCCCTCTTTTTTTCGAAAAAAATTAAAAAACTTTGTAAAAGACAAGCCTTTACATTGGGCTGGGAAGTGCGTATTATAGATGTATACAGAGAGAACGGATAGAGAGGGTGCGAGCATGGCCATCGATCTATGGGCGGCGCGTCTGGAACGGCCGCTGACAGAGCAGGAAACGGCGATCATGCTGTTTATGATGCCGCCTGAACGACGGGAGCGTCTGATGCGGCTTCCGGAGGAAAAGCGGAGAGAGCCGCTGTGTGCATACATGATCCTGTGTCTGGCACTGCGCCAGAAGTACGGCTGGAAGGCGCTTCCGGAGATCCAGCGATCCGGCCGGGGTAAGCCTTATTTCCCAGGGTATCCGGATGTGCATTTTAATATCAGTCATACCAGCGGCGCGGTGCTGGTGGGACTGTCCGACCAGCCTATCGGCGTGGACATCGAGCGGCTGCGCCCCGTGACCCAGCGCACGATGCGCCGCCTGGCCGGCGCCATCACCGAGGAGGCCTTTTACCAGAGCTGGGTTCGCCGTGAGGCCAGAGCCAAGCGGGAAGGCACCGCCATCGCCACCATGATGCGCTCGGAATCTCCCTTGCAGTACGGCGAGTACTATTACGAACTGGATACCTTCCCGGGCTATGTGGCCGGTGTGTCCACTCGCTGCAAGGAGCTGCCGGGAGAGGTGCGGAAATATTCTCTGGACGAAATGCTTTGAGAGCGGGGATGCCCCCCGCTCTCTCTTTTTATATGTGGTCACGCCGATTGACTTTCCCGCGAAACATCGTATAATGATAGCGGAATGATTTTGCCCATCGCTACATTTATATAGAATGTAAAAATGAGGGAGGAAGACCGTATGCTTACTTATCCCATTGAGGTAGCCGGTGTCAAGCGTGAACTGCCGCTGTGCAAGATCACGGACGATCTGTACATCGGCGCGTTCATCTGCTTCGGCGACGCGGAACTGACCGTTGCCTGCGCCCGGGAACTGCTGAAGCTGGTTCCCGCCGACAGTTACGACTACATCTTCACGGCGGAGGCCAAGAGCATCCCCCTGATCCACGAAATGGCACGCCAGAGCGGTGCGGAGAAGTACTTCATCGCCCGCAAGGGGCCCAAGGCCTATATGCCCGACCCCATCTGGGTGGAGGATCAGTCCATCACCACTGCCGGCACGCAGAAGCTGTATCTCGGCCGGGATGATGCGGATCTGATCCGCGGCAAGCGTGTTCTGCTGATGGACGACGTGATCTCCACCGGCGGTTCGCTCCGCGCCATGGAGGAACTGGTGAAGAAGGCCGGCGGCATCGTGACCGGAAAGGTGGCGGTGCTGGCGGAAGGCGACGCGCAGAAGCGTGAGGACATCCGTTTCCTGGCGCCGCTGCCCCTGTTCAACGCCGACGGAAGTGTGAAGTAAAGAGAAGAAAGAAAGCTGCCGGAGCATTGCTCCGGCAGGTTTGTTTTTAACGGCTCTTTTTGAAGGTCAGATAACCCTCCAGGATCAGGGAAGCCGCCACGGCGTCTACCACCTTTTTGCGCTGCTTGGCGTTTTTGCCGCTGTTGAACAGGATCTGGTGGGCGTCGATAGTGGTGCGGCGTTCATCCCACAACACAACGGGCAGGGAAGTGCGCTGTTCCAGAAGCGCCTTCATGGCCTGCGCCTTTTCACTGCGTGGGCCGCGGCTGCCGTCCATGTTGATGGGGTGGCCCAGTACCAGCTCCTCCACGCCGTGCTCGGCGATGAGGGTGCAGATCTGCTCCGCCACCGCTTCGGGGCGGTATGCGTTGATGACGGTGGTATAGCCGGCCAGAAAACCGGTGGGGTCGGAAATGGCGATGCCGGTGTGGGCGTCGCCGTAGTCGATGGCCATGATGCGCATAAAGTGTCCTCTCCTGAATGTATGTTGGCATCAGTTTACCACAGATTTCGCCGCCTTTCAATGTCTGCTTTGGAGGGATGGGGAACGGCTTGGCGGCAGAACAAAAAACAGGGAAAAAAGTGAAATTTTCTTCAAAAAAAGGTTGACCGACAGGGGGGAGGCGTGCTATACTTCCTATTACCTGTGAAAAGGGGTTTTCTTTTTGTGCGCTTTTTTCGCTTTTCAAGCCGCAGAACAAAGCCTCTCATCCATGCAGGGAGGCAGTCGGTATCCCCGGCGTAGCCGGGAAAGATACCAATAATAAGGAGGTGCCGTTAGATGCGCGTTAAAGTCACTTTAAGATGCAACGAGTGCAAGCAGAGAAACTACAATACGATGAAGAACAAGAAGAATACCCCTGACAAGCTTGAACTGAACAAGTATTGCCCCTTCTGCAAGAAGCACACGCCCCATACTGAAACCAAGTAATGGGCAGAAACGAAGAAAGGGCGAGTAATTATGGCAGAAGAAGCTAAGAAGAAGGATCGCGGCCGTTGGTTCCGCGAAATGAAAAGCGAACTGAAGAAGGTTGTTTGGCCTAACAAGAAGACCGTTCTCAAGAACACCGGCACCGTGCTGCTGTGCTCTCTGGTGATCGGTGCCTGCATCTGGATCTTTGACGGTGTGCTGGGCTCGGTCGTGCAGATGATCCTCAGCGTGTTCGGCGCTTAAGGAGAATCGGATATGTCAGACAGCGCGAAGTGGTATGTGGTCCATACCTATTCCGGCTATGAAAATGCTGTGAAAACCAGCATTGAGAAGTTTGTCACCGGCCGCAACATGGAGGACATGATCCTGCGGATCGAGATCCCCATGGAGTCTGTGACCGAGGTCACCGAGTCCGGCACCACCAAGGAAGTGGAGCGCAAGGTGTTCCCCGGCTATGTGCTCATCAAGATGGTCATGACAGACGACACTTGGCATCTGGTGCGGAACGTCCGCGGTGTGACCGGCTTTGTCGGCAGTGCCAACAAGCCCATTCCTCTGACCGAGGAAGAGGTGCTTGCCATGGGCATGGAAAAGCACGAGATCGTTGTCAAGTACAACGTGGGCGACCACGTGCGGATCATGGACGGTCCTCTGGCCAGCTTTACCGGCGTGGTCGAGGAGATCGAGCCCGAAAAGAATCGGGTCAGCGTGATGGTTTCCATGTTCGGCAGAGAGACGCCCGTGGACCTGGAGCTGGATCAGGTCGAGGTTCAGAACTAACGCAAATCCCGCACCATGATGGTGCAAACAGGCCGGTACAGGCCGGCACAAGTGGGAGGGACCTTCGGTCCCGCCAAGAACGGACGAACGTCCGCCACCACATTTATGATTTAGGAGGTGCTACTCCGTGGCACAGAAGATTACTGGTTATGTAAAGCTGCAGATCCCCGCAGGCAAGGCAACTCCCGCTCCCCCTGTTGGTCCCGCTCTGGGCCAGCACGGCGTGAACATTGCCGCATTCACCAAGGAGTTCAACGAGCGTACCAAGAATGACATGGGCATGATCATCCCCGTCGTCATCACTGTGTACTCTGACCGCTCCTTCTCCTTCATCACCAAGACTCCCCCCGCGGCAGTCCTGATCAAGAAGGAATGCAACATCGAGTCCGGCTCCGGTGTCCCCAACAAGAACAAGGTGGCCACCATCTCCAAGGCCTCCATCCAGAAGATCGCTGAGATCAAGATGAAGGACCTGAACGCCGCCTCCCTCGAGGCCGCTATGAGCATGATCGCCGGCACTGCCCGTTCCATGGGCGTCGTTGTGGGCGACTGATTCCCTGACTACAAACAACAGAGCGGCTGAACAGGCCGTTCCATACAGTGGGAGGAACGTAGAGTCCGAAGAACCACTATGAGGAGGAAATAACATTGTTTAGAGGCAAGAAGTATCAGGAGAGCGCCAAGCAGATCGAGAAGAACACTCAGTACGAGGCTCTCGACGCCATGACTCTCATTTGCAAGACCGCCAGCGCCAAGTTCGACGAGACTGTTGAGCTGCATGTGAAGCTGGGTGTTGACTCCCGTCACGCTGACCAGCAGGTTCGTGGCGCCATCGTGCTGCCCCACGGCACCGGCAAGACTGTCCGCGTGCTGGTGTTCGCCAAGGGCGACAAGGCCGACGCTGCCCGCGAGGCTGGCGCTGACTATGTCGGCGATCTGGATCTGGTCGACAAGATCCAGAAGGAAAACTGGTTTGATTTCGATGTGGTCGTCGCTTCCCCCGACATGATGGGTGTTGTCGGCCGCCTCGGTAAGGTCCTGGGTCCCAAGGGTCTGATGCCCTCTCCCAAGGCCGGTACCGTCACCCCCGATGTTGCCAAGGCCGTGAAGGAAGTCAAGGCTGGTAAGATCGAGTATCGTCTGGACAAGACCAACATCATTCACTGCCCCATCGGCAAGGTCTCCTTCGGCCCCGAGAAGCTGGTTGACAACTACAACGCTCTCATCGGCGCTATCGTCAAGGCCAAGCCCGCCGCCGCCAAGGGTCAGTATGTCCGCAGCTGCGTCGCCGCTTCCACCATGGGCCCCGGCGTGAAGCTGAGCACCGCAAAGCTGATCTGATTTTTAGATCTGCAATTTCCCTTTGTATTAAACTATTCGGAAATTCATACTTGACATTTCCGGATAGTTTGATATAATACCAGATGCGTTCCAAAGACAGCAGGTGGCAATCGCCGTAAATCCTGCCGAGGGCGGCAAAGTTGATTTGCTATCCGTCCTTGTGTCTTTGTGCACAAGGACGGTTTTCCTTTTTGAACGCACCTACAAATTTTCCTGGAGGTGAAACCAAGAATGCCTAACGCAAAGGTCTTATCTGAAAAGCAGGCAATCGTTGCCCAGCTGACCGAAAAGATCCAGAATGCCACCGCCGGCGTCCTCGTCGACTATAAGGGCATTTCCGTTGAGGAAGACACTGCGCTGCGTAAGGAGTGCCGTGAGAACGACGTGGATTACGCCGTTGTCAAGAACACCCTGCTCCGCTTTGCTTTCAACAACACCGGTCTGGAAGGTCTGAATGATCTGCTGAACGGTACCACTTCTCTGGCTCTGTGCTCTGACCCCGTGGCTCCCGCCCGTGTCATGGCCGATTACGCCAAGAAGCTGAAGGACAAGTTCGAGATCAAGGGCGGCTTCATGGACGGCAAGCCCGTCGACATGGCCACGATCGATCGTCTGGCTTCCATCCCCGCACTGCCTGTTCTGCAGGCTCAGGTTCTGGGCACCATGCTGGCTCCCATTACCAGCCTGGCAGTCGTGCTGAAGCAGATCGCCGAGAAGAACGGCGCTCCTGCCGAAGAGGCTGCCCCCGCCGCCGAATAATTGCGGCACCCACATACTTTTAAATTATACGAATTAGGAGGCAATTAACATGTCTGAGAAGATTACTGCTATGATCGAAGAGATCAAGGGCCTGACCGTTCTGGAGCTGAGCGAGCTGGTCCACGCTCTGGAGGAAGTTTTCGGCGTTTCCGCCGCCGCTATGGCTGCTCCCGCTGCTGGCGCTGCTGCTCCCGCTGCTGAGGAGAAGACCGAGTTCGACGTTGTCATGACCGGCTTCGACGCCGCTGCCAAGATCAAGGTCATCAAGGTTGTCCGCGAGATCACCGGCCAGGGCCTGGCCGAGGCCAAGGCTACCGTCGAGGGCGT
>SVLH01000033.1 GCA_015068025.1 Oscillospiraceae bacterium | reverse complement strand
GGGCGGCGTGCAGCGTCTGGCCTCTGTGACAGAGAAGATCGTTCCCGTTATGGCCGGCCTGTTCCTGCTGGGCGGTCTGGTGATCCTGGCTGTCCGCATCAAGTACGTCCCCGCCACCTTCGGTATGATCTTCAAGTACGCCTTCCAGCCCCAGGCCATTCTGGGCGGTGCCTTCGGCGCCGGCATCAAGGCCGCCATCTCTCAGGGCGCCAAGCGCGGATTGTTCTCCAATGAGGCCGGTATGGGCTCTACCCCCCACGCCCACGCACAGGCCAACGTGAAGGATCCCCACGATCAGGGCGTGGTCGCTATGATCGGCGTGTTCATCGATACCTTCATCGTTCTGACCCTGAACGCTCTGGTCATCATCTCCACCCTGTACACCGCTGACGGCCCTCTGGCCAATGGTTATATGGGCGCGGTCACCGAGACCATCGACAAGGCCAATCTGGCACAGACTGCCTTTGGTACGGTGTTCGACAATATGTTTGTCAGCGGCTTCGGCTCTGCCTTTGTGGCCGTCTGCCTGTTCTTCTTTGCCTTCTCTACCGTGCTGAGCTGGAACATGTTCGGTAAGGTCAATGTGGTCTATCTCTTCGGCAAGAAGAATCCCAAGGTCTGCACCGTTATCTACACCGTGATTGCTCTGGCATTTGTGTTCATCGGCACCATGGTTTCCAACGACCTGGTCTGGGAGCTGACCGACGCATTCAACTACCTGATGGTTCTGCCCAACGCCATCGCCCTGTTCGCCCTGACCCGTATGGTCACCGCCTCCACCAAGGGCGTGGGTCTGAAAAAGTAAAAAACGCACAAAGAAGCGCCGCGGAGAGATCTGCGGCGCTTTTTCCTGCATTGACACCGGGAAGAAAAGCGGGTAAGATGACGGTGTGTCGAAAGAGGGCGAAACCACGCCCTTTTGCATACCGACGGCAGGCCGCTTGCCTGCGAAAGAGGGTTGTTTCATCATGGGAATTACCACAAAACATAAATGGTCGATCCTGACATTTTTGCTCTGTGCGGGACTTGCGCTTGCCCTTGCCGCGCGGTCGCTTCCGGCCGGAACGGGGCCGGACGACTTCGGACAGGGAACAGGGCCGTCGGAGGAAACGCAGACACCGGAAGAACCGCCGGTCACCATCGAGATGATCCGGGAGGCGGTGTTTGCGGATATTCCCGCGGACGACCCCGCTTATGACGCTGCCGCCTATGTGCAGCATTACGGCCTCCTGACCGCGGACGCCGACGGCGTGTTCGGCCGGCATCAGCCTTTGACCCGCGGGGAACTGGAAGCAGCGCTCCAAACGTTGGGCGGCGAGACGCTGCAGGGGGAGAAGGCGGACGCCGCCCCCGATGCCTTCGTGACCCGAAAGGATCTGGCGGACGCGCTGTATCGCACCGCAGAGACTTTGGGCTGGGGTAATACAGCGGGCTACCGGGAGGATCACCCGGCAGACCACCCCCTCTCCAGAGGGCAGCTTTGGGAGCTGGACAACGGATTGTTCCGCGCCTTTGCGGAGTACGGAGACCAGCCGTTGACGGCGGTCTCCCGGGCGCAGGCGGCGCAGGCGCTGACGGGTTTGCGTTGGCTGGGCGGCGATGCGCTGGCAGGGGAGATCTTTGCGGCGCTGCCGGAATATCAGGTCACCTCTGCCGCCCGGGACAACCATGAGGCCATTCAGGCGGCGGTGGATGCTGCAGCCCAAAAGTACGGCGCCGACGGCGTGCAGGTGGCGGTGGTGGAAAACGGCAGAGTCACCGACACCTATGCCACCGGCTGGGCCACGGTGAACACTGACCCCATGACCGCCGACCACAAGATGCGTGTTGCCTCCATTTCCAAGGTGGCGGTGGGAATGACCGCCATGCTGCTGCGGGAGCAGGGCGTCATCGATCTGGATGAGAGCATCGGCACTTACTGGGGAATAGATGTGAAGAATCCCCATTATCCCGACACGCCGGTCACCATCCGCACGATTTTGAGCCACACATCCTCCATTACCAACGCGGGGGACGACGAGCCCCGGAACTACGGCAGCGTGTATTCCCGCCTGCAAAATGGCTACTTCAGCCGTGCCATTCCCGGCAACATCGGCTATTGGAGCTACAATAACTACGCCTTCGCCGTGCTGGGCATGACGCTGGAACTGGCGGCAGACTGCCTGGTGGATGACATCCTGCACGAAAACCTTTACAATGCCATGGGCATCGACGCGTCCTTCGCGGCGGGCGATGTTCAGGATACCGACCGGTTGGTGACGCTGTACCGCAGCAACGGCGCGGTGGCGCGCAGCGTGGAGATGCAGCGGAATATGCACAACGACCCCACCCCCGGCGCCAGCGGTGCCTTCTTTGCCGGCGGACTGACAGCCAGCGCCACCGATGTGGCGAAGCTGATCGCCCTGCTGGCGGGGGACGGACGCTACGAGGGCGTGCAGCTTTTGAGCGAGGAATCCGTGGAGCTGATGGAGCGGTACAACGAAAGAGCCGTCCCCGGCGGTTCCTATCAGGGGCTTCCCATGCGGTACTTTCCGGAACTTTACGGTACTTCCGGCGTGTATTTCCACACCGGCAGCGCCTACGGCGTGTACAACTGCGCCACCTATGACCCCGAGACCGGCAACGGCGTGGTGGTGCTGACGGTGGGCGCTTACGGCGACAAGGACGACCACGGCATCTACAAGGTGTGCGCGGAGATCAACGAATTTATTTACGGAGTGGTGTGACCTATGATGAAAGAAATGAAAAAGCTTACAGCGATCCTGCTGGTACTGGTGTTGGCGGCGACGCTGACGGTGGGCTGTGCCTCCGGCAAAGAGAATAAGGAGGATGAAAAGATCCCTGTGGACTCCCAGCAGACCGAGACCCCGGAAGTGCCCGAAGAACCGGAGGAACCCGAGATCGTGGAGCCCCAGGAAGTGGTGTCCACGCTGGTGGTCTGCGGTGATATGATGACCCATCTGCCCATTACCCAGGACGCGTGGAACGCGGAGCGGGGCTGGTATGATTTCACCCGCCTCATGGCGGCGGCGGAGCCCTATGTGTCCATCGCGGACGGCGCCGTGGTGAATCTGGAGACTACCCTTGCCGGCGGCCCCAACTACTCCGGCTATCCCAATTTCAACGCTCCCGACAAGCTGGCGTATGATTTGAAGGATCTGGGCTTCGACCTGATCATGACTTCCAATAACCACAGCCTGGACAAGGGCGGCAAGGCTGTCATCCGCACGCTGGACGTGCTGGACGAGGTGGGCCTGCTCCACGTAGGTACCAGCCGTTCCCAGGAGGAGTATGACAACAATGTGCAGGTGCTGGACGTGGGCGGCATCTCCATCGCGTTTTTGGCCTATACCTACGGCACCAACGGCATCCCCACGCCGTCCTCCGCACCCTATGCGGTGAACCTGTTCAACACCGATTACCTGACCTATATGTCCACCCCGGACACCGAGAAGATCCTCGCCGATCTGGAACTGGCCCAAAATACCGGTGCCGATATGGTGGCTGTGATGATCCACTGGGGCAATGAGTACCAGACGACCCAAAACAGCTACCAGAAGAAGATCGCCAAGCTGCTGACGGAAAACGGCGCCGATCTGGTGCTGGGCGGCCATCCCCATGTGCTGCAGCCTATGGAAATGATGGACGTGACCTATGCCGACGGCACCGCCGGCGAAGCCTTTGTCAGCTATTCTCTGGGCAACTTCATCTCCTCCCAGAACTATGAACTGACCGACACCACCGTGGTGCTGACGGTGGAGCTGACCAAGAATCTGGAAACGGGCGAGACCCGCGTTTCCGACTACTGGTACCGTCCCATGTTCATGCTGGACCGTGAGGGCGGCACCAACCGCTTCGAACTGCTGGACATCTATGAGCAGCTGGAGGACGAGAATTTGAGCGACTCTCTGCGTCAGCCCTTGGAAAAGGCGCTGGAGAATATCCACAAGATCCTCGGCCCCGAGCATGACGAGGTCTATCGTCAGCAGCAGGCCCAGCAGCCCTCCGTGGAAGCGGAACAGAGCGCCGCAGCGGAGCAGCCCACCGAGCAGACTCCTGCCGCATAACACAGACGCTGCCGCAGCTTTATTCTGCGGCAGCGTTTTTCTGTTCCTCCGGCGGAACGGCGCAGGGAAAGCGCAGCCCCTCCGCATCCCGGGGAAGCAGAAAGACCGGAACCCGCTCCACGGCGGGGGCGATGGCGTACATGGGGAAGAAGAATGCCAGACCCTCCGGTGTCAGATAGAAGTTCCGGGCGTTGAAGGTGCGGCGCAGCCGGCGGCGCCAGTCCTCGTGATAGTGGGCGATGCCGAGGCGCTGCTGGCGTTCGATCTCCGCAGCTGCCAGAGAGAGCAGCTGCCGCCGCCACGGACGCCGCGGTGCAAAAAAACTGCCCAGCGGCAGGGGATAGCCGGTGTGGAGATCCCAGGTGTCGCCCCAGCGCCTTACCAGCAGCTGCCCCGGCAGACCCGTTTCCCGGGACTGGGTGTAGAGGCTCCACAGTCCGTTTTCGTTGTATGTAACGCGGCAGGTCAGCTCCGCCTGAAAGCAGGGGAGGGGCGCGCTGGCGGCAAGGGCGGTGCGGTAGGCTGCCTTTGCATAGGGAAGCAGCTGATGCTCACAATAACGAAGAAAGGCGCGGCTCTGTAGCCGATAGTATCGCCGGATGCGGCGGGCGATGCGATCCGTGTCCTCCGGAGCCGGAAGCTCCACGGAAGCGGTCAGGATCGGGATGCCGTCCTCCGCCCATTCCCGTTGGGCGGTGAAAATCTGCGTGTGAAAGTCCCTGCGGCGCTCACTCATGCCTGCTCCCCCTGTCATGCTGTTTTCCCCAGATTATGCAGCGGGGCGGAAGGGAGTGAATTTGCAGCTTTAAAGTGCGAAAATTTTTCGGCGAGACCCCTTTACTTTCGCACACTACAATGCTAAAATGTAAAAACACGGTGAAGCCGTGATTACGTGGAAACCGTCCCGGAAAGGGTGTTTACTATGGTGAAGATCGGAAAAAAGGAAAAGAACGACCAGCTGTACAAGGCGATCCTCCAGCTCAAGGACGAGCAGGAATGCTACGACTTCTTCCAGGATCTCTGCACGGTATCCGAACTGCGCTCCATGGAGCAGCGCTTCGAGGTGGCATCCCTGCTGGATGACGGAATGATCTACAACGACATTCTGGAGCGCACCGGCGCCTCCAGCGCCACCATCAGCCGTGTCAACCGCTCATTGAGCTACGGAACCGGCGCTTACGAGAAGATCTTCCGGCGCGTCAAGAAGGACAGCGAGGCATGAGCAGCTACAACGCGCTGGCTTCCAGTTACGACGCTTTGATGGCCGACGGCAGCTACCGCAAACGGGCGGACTGGCTGGAACGGCTGTTCAAGAAGAGCGCCGTTCCGGTGCATACCGTACTGGATCTGGCCTGCGGCACGGGCACCATCGCCTGTCTGCTGGCGGAGCGGGGCTATGAGGTCATCGCCACGGACGGCTCCATCGAAATGCTGACACAGGCGGCAGAGAAAGCGGCGGCCCTTGCCGGGCAGCCGCCTTTGTTCCTGCATCAGGCCATGCCCCGCCTGCGGCTGCACGGGCAGGTGGATGCGGTGGTATCCACCATCGATTCCCTGAACTACCTGACAAGGGAATCCGATATACGCCAGACTTTCCGCAGGGTACACCGCTGGCTCAAGCCCGGCGGACAGTTCATTTTCGACGTCAACTCGCCCTGCAAGCTCCGCCGGATGGACGGGCAGATGTATATGGACGAAACGGAGGACAGCTTCTGCGTCTGGCGCACCTTCTTTTCGGAGCGGACACAGGTATGCACCTATCAGGTGGATCTGTTCCGGGCACGGGAGGACGGCGCCTGGGAGCGGGACTTTGAGGAGCATCGGGAACGCGCCTGGAGTGAGGAGCAGCTGCGGCTGTTTCTGTCTGACGCGGGCTTTGACAAGGTCGCCGTCACCGGCGACCTGACCATGAAACCGCCGGCGGCCGACGAGGATCGGCTGATTTTCCGGGCGGAAAAGAACAAGGAATGAGGCAATAACCATGAGCGATCGTTTGGTACGCGCCATCAGCAAGGATGGCTTTGTGAAGGCGGTGGCGGTGACCACCGCAGAACTGACGGAACGGGCACGGCAGATCCACAAGACCACACCGGTTGCCACGGCGGCGCTGGGCCGCACGCTGGCGGCGGCCTCCATGCTGGGCAATGCTCTGAAAGGCGATGGCACCAGCCTGACCCTGCGGATCAACGGCGGCGGCCCGCTGGGCACCGTGCTGGCCGTGTCTGACAACCAGGGCAACGTCCGCGGCACGGTGGACAATCCGCAGGTGGACATCCCCCTGCGCGCCGACGGCAAGCTGGACGTGGGCGGTGCCGTGGGTGTGGATGGTATGCTGACGGTCATCCGTGATCTGAATATGAAAGAGCCTTACGTGGGCAGCGTCGGTCTGCTGGGCGGCGAGATCGCCGAGGATCTGGCGGCCTATTTCGTGGAATCCGAGCAGATCCCCTCTGCCTGCGGTCTGGGCGTGCTGGTGGATCGCGACCAGAGCGTGCTGGTTTCCGGCGGCTACCTGATCCAGCTGCTGCCCGGTGCCAGCGACGACATCATCACCATGGTGGAGGGCGGCATCTACGCCGCCGGTCCGGTGACCGAACTGCTGAAAGAGGACAGCGACCCTGAATCCCTGCTGCGCCGCGTGATGAGCGACTTTGAGCTGGAGATCCTGGAAACCGCGCCCATCGAGTACCGCTGCTATTGCAGCCGCGACCGGATGGAGCGCGCGCTGATCAGCATGGGCAGAGAGGAACTGGACGCCATGATCCGCGAGCAGGGCGATGCAGAGCTGACCTGCCGCTTCTGCGACAACGTGCAGCATTTCTCCAAAACCGAGCTGGAAAGCCTGCTGGATGGCATGAGCGAAAAAAGCTGAATTTTTTAAAAATTAGGGTTGACAGGATAAGGGTGTTTGCGTATAATAGCTTTTGCCGTCTGATGAAGCGGCAACGGGGGAGCATAGCTCAGCTGGTTAGAGCACCTGCCTTACAAGCAGGGGGTCACTGGTTCGAGTCCAGTTGTTCCCACCACGCATGGCCCGGTAGTTCAGTTGGTTAGAACGCTAGCCTGTCACGCTAGAGGTCGACGGTTCGAGCCCGTTCCGGGTCGCCATTTCCCACGGAATGGCATATCATTCCGTGGGTCCCTTTCGGGGTTGAAATTCCCCACCGCGCTTTATCGGTGCGGCGAAAGATTTGCCCAGATAGCTCAGTTGGTAGAGCAGTGGACTGAAAATCCACGTGTCGCTGGTTCGATTCCGGCTCTGGGCACCATTTGCGGGCTTAGCTCATCTGGTAGAGCGCCACCTTGCCAAGGTGGAGGTAGCGAGTTCGAGCCTCGTAGCCCGCTCCAATTCAATGCCCACACGAAAGTGTGGGCATTGAAATCAAAAAAAGGTGGACTTTTTGAAAGAGTCTGCATATAATATAAATATCCCCATGGTGACATAGCCAAGTGGTAAGGCAAGAGTCTGCAAAACTCTCATTCCCCGGTTCAAATCCGGGTGTCACCTCCAAACAAAAAAGCACCCGACAGGGTGCTTTTTTGTTTGGGCGCGACGCTCGAGTGAATGAAACGGCCCCGGCGACGGACACGCTAAGCGTGTCCTAGTGCCGCTTGCGGCGTCAAATCCGGGTGTCACCTCCAGAAGAACCCCCGCAGCCAACAGGCTGCGGGGGTTTATTTTGCCTGTTGCGGGGAATTTGCACCCCAAATTGGTAATTTTCCCGCTATGTAAATGCATAAACTTCTGCGGAGTATGAATTTGGCCGGAGAAAAGTGAGTTACAAAAAGGTAGAGAAACCCGCGGAAAATCGGTCTTTTTAGTGATTTTCTGCGCAGCGAACCACAATATGTATTTAGATGTAGAAAATTTGCGTAATTTTTCGGCGAATTTTTGCCGGGATTTTCCGTATAAAGGGTTGATTAAAAAAATGGAAAAGAGTATAGTTTAATATACCTATACTTATATCTATAAGTGTGGAAGTCTATCTCTTGCAACGCGAATTCCGATCCCGCGGATTCCGCTCCCCGCCCGAACGAGGCGGGCGGCTTGGAAGGGCGCGGGCGGCTGTGCGATTGGCGCAGCTGAAACGGCGGGAGTATCCCGCGCAGGCGGCACGCCCCAGAACCACGGGAAGCGGGCGCACCGGCTGCTTTCACATAGCGAAAGGGGATGATTGGATATCGTGGACGAAACCGCGCTCTTGTGCCAGACGGCATCGGGGGGCGGTTGGCCTGCGTCCGGATCAAAAAAACACGAGTGACCTCGGGTTTTGAGTTTTCCACCGGAAGCAGAACGAACAGGTGATGCGCGAAGCGGCTCACGCTTGTGAGGCGGCCACCGTTGGAAGACTCAAAAAACTACTATCGCGACGGCTGATGAAACAAGGGATCAGTCGGAAAGGAAGAGAATGAGTAAGTCAATCAAAAAGGCGTGGAATGTATTCACAAGCATTCTTGTCGCCATCGTGGTGATCGGAGCCATTGCACTGGTCGGCGTGCGGCTGGTGGGCGTGCAGGTATTTACCGTCCTGTCCGGCTCCATGGAGCCTACATACCATACGGGCGCAC
>SVLH01000032.1 GCA_015068025.1 Oscillospiraceae bacterium | reverse complement strand
CTCCGCGCTGCACCCGCTCGCACGCATTTCCTCGATTTTCTTGCGCTCGAACAGGTTGAGGTCGGAGCCTTTTCTGCGAATCTCAGCTCTCACTTCCATATCTTTCACACTCCTGTTCCTTGTTTCTTGGCATAAAAAAAGAATTGCAAGAAAGAGTTTAATCTCTTCTTGCAATTCATTTTACAGGGCGCGCGTTTTTTTCAAAAAATCCCGGATGGCTTTCGCCACCCGGGAAGATTTTGTTTCAGCGCTCCTCGATGGGGGTGTAGGGGCGGTGCTGTTCCACGGATTCGTAGCGGGGACGGATGAGCTTGCCGCCGATGGAGAGCTCCTCCATGCGGTGGGCGCTCCAGCCGGAGATTCTGGCCACGGTGAACAGCGGGGTGTACAGCTCGCCGGGCAGACCCAGCATCTCATACACGAAGCCGCTGAAGAAGTCGATGTTGGTGGAGAGGGTGTCCTTGTTCCGGCGCTCCATCAGCAGCCGCTTGCCGATCTTCTCCACGTTGGTGTACAGGCGCAGCTCGGCGTCGTAGCCCTTTTCGGCCGCCAGCTGATACACATAGTCGCGGAACACCTCGCAGCGGGGGTCGGTGCGGGTGTAGACGGCGTGACCCAGACCGTAAATCAAACCGCTGCGGTCGAAGGCCTCTTTGTCCAGAATCCGGGTCAGGTAGTGCTCCACGGCGGGCTCGTCGTCCCAGTTGATGACGTGAGCCTTGATGTCCCGCATCATGTCCATGACCTTGCTGTTGGCGCCGCCGTGACGGGGGCCCTTCAGGGATGCCATGGAGGCGGCGATGGCGGAGTAGGTATCGGTGCCGGAGGAGGTGACCACGTGGTTGGTGAAGGTGGAGTTGTTGCCGCCGCCGTTATCGGCGTGCAGGACAAGCGCCACGTCCAGTACCCGGGCTTCCAGATCTGTGTAGGTGTGATCTTCGCGCAGCATCCGCAGGAAGTTCTCCGCGGTGGACAGCCCCGGCAGGGGGTGGTGGATGTACAGGCTCTGGCCCTGGCTGTACCGCCACGCCTGATAGGCGTAGATGGCCAGCACGGGCATATTGGCGGTCAGCTGCAGGCTCTGGCGCAGCACGTTGTCCAGACTGATGTCGTTGGGCTTGTCGTCGTAGCAGAACAGCGCCAGAATGGCACGCTGCATGGTGTTCATCAGATCCTTCGGCGGCGTTTTCATAATGATGTCGCGGAAGAAGTTGGTGGGCAGGGTGCGGTAGGAGGAGAGCTGGTCGCAGAAATCCTCCAGCTGCTTCTCGGTGGGCAGTTCGCCGAACAGCAGCAGATAGGCGGCCTCCTCGAAGGCGAAGCGGCCGCGCCCGGCGGTGCCGCGCACGATCTCCCGGCAGTCGATGCCGCGATAGTACAAAACGCCGTCGGCAGGCACGATATGCTCGCCATTCTCGTCCGTGACCACGTTGTAGGACTGGATCTCGCCCACGCGGGTCAGACCCGTCAGCACGCCGCGTCCGTCCTCGTCGCGCAGACCGCGCTTGACGTTGTATTGTTTGTACAGGCGGGGATCGATATAATTCTTTTTCTCCCACTGCTCTTTCAGCGCCTGAATGGCGGGCGTGATCTCACAATAGGCGTTTTCCTGAAACTCTTTTCGGAACATAACGCGGCTCCTTTCCGTTTTGGAGGGATGGTGTGCTGCAATAGTAGCACAACGGGATTTCATTTTCAATAGGGTATATGGGAAAATAATCAAAAATTTTGCAAGAATTACAAATTAGACTTGCAAATATATTGCGTTTTTGCAAGAGAGGTGTCAGTTACAACTGGGAGAGGACTTCGCCGATGGGCGCGGTGAGGACCAGAGAGGCGGTCAGATCCCGGGCGACGGCGGACTTGTTAATGAGAACCAGCCGGTCGCCCCGGAAGTAGTGGATGAGCCCGGCGGCGGGGTAGACGTTGAGGGAGGTGCCGCCGATGATGAGCAGGTCGGCCTCGGAGATGGCGCGGATGGCGTCGCTCATGGTCTGCTGATCCAGCCCCTCCTCGTAGAGTACCACGTCGGGCTTGACGGTGCCGCCGCAGTCGCAGCGGGGGACGCCTTCGGTGCGGAGGATGAAATCGAGGTTATGGAACTTCCCGCAGCGTTCGCAATAGTTGCGGTGGACGCTGCCGTGCAGCTCCAGCACCCGGCGGCTGCCGGCGGCTTGGTGGAGGCCGTCGATGTTCTGGGTGACCACGGCGGAAAGTTTGCCGTTGGCCTCCCATTCCGCCAGTTTGCGGTGGGCGGCGTTGGGCTGCGCCGTGGGGCAGAGCATCTTCGCCCGGTAGAAGCGGAAGAATTCTTCGGGGTTGCTTTCATAAAAGGTATGGCTTAAAATCACTTCGGGCGGGTATTTCCATTCCTGGTGATACAGTCCGCCGGTGCTGCGGAAGTCCGGGATGCCCGACTCCGTGCTCACGCCCGCACCGCCGAAAAAGACGATGCGCCGGGCGGCGTCGGTAAATTCTTTCAGCATTTGGATGCTCTCCTGCATAAAAACCCCTCCATTCTACAACAAGGAGCGACTATGATGAATATCCAGATCTTCGGTTCTTCCAAGTCCTTTGACACCAAAAAGGCGGAGCGCTGGTTCAAGGAGCGCCGCATCAAGTACCAGTATATCGACATCCTCTCAAAGGGATTATCTCCTAAGGAATATCAGTCCGTCAAGCAGAAAGTTGGCTTCGACGCGCTGGTGAACACCAAATGCCGGACGTACGAGGATCTGGAAGATCGGTATCAACGCTATGTGACGGCGTCGGAATGGGAGGCGAAGCTTCTGGAGTACCCGGAGCTGTTCCACACGCCCATCGTCCGCAACGGAAAAGAAGCCACGGTGGGTTACTGCCCCGAAATCTGGGCAAACTGGGAGTAACGCCGGAACACCGGCAGAAGGAGGGCGAATATCCTGATCCTGCCGGAAAACCCGGCGCTGCGGGGCCTGTACCAGATGGTGCGGCGCTATCTGCGCCACCGTGTGGCCACCCAGAGCGCGGCGCTGGCCTTTTATCTGCTCTTTACGCTGTTTCCGTTTCTGATCTTCATCAGCGCCCTGCTGGGCACGCTGCAGCTGGATGTGGCGGCCATTCTGGCGTCGCTGGACGACTTCCTGCCCCGTCAGGTGGTGGATTTCGCGGAGCGGTATCTGATCCATGTGGGGGAAAACTCCAGCGTGCGGCTGTTGGTGTTCGGTCTGGTGTTTTCGGTTTATTTCCCCATGCGGGCGACCAATTCGCTGCTGCGTGCGGTGCGGACGGCCTATCATCTGGGCCCGCCCCGGAGCATCGTGCGCCATTGGGTCAGAACCTTTGTGTACACCATCCTGCTCATTGTGGCCATTGCCCTGACCCTGACATTGCTGACCGTCAGCGACCGGGCGCTGGTCTACGCCGTAAACCATTTGCGGCTGCCCCTCTTTGCGGCGCAGCTGTGGGGCAGGCTGCGCTTTCCGCTGATCGGGGTAGTGGGCTTTTTTGCCCTGTTTTTCCTGTATGCCGCGGCACAGGACGCCCGCCAGCCCTGGCGCAATATCTGGCCCGGCAGCCTGATGGCATTGGCGGGGTGGCTGGGGCTGTCGTGGATGTACGCGTGGTACGTGGAGAACATCGCCCACTATTCCGTGTTTTACGGCTCCATCGGCACGGTCATCGTGCTGATGATCTGGCTGAATCTGAGCGCGGCGGCGCTGATCCTGGGTGCGGAACTCAATGGCACCATCATGAGCATGCGCAAGGATCGGCTGCTTGCAGAGCCGTGACACGCGGCTGCGAGGTGTGAACGGTTTGAAAACCCCGCCATCCTTTTCTTTACAACGGATGGAAAATGCACTAAAATACACATATTAAATCAAACGCTGAAAAAGGGAGCGAACGCATGGAACAGAAATTGCAGGAATACGCCCGGCTGCTGGTGCAGGTGGGTCTGAATGTGCAGAAGGGGCAGCGGCTGGTGATCTCGTCGCCGGTGGAGTGCGCCTTTTTTGCCCGTATGTGCGCGGCGGAGGCCTATGCCATCGGCTGCCGTGAGGTAGTCATGAACTGGCACGATGACGCCATGGCACGGCTGAAGTACCTCCACGCCGATGATGCCATCTTCGACGAAGTCGCCCTGTGGCGCCGCCACTTCTTCAATGACTATGCGCTGGAAGGCGCGGCCTATCTTGCCATCTCCGCCTCCGATCCCGAGAATTTCAAGGGTGTGGACTCCGGGCGCATCGTCCGGGCCCAGCAGGCCTCCGGCAAGGCGCTCAAGGATTTTGACCGTTTGCAGATGAGCAGCGGCTTCCCCTGGTGCATCGCCTCCATCCCCATCCCCAGCTGGGCCAAGACCGTCTTCCCCGAGGCGGGCGAGGACGAGGCCATGGCAAAGCTGTGGGACGCCATTTTTGCCGCTGTCCGCATCAGCGGTGACGGCACCGCGGTGGAGAAGTGGCAGCGCCATCTGGACACCCTGCGCGTCCGGCTGGAGAAGCTGAACGAGCTGAATTTCGAGTCCCTGCACTATACCAACTCCCTCGGCACGGATCTGACGATCCAGCTGCCGGAGGGTCACATCTGGGAGGCCGGCAACGACGTGACCCAGAACGGCCAGACCTATATCGCCAACATCCCCACGGAGGAGATCTTTACCGCGCCGCTGAAAAATGGCGTGAACGGCGTGGTCTATTCCGCCATGCCGCTGGTGCACGACGGCGCCATCATTGACGGCTTCCATTTCGTGGTGAAGGACGGCAAGATCGTGGAGGCTCACGCGGCGCGGGGCGAGGAGACGCTGAAAGCGGCCATCTCCGTGGACGAGGGCGCAGCCTATTTCGGCGAGGTGGCGCTGGTGCCTTACGACAGCCCCATCTCCAACCAGAAGATTTTGTTCTACAACACGCTGTTTGATGAAAACGCCGCCTGCCATCTGGCCTTCGGCGAGGCGTACCCCTGCATCGAGGGCGGCCGGGAGATGAACAAGGAGGAACTGAAGGCCAAGGGACTCAACGACTCCATCACCCACGTGGACTTCATGATTGGCACGCCGGATCTGTCCATCGTGGGCAAGACCCGTGACGGCAGAGAGATCCCCGTATTCGTGGATGGCAACTTCGCCATCTGAAAATAAGAAAGAGAGAGGACATACGCTATGGCTTACAATCTGAAAAAGACGGACGATGAAATTCTGATCTGCGACGGCGCGGCGGTGGTAGGCGACGTGACCCTTGCCAAGGGTGTGAGCGTCTGGTATAACGCGGTGCTGCGCGGCGACGAGGGCGCCATCACCGTGGGCGAGAACACCAACATTCAGGACGGAGCCATCCTCCACGAGGAGACGAAGGTGGGCGCCGGCTGCACCATCGGCCACAACGCCATCGTCCACGGCTGCACCGTGGGTGACAACGTGCTCATCGGCATGGGCGCCGTGGTGCTCAACGGCGCCAGGATCGGAAACAACTGCATCGTGGGTGCCGGCGCGCTGGTCACCGGCAAGATGGACGCTCCCGACGGCTCCATGCTGCTGGGCAGCCCCGCCAAGATCGTCCGCGCCCTGACCGAGGCCGAGATCGAGGGCAACCGGGAATCTGCCGCCGGCTATCTCCATCTGGCGGAGAAGTGCCGCAAGGGATAAGACAAAACCGACAGGGAAGGAGGCGGCGTGTCCTATGGAATGGAAGAAAGAAAAGATCAAGGGATTGCTGCTGGTGGTCTGCGGCGGCGTGGCATTTTACTGCCTGCTGCAGCATCTGGGCACCGTGGCAGCGGCGCTCCAATGGACGGTGAACCTGCTCTCGCCGTTTCTGGTGGGCGGCGTGGTTGCCTTCATCCTGAACGTGCCCATGCGCTCCATCGAGCGGTGGCTGTTTCCCAAGCGGCGGGATATGGACCGCGTTCGCCGGCCGCTGGCGCTGATTTTGACGCTGCTTGCCGTCGGCGCAGTCATTGGTCTGGCATTCAATGTGATCCTGCCCGGCATGACGGAAGCCGTGATGTCTGTGGTGGATCAGATCCCCGCGGCGGCAGAGCGGATGCAGGCGTGGCTGCTGGAGCTGAAAGAACTTCTTCCTCTGGTGGAGGCCTTCATCATCGACCTTGATATTGAGTGGAAGGCCGTGTCCCAGAACCTGCTGCAGCTGGTGCGGACATGGGGCGGCGGACTGCTGACCACCGGCGGCGGATTCATCGGCGATGTGGTCAGCGGATTGAGTACCTTTGTAATCGCGCTGGTATTTGCGTTTTACATCCTGCTGCAAAAGGAACGGCTGGCAGTGCAGGGCCTGCAGGTGCTCTATGCCCTGCTGCCGGAGCGCGCGGCGGATCGCGTCAGGGAGATCCTCCGGCTGTCTGACCGTACCTTCTCCGGCTTCCTCTCCGGCCAGTGCCTGGAGGCCTGTATTCTGGGCGCCATGTTCGTGGTGGCCATGACCATCTTCCGCATGCCCTATGCGCTGCTTGTGGGCGTGCTCATCGCCCTGACGGCGCTGATCCCCATCGTGGGTGCTTTCATCGGCTGCGGAGTGGGCGCGCTGCTCATTGCCATCACCGACCCGTGGAAGGCGCTGCTGTTCATCGTGATGTTCCTGATTTTGCAGCAGATCGAGGGCAACCTCATCTATCCCCATGTGGTGGGAAACTCCGTGGGACTGCCGTCCATCTGGGTGCTGGCGGCCGTGATGCTGGGCGGCAGGCTGATGGGCGTGGCGGGTATGCTGTTGTTCATCCCCGTTTGCTCCGTGGCCTATGCCCTGTTCCGCGGCTATGTGAAGCAGAAGCTGACCGACCGGAAGATCCCCGCCTCCAAGTGGACGGACGCGCAGCCTGTCGGGGAACCGCCCGCCGAGAGGACGGAAACGAAATAAGAAGGCTGTTGACAGGGTGTGCCCTGTAAAGGAAGATTTTATCCTTTACAAAGCACACCCTGATTTTTTATATATTAAAAATATCATCAAAAGAAGCATTCAGGATCTGGCGGATCAGTATGATTTCGTCCGGATATAAATGGCGCTGTCCTACTTCGATTTTTGCGATTGCGCTTCTTGTAATATCGCATCCGTTTAGTTGGAGTTTGGCTGCCAATGTATCCTGCGTCATACCGCAGGCCTCTCGAATTTTGCGAATATTGTGGCCTACTTGGGTTTCGATTTGTTTATTCATTATCAAGTATCCTTTGCACTTATATTAGAACAGGAGTCTTGACACGATTTTCTAACAATGTTATTATGAATTTGCACCTATTTAGGTGCAAATTAAAAAAGGGGGGGGATCATATGGCGAAGAAAAGTTATGTGGGATGTTGCGGAAGCTGCAAAAATTGCGATTTGACAGATAGTTATACTGCGCTGTACACCACCACATTTAAATGCACTCGCTACAATCGATCTGTGAGAGCCGATGAAGATGCGTGCAGTAAATTTGAGCCGGACAGAAAACGCACGAATGATTTAATTGAAAAATACGATAGATAATAGGAGATGTGCATATGTGGCTCGTAATCATTGTTGTCGTAGTTGTTATACTATATGCTATGCGGCCTGCTGAAAAGGAAACCAGTGAAACGAAGAACAATCAGTCGGTTGCTGCGGAGGTTCTCGGTATTTTTGACTTTTTGCACTGTTTTTACTCGCTCTCGAAGCATCACGAGATTGACAGTACCGGCGTGTTTTTATCGTGGAAGCGTGTTGATTTTGGCGTGGAGATAAAAGCATATACCAAAATTTTCAAAATTGATGGTCAAGATGCTTCCGAGGCTGCGGACAGTTTGAGAGCGGCGATTTCTCGGGCCAAGCGTGATATTGAGATCCGTTGTAACGATATCGACACCGTTGAATTATATCGTATGAAACAACAAGCGGCAGACCAAATGATCCTTGATTTCTATGGTACGGATTGTATGCAGGGAAATTTTTGGGATATTGATGACTGTGAATATATTGATGGACGGTATTTGGAATTTGAGGGAACAGGTATGGTCTATGAGGCAATGAATCAGGATTTGGGAAAGACATTAACTGCCATATCTTCCAAAGTGGCGGCAGAATATCCTGACCTTCATATGTCTAGGGAGAACGATCATTTGCTGACGCTGTCTTTTCAATAATTAGATTACGATCATTCATTATAAAGTGTAAAATAGTAAAGCACACCACCGACTCTCGTTGGTGGTGTGCTTTTGTGATATGGCAGAAAGGATCAGTCCACAGAGATGATGCGGACTCTGTGACCGATGGGGTCCAGATGGATCGTCAGGTTGTCAGAGTAGGCGCGAATGGCGGCCAGACGGTCCTCCGTCTGGGTGAACCAGCTTCCGGTGGCGGCAATGTAGCCCTCCACTTCCGGGGAGACCGGATAGACGGAGCCGCCGGCGGAAACGTACCATACGCCGTCCGCTTCAAAGAAGTCCGTGCGTCTGACGCCGGAAACGGCGGTCAGTTCCACCACGTCGGCCGCGACCTTGACGCCGCCGATCTCCCGGGTCCCCACAGCCATACCGCCGAAGGCGCCGTCCCGGAAGGAACAGGCCGCAATGGCGGTGGGAGAGGTTGCTGCGCCGGTTTTCACGCGCACGGTGGTGTTGCTGGCGGACAGTCCGCCCAGACTGTGGTCTGCGCTGCCTGCTTCCAGAATGCCGTAGGTGTAGGCGTCGCCGGTGACGGCGTCCAGCACGATCAGTTCCACCAGCCCGGAGGCGCCCAGATGGTAGGCGGAGATCTTTTCCTTCGGGATCGCGCCGGATTCCAGCGTGTGCAGACTGACGGGCACCATCGCGCTGCTGCCGGTCTGCTCATAGACCCTGACGGCGGCGGAAACCTTGTACTGTCCCAGCGTCATATCGGCGATGCGGAACGCGCCGGGAACAGCGGAGTTGCCGATGCTTCTGGTCGTCAGTTTTCCGCCATTTTCTGCGGAAACGGCGACCACGCGGTTTTGATGCCGTTCGGCAACACTGCCTTGCAGTTCGATCCGGGTCCCGTCAGGCAGGTCGATCCATACGCCGGAAGCATCGGCAAGGCCGATGGCCGTGGAGGAGAGGGCCTGACTGGGGGCGGCCATACCGGCCACCTTGCCGTCTGCGGTGAGCAGGAGGACGACACGGTCTCCGGCCTTGAACCGGGCGATGCTGTCCAGCGCGCAGTCCAGAACGGGGAAGGCGTGGCCCAGAACGGTGATCGTCTCCGGCGTGGTGAGGTTGGGCTGCGCCGTTTCGTACACGCAGGGCAGCCGCAGGTCGCTGACGGC
>SVLH01000031.1 GCA_015068025.1 Oscillospiraceae bacterium | reverse complement strand
TGGAAGTTGACAGAGGTGTCACCCTGCGGATCTTTACCGAACTCATAGTCCTTGCCGGGCAGAACAGCGTTCAGCACGATGCCCACGATGGCAGCCACAGCCAGACCGGTCAAAGTGAAGGTCACGTTGCCGATGGGGATGGTGATGTTGCCGCTGTAACTGACGCCGATACCGAGCACCAAGATCAGCGCGGCGATGATGACGTTGCGGGTGTTGGTGAAGTCGACCTTGTTCTCGACCACGTTACGGACGCCGACAGCGGAGATCATACCATAGAGAACCAGACTGACGCCGCCAATGGTGGCAGCGGGCATGGCGGAGATCAGAGCGGCGAACTTGGGGCAGAAGGAGAACACGATGGCGAAGTAGGCGGCGATGCGGATAACGCGGGGGTCATAGACCTTGCTCAGGGCCAGAACGCCGGTGTTTTCGCCATAGGTGGTGTTGGCGGGAGCGCCGAACAGGGAAGCCAGAGCAGTTGCCAGGCCGTCACCCAGCAGGGTGCGGTGGAAACCGGGATCTTCCAGATAGTTCCGCTCGCAGGTGGAGGAGATGGCGCACATATCGCCGATATGCTCCGTCATGGTGGCGATGGACAGGGGGGCAATGGTGATCACGGAGGTGATCAGCAGGCCGGTATCCACTTCACCGGAGAACAGACCGAAGACGGTATCCTGCCATGCGAAAGGCAGACCGAGCCATGCGGCGTCCTTCACAGCCGTGAAGTCCACATTGCCGCTGATGGCAGCAACCAGGTAGGATGCCACAACGCCCAGCAGGATGGGAACGATTTTGATCATGCCTTTGCCCCAGATGTTGGTGACCAGAATCACGAGGATTGCCACAACCGCGATCCCCCAGTTGGTGGCACAGTTGGTAATGGCGGAACCGGAGAGGCTCAGACCGATGGCAATGATGATGGGACCGGTGACGATGGGCGGGAAGAACTTCATGACCTTCTTGATACCGAAGGCCTTGAACAGGGCGGCCAGAACCACATACAGCAGGCCGGCGCAGGCCACGCCGAAGCAGGCGTAGGGCAGCAAGGCTCTCTCACCATTGGGGGCAATGGCAAAATAACCGGCCAGGAAAACGAAGGAAGAGCCCAGAAATGCGGGGACCTTGCCCTTGGCCAGGAAGTGGAACAGCAGGGTGCCGAGGCCGGCGAACAGCAATGTGGCGGAGACGCTCAGACCGGTGAGGGTCGGAACCAGCACGGTGGCGCCGAACATGGCGAACATGTGCTGCAGGCCCAGGACCAGCATTCTGGAGCCGCCCAGCTGTCTGGCATCATAGATGCCGTTTTCAGGGATGTTGTTATTGGACATGGAAATACTCCTTTCTCATTTTTCCGCGGGCAGAAAAAAAGAACCAATAACTTGGTTCAAAAAAGAATATGGGTCTGACCCACGGAAGAAACAGCGGCGTGCATAAAGTGAAAAACAAACATCTTTACACACTCCTTTCTTTCTCTTCTGTTCATTATACCACGGTTGCGACAGAAATCAACACAATTCTTCTGGGAAACCGTTCAACAACAGAGTGGAATTTATAGTCATTATGCCGCATAGCTTTTTAGACGGAATGTGCTATAATAAATTGTACTTCAAAAAAGAAAGGAAGAGGTTCCCATGAACACTGCTTACGCAGCCCGTACTGCCGACGAACTGAAGGCAGAATACACTCTGGTGAAGACTCATTTTGATGATTTGAAGGCCAAGGCCCTGAAACTGAATATGGCCCGCGGCAAGCCCGGCAAAGAACAGCTGGATCTGGTCAGCGATATTCTCACTGTGCTGCAGACTCCCGAAGACTGCGTTGTGGATGGACTGGATGTCCGTAATTATGGCGAACTGTCCGGCATCAATGCCGCCAAGAAGCTCTTTGCGGAGCTGCTGGGCTGCAAGCCGGAGGAATGCTTTATCGGCGGCAACGCCTCCCTGACTCTGATGTATGATACCATTGCCAAGGCCCATACCCACGGCCTGCTGCATTCCGAGAAGCCCTGGTGCAAGGAAGAGAAGGTCAAGTTCCTGTGTCCCGCCCCCGGCTATGACCGTCACTTCAAGATCACCGAGTCCTTCGGCGTGGAAATGATCACCATTCCCATGACTCCTACCGGCCCCGATATGGATCTGGTGGAGGATCTGGTGAAGGATCCCACTGTCAAGGGCATGTGGTGTGTGCCCAAGTACTCCAATCCCGATGGCATCGTCTATTCCGATGAGACTATCCGCCGTATCGCCGGTCTGAAAGCCGCTGCGCCCGACTTCCTGCTCATGTGGGATAACGCCTACTGCATCCATGAGTTCGACGGCGACTTCCAGCCCTTCGACGATATCCTGACTCTGTGCCGCGAAGCCGGCAACCCCGATATGGTCTTCGAGTTCGCTTCCACCTCCAAGGTCACCCTGCCCGGTGCCGGCGTGTCCGTCATGGCTACCTCCGTGGATAACCAGAAGTACATGGAAAAGCTGCTGACCATCCAGACCATCTCCTATGACAAGGTCAACGCCCTGCGTCATGTGAAGTACCTGAAGGACAAGGAAAACACGCTGGCTCTGATGAAGAAGCATGCTGCCATCCTGAAGCCCAAATTCCAGTGCGTGCTGGATTGGCTGGGCAAGGAGATTGAGCCTCTGGAGATCGCCTCCTGGCAGAAGCCCAAGGGCGGCTACTTCGTCTCCGTCAATACCGCTCCCGGTCTGGCTAAGCGGACTCTGGCTCTGTGCAAGGAAGCCGGCGTGGTCATGACCGGTGCAGGCGCTACCTTCCCCTATGGCAAGGATCCGCAGGACTCCAACATCCGTATCGCTCCCAGCCTGCCTCCCGTGGCAGAACTGGAAGCTGCAATGGACGTATTCTGCACCTGCCTGAAGCTGGCTGCCCTGGAGCAGAAGCTGGCATAAGCACATATTCCTATCTCAGCCGCCTGCCCATCGTCTGGTGGACGGGCGGCTTTTCTTAAAGGAGACCATCATGGAACGTGGTAAACTGATCGTCACCACCGAATCGCCCAAGGAAGCCCACCGCATCAAGCTGGCTACGATGGTGGGCAGCCTTCTGGTGGCTGCGGTTTTGATATTGAACAACCTGACGGCGCCGCTGCACGTTTTGATCTTTTCGTTGATCATTGCTGCCCTGCTTGGCGGCAGCGGCATTGTGAATTACTGTCAGCCGGAGTCCTTTGGTGCAGTCTACGAGAACGCCGTCGCAGGCATGGCGGAGACGGGAATCGGCATCCGCACCATTCCCTTTGAGATTCCCTTCGAAGACCTGGTTGAGGTACACCGCTATAAGCGGCGCGGCCAGGAAAAATTCCTGCTGCTGTGTACCAGGCAAGGCAACTTCCGGATTTTCTGCCGAGCCAACCAGGAAGAGCTGACCGTTGCTCTGTTGGAACGGATCGCCCCGGAAGAGTAAGAAAAATCCGTCAACAAACAGTTGTTGACGGATTTTTTTACTTTATAAATTTGTCGATGGCGGAACAGAGATCGTCCAGTGCCTGCTGGTCGTTATCTCTGGCGGCATCTACGATGCAGTGGCGGATGTGATCCTGCAGGATCACCTTGCTCACATTGTTGATAGCGGATTTGACCGCTGCCAGCTGCACCAGCACTTCGCTGCAGTCCCGACCGTCCTCCACCATTTTTTTCACACTTTCCAGATGACCGATCAGCCGTGCCAGCCGATTCACCACTGCTCTGGTGTTTTCATGGACATGGGGATGGCTGTGGTCGTGGCTGTGAGGGATGTCGTGACTGTGGAGGTAATCATGGTCGTGTTCATGGTCATGCACATGGTGGTGTGGATGTTCCATCCCCATGCTCCTTTCTCCTTAAGATCGGAAATATTTCAGAATGGATAAAATGATTCCGGCTACGCCATACAGCCCAAGTATTGACAGTATCAGCCGGATCAGGCCGCCTACAATCGGAATCCATCCCAGAATGGCCTGCAGCACACCCATCACTGCGCAGGCAGCCAGATAGATGAGCACAGAAATGACAGCGGTTCTCAAATCGCCGGGATGAACGCTGTCGCTCAGGGGAAAATAGCGGTACAATTTCTCCATGTGGGACCTCCGTTCTGCTCTGAAAGCCTTTAGATCATTATTATATCACAAAATATCGGGTAATTCAACCTGCGTTGACAATCCCTGCTGTTGGCACTACAATGAAGTATGATACAGTGCGGGCCGCAGTCTGGCACAGAGCAGTGCAGTGACGGCGATTTTCACCAGATCCCATGGCAGAAACAGGAGCATACCGCTGACCAGAGTGGTACGCAATGTCCAGGATTTGTGATACACGGTCATGACCAAGTGCATCCAGGGCAGCCCCAGAAGATACAGCGCCGCAAGTCCTGCGCTGCAGGCCAGGCAGGCGACGGAGAAGCTGCTGCCCCATTTCTCCGTGATCCAGCCGCAGATCCAGGCCATGCCGATCATGCCGATGAGGAAGCCGCCGGTGGGATGGATCAGAGCCCCGGGACCGCCGCCGCCGGTGAAAATGGGCAGACCGGCTATGCCCAGCAGCACATAGATAAGCTGGGAAACAGCACCCCATCGACGGCCCAGCAGGCAGCCTGCCATGCCCGTAAACAGAATCTGCAGGGTAAAAGCAGAGCCAAATGTTGGGATTTGCAGAAAAGCACCCAACGCCGTCAGGGCGGCAAACAGGGCGGATAGTATCATTTTTGTTGTTTTTCTCATGAAACTCCTCCGATGGAATTGATTGGAGTATAACAGGAAACCCCTGAAAATGCAAGTATCCCACACATGGGGCAGGAAGGCAGACTGTCCGCGGCAATCTGCACATGCTTCAAAGTCTATGTTTTATCATATCCACAGGAAAGGAAGATCCCATGTTCCGTGCCATTCAGTCGTGTCTCTCCGGTCATCCATGGGTGGACCGGATCACTCTGCTGGAGTCGGTGGATTCCACCAACACCTATGCAAAAAAGCTGGCATCCCAAGGCGCGCCCCATGGCGCCGTGGTGTTGGCGGACCGGCAGACCGGCGGCAGAGGCCGATTGGGCAGATCTTTCTCCTCTCCGGCGGGCCTGGGTGTCTACTGTTCTGTGATTTTGCGCTATGATATGATGCCGGAGCGGCTGATGATGCTGACGCCGGTCATGGCGGAGGCGGCAAGACGGGCCGTGGTGTCTGCGACGGGCCTGCAGCCTGCTATCAAATGGATCAATGATCTGGTACTGGACGGCAGAAAGCTCTGCGGCATTCTGACGGAACTGGGTGCAGGCTTTGTGGTGGTGGGAATTGGAATCAACTGCAATCAGCAGACCGAAGATTTTCCGCCGGAGCTGCAGGAAGTCGCCATTTCTTTGTCTCAATCACTGGGAAAGGCTGTGGATCGGGCAGCGGTGACGGCGGAATTGATTCGCCAGGTGCAGCTGGCGGCTGACGGCTTTTTGGATGCACCGTCCCGCTGGATGGCGGACTATGCCCGGCATTGCCTGACCATCGGAAAGGATGTGCAGCTGATCCGAGGCGATACCATCCGGTATGCCCATGTAGATGGGATGGATGAAAACGGCGCCCTGTTGGTGACGTTGACAGACGGAACAAAGGAAACGGTGTTTACTGGAGAAGTCTCTGTCCGCGGGCTTTACGGGTATCTTTAAAATATGGAGGGATAACCATGAACGAGACGATGCAAACTCTGATCAACCGCAGAAGCTGCCGCAGTTACAAGGCGGAGCAGATCAAGGAAGAAGACCTGCAGCAAATTCTGCAGGCCGGTATGTATGCCGCCACAGGCCGTGGTCTGCAGCCTGTGAAGATCGTGGTGGTGCAGGATCCGGAGACTATTGCCCAGCTCCGCCGCATGAATGCGGAAATCATGGGCGTAACCTCCGACCCCTTTTACGGCGCGCCCACCGTCTGTGTCATTCTGGCCGATGGGGATGCTATGACATGGCTGGAGGATGGCGCTCTGGTGCTGGGCAATATGATGCTGGCGGCGGAGTCTGTCGGCGCTGCTTCTTGCTGGATCCACCGGGCCCGTCAGGAATTTGATTCGCCTGAGGGCAAAGCGCTGCTGAAAAAATGGGGAATCCCGGAGCGGTTTCTCGGCGTGGGCCACTGTATTCTGGGCTATGCGGCGGAGAAACCTGCACCTGCCAAGGCGAGAAAAGCGGATTTTATCCATCGGATTTGAAAAATATGTAAAATTTTCTGATTTTTCCTTGTCATTTTCTTGATTTTAGGATAGGATAAAAGAGTAATATGTACCGGAGGTGTGTGCAATGAAAAAAGGTACCAAGCTCGCCGTTCTGATCGCCGCCGTCGCCGCTGTTGTCAGCGCCGTGGTTCTGGTCATCGTTTTTTGGGATAAGCTGTTGGCTAAGTGCCCCTGCAAGAAAGCGCAGTACGAGGAAGAACTGGAAGAGTTCGAAGGCGAAGCCGTGGAAGAAGCGGAAGAAGCCATCGTCTACACCGAAGAAGAAACTGCCGATTTTGCCGATCTGGGCGAGCCCGAAGCGGAAGTAGCGGAAGAACCCGCAGCAGAATAAGAAAATTGCCGCAAGGCGTAAGAAAACCTGCCCAACACTGGGCAGGTTTTCTTGTTTAATCCAGCTTATCGGCCCATTCGGCGAATTTGGATTCCGTGGGGCTCTTGAGAGGGGCATCCTTTTTATACTGTGCCACGAGGGCAGTGGCCTTCTTCACGGGGCGGATGGTGCCGGCGCCTGCCACACAGCCGCCGGGGCAGGCCATGCCTTCCAGCAGATAGCCGTTGAGCTTGCCGGCCTTGGCCAGGGTCATCATTTTGCGGCACTCCCGCAGACCTTCCGCACCCTGAATCTTTATTTCCACATCCGGCGCCATTTCGTGCACCACCTTCTGCACTGCGGAGGCCACGCCGCCGCTGACGGCAAATCCGCGGCCCTCGGCAGAAGCTTTGTCCAAGGGGTCGTTGCCCTCTACATCAGCATACCAGACATTTTTGGCTTCAAACATGCCCTGCAGTTCTTCAAAGGTCAGCACAAAGTCCACATCACTGCGGATATGTTCACGGCTGGCTTCCAGCTTCTTGGCGGCACAGGGACCTACGAAACAGACCTTGGCATCGGGATGGGCCTTTTTCACCATGCGGGCAGTCAGCACCATGGGCGTCAGAGTCATGGAGATGTGATCGAACTGGTCAGGGAACAGAGTCTCCACCATGGAGATCCATGCGGGGCAGCAGGAGGTGCCCATGTAGGTGTCCTTGCCGGGGATTCGCTCCAGATATTCATGGGCTTCACCGATGGTACACAGATCAGCACCGGCAGCCACTTCGATGACCGATTCAAAGCCCAGAATCTTCATGGCGGCGGTGAGCTTTTCCGGCGTCAGCAGGTCACCGAACTGGCCCACAAACGCGGGGGCCACGATGGCGTAGACCTTGTAGCCCTTCTTGATGGCATGGATCAGCTGGAAGATCTGCCCCTTGTCGACGATGGCGCCAAAAGGACAGCTGACCAGACACTGACCGCAGGAGACGCACTTGTCATAGTTGATCTTGGCGCGTCCGTGCTCATCGGAGCCGATGGCATCCATGCCGCAGGCTACGGCACAGGGTCGCTCCAGCTTGACAATGGCGTGGTAGGGGCAGACATCCACGCATTTGCCGCAGTGGATGCATTTTTCCTGGTCGATGACCGATTTGCCGTGGACGATGGAAACAGCACCCTTAGGGCACACATGCTTGCAGCTGCGGCTCAGACAGCCCTGACACAACTCTGTGACATGCATTTCCTTGGTGGGACATGCGTTGCAGGCATAGTTGATAATATTGATCAGAGGAGGGTCGTAATACTTTTCGGCGATAGCGCTCTCCTCCACACCTTCTGCCAGGGCCCGATGCTCATGGACGGGCCGCAGGGGCAGTCCCATGGCAAGACGCACCCGCTCACCGGCAATGGCACGCTCCAGGAAAATGCTCTCCCGGTGGGAGGCTACCTCGCCGGGGACAATATTATAGGGGATATCGGCAATCTTTCGACCGTAGTCGCCGCCTTCATAGGCAAGACGGGCCACTTCGGTGAATACCTTTTTCCGAACTTCTGTAACAAACGAATCGTAGCTGCGCATATGGCACTCCTTTGTGTGGGGAATCCTTAATTGATAATAGTATATCGGATTGCGGGAAGAAATGCAAGGACAAGGAGAATGCATATGGACAAATGGTGAAAATTGTCTATAATGGATTCAGAAATCCTGATTTTTGAAAGGAGAAAATTAGTATGGGTCTGATTAAAGCTGCATTGGGTTCCGCCGGTGGTGTTCTTGCCGACCAGTGGAAAGAGTATTTTTACTGTGAATCGTTGCCTGCCAATGTGCTGGCGGTAAAGGGCCAGAAGCGGGCATCCGGCCGATCCTCCAACACCAAGGGTTCTGACAACGTGATTTCCAACGGCTCCATCATCGCGGTTGCGGACGGTCAGTGTATGCTGATCGTCGAGCAGGGTAAGGTTGTGGACGTCTGCGCCGAACCCGGCGAATATACATACGATATGTCCACCGAGCCCTCCATCTTCACCGGTGATCTGGGTGACAATGTGAAGGCTATCTTCCAGAACGTGGGCAAGCGCTTCACCTTCGGCGGCGAAGCCCCCAAGGATCAGAGAGTGTACTATTTCAATACCAAGGAACTGCCCGGCAACAAGTACGGCACGCCGGCTCCCATCTCCATCACGGCGCTGATCGACCGCAGCGTATCCCGTACTTTGACCATCGGCATCCGCTGCTTCGGTGAGTACAGCTTCCGCCTCAGCAACCCGCTGCTGTTCTATACCAACGTCTGCGGCAATGTGGAGCAGGCCTATACGGTGGATCAGCTGGGCAGCCAGATGCGCACCGAACTGCTGACCGCTCTGTCTCCTGCTTTCGGCAAGATTGCTCAGCAGGGTATCATCTATTCCGACCTGACCATGCACACCATGGAACTGGGCGATGAGCTGAACGAGATTCTGAGCAGAAAGTGGCGTGACCTCCGCGGCATGGAGATCGTGTCCTTCGGCATCTCCTCTATCCGACCCGACGAGGAATCCGAGGCTAAGATCCGCCAGATGCAGGAATCCCTGTTCTATTCCGACGCCACTCTGGCAGGCGCCCGTGTGGCGGCCGCCCAGGCTACCGGTATCGAGACTGCTGCAGCCAATACCTCTGCAGGCGGCCCCACTATGGCCTTTATGGGCATGAACATGGCAGGTGCGGCAGGCGGCGCTTCCGCAGCCAACCTGTTCCAGATGGGCGCCCAGCAGCAGGCCATGCAGCAGCAGTACCAGCCCGCACCGGCACCTGCTGCCCCTGCCGCCAAAGGCTGGACCTGCGCCTGCGGCGCAGTTGCCACCGGCAAGTTCTGCCCCGAGTGCGGCAGTAAGAAGCCCGAACCCAAGCCTGCCGCGGCAGGCTGGAAGTGCCCCGCCTGCGGTGCAGAGGTCAGC